>CAYTXJ010000008.1:19276-30783 GCA_964440775.1 uncultured Desulfobacteraceae bacterium | reverse complement strand
TATTAAATATAAGCTCCCCTCCTCTTTCATCCACTATAACATGAGTCCCTTCACAGATGCTACCATCAAGTATCTTTACTGCAAGGGGATCCTGGATCAGGTTCTGAATCGCCCTCTTAAGTGGTCTTGCCCCGTATACAGGATCATAGCCCTTGCGGGCAATGAATTCCTTTGCCTTATCGGTTAGCTCTATCTGAATCCTCCTCTCTTTAAGCCTGGCATTTAATAGCTCCATCTGGATGTCCACTATCTGTTTTATGTGTTCCATCTCTAAGGAATTGAAGATAATGATCTCATCAATTCGGTTCAAAAACTCAGGTCTAAATGTCTGTCTCAGGGCATCCATAACCCTCTTTCTCATCTCCTCCTCATCTCTTCCGCCAAGCTCCTCTATCCACTGGCTTCCCACATTGGATGTCATGATAATCACGGTGTTTTTGAAGTCCACTGTTCTACCTTTTCCATCTGTCATCCTTCCATCATCAAGAATCTGTAAAAGCACATTAAAGACTTCAGGATGAGCCTTCTCTATCTCATCAAAAAGGATAACAGAGTAGGGATGTTTTCTGACTGCCTCAGTAAGCTGCCCCCCTTCCTCATATCCCACATATCCAGGAGGAGCTCCAATGAGACGGGCAACGGAGTGTCTTTCCATATATTCTGTCATATCTATACGGATCATATATCTTTCATCATCAAATAAGAATTCTGCAAGTGCCTTTGCAAGCTCTGTCTTACCCACACCGGTGGGTCCCATAAAGAGAAAGGATCCAATGGGCCTGTTTGGATCCTGAAGGCCACTTCTTGCCCTGCGCACCGCATTAGAGACCACCTCTATTGCCCTCTTCTGCCCTACTACCCTTCTGCTGAGCCTCTCTTCCATATGAAGCAGCTTTTCCTTTTCACTTTCCATAAGCTTAGAAAGAGGAATCCCGGTCCATTTTGACACAATCTGGGCAATATCTTCGCTGTCCACCTCTTCTTTTAGCATCTTTCTCTGAGATTGAATCTGGGAAAGCTCCTGATTTAACCTTTCAAGCTCCTTTTGAAGTTCAATAAGTCTTCCATATTTTAGCTCTGCCGCCTTTGTAAGATCTCCTTCTCTTTCTGCAAGCTGGGCCTGTGTCTTAGTGGAATCAATCTGCTCCTTTATCTCCCTTATCTTTGTAATTATCTCCTTTTCTCTTCTCCAGTGTTCGCTCAGTTTATCCATTTCAGCCTTAAGTTCTGAAATTTCTCTTTCTATCTCCTCTATCCTGTTTTTAGAGCTTTCATCTGTCTCTTTACGCAATGCCTCCCTTTCAATTTCAAGCTGAGTGATCTTACGCTGAATCTCATCGATTTCAGATGGCATACTGTCTATCTCAATCCTAAGTCTGCTTGTGGCCTCATCGATCAGATCGATTGCCTTGTCTGGCAGATAACGATCTGTTATATATCTATGGGATAGGGTAGCAGCAGCTACCAGGGCGGAGTCCTTTATCCTGACTCCGTGATGAACCTCGTATTTCTCCTTCAGCCCCCTTAATATGGATATGGTATCTTCAACTGATGGCTCTTCAACCAGTATAGGCTGAAAGCGTCTCTCTAAGGCCGCATCCTTTTCTATATACTTCCTGTATTCTTTAATGGTGGTTGCCCCAATACACCTGAGCTCACCTCGTGCAAGAGGGGGCTTTAACATATTAGAGGCATCCATGGCGCCTTCTGCAGCCCCAGCACCTACTAAGGTGTGAAGCTCATCAATAAAGAGGATTATCTGGCCTTCAGATTCTGTAATCTCTTTAATTACTGCCTTGAGTCTGTCTTCAAACTCTCCTCTAAATTTTGCACCTGCAATAAGAGCTCCCATATCCAGTGCCACAACCCTCTTACCTTTTAAGGTCTCTGGAACATCCCCCTGCACAATCCTCTGAGCAAGACCTTCCACAATTGCGGTCTTACCTACCCCTGGCTCTCCAATAAGCACCGGATTGTTTTTGGTTCTGCGAGACAGGACCTGTATCACTCTCCTTATCTCTTCATCCCTTCCAATTACTGGATCTAACTTGCCCTGAGCGGCAATAGAGGTGAGATTGCGAGTAAATCTTTCCAGTGCCTGGTATCTATCTTCAGAGGTAGGATCAGTGATCCTCTGCCCCCCTCTTATCTCTTTTAATGCCTTAAGGACCACATCACGGGTAACACCTCCATTTAGCAGTATCTTGGATGCATCTCCTCCTTCATCTAAAAGGGATAGCAGGATATGTTCCACACCCACATAATCATCCTTCATCTGCTCTGCCTCTTGAAAGGATCTGTCAAGCACCGACTTTGACCTGGGAGATATATATATCTGTGAATAACCAGACACCTTTGGAAGCCTCTCTAAGGAATGGTCCACATCACTTATAAGTTGATCCCTGTTTGCTCCTATCTTTCCCAGAAGAGGAGGAACCACCCCATCCCTCTGCTCTAAGATGGCCTTGAGGAGATGTTCGGGTTCAATCTGTTGGTGCCCAAAACGTTCAGCAAGCTGCTGGGTGTCTTGAAGCATCTCCTGTGCCTTTAGGGTGAATCTATCAAAACGCATAGTTTTTACCTCCTTAATCTCATATTTTCTTAACTTAAGTTAAGTTGAAAAAATGCTATGTCAATATGGATAATTTTATTTATTTAATAGAGCTTCAAGGCCACTTATTACAAACTGGATGGCAATGACCGAAAGTAGTAACCCCATAAGTCTTGTGAGAACCCTGAGTCCTCCAATTCCCAATCGATCTGAGATAGTATTTCCAAACCAAAAGATCAGAAATACGAATGCACAAGATAACATTATGGCCAGTATGAGTAATGCAAAATTAAGTGGATTGTGCAGACTTTTTTGCCAAACCATAACCGCTGTAATAGCTCCAGGGCCTGCAAGTAATGGGGTTGCAAGGGGAACTAAGGCAATATTTTCTTTTTGAATTCCTTCTTCCTCCTCTTCAATAGTTGTTTTAATTCCGCCCGGAATCAACTTCAACATCTGCAGTGCATATATAAAAAATATAAATCCTCCTGCTATCTGGAATGCCTCAATGCTTATATGGAAGAATCTTAAGATTAGATCTCCACTGATTCCAAAAAAGGACAATATCAAGAAGGCAGAAAAAGTTGAAACAATTGCTAACCTTTTTTTCTCTTGAGAAGTGTTATTTTCGGTGAAGAGTAAGAAAAATGGAAGATTTCCAAATGGATCCATGATAATAATTAGAGTTATAAGAAGGGATACAAATGTATCATATAGCTCATAGTATTCCATGATATTTTTAATTAAGAATAAATTATATCTTTGGTCAATCTGAGTTTTATGGGAACCTGCAATATATGTGGAAAAAGTTCGGTCATTGTATCTGAGGTGTTAGGTTTTTGTGTGGACTGTATAAGGAAAGATTTTGAATCTGTTTGGCCCTATTTGAGAGAGCTTCATACTCAAAGCAGAAAGAGATGGCGTCTTCCTTCTGAACCACCAAAATATCATGATGGAAAGGCCTGTAATATGTGCATACATGGATGCAGGATCAGAGAGGGGGAGACAGGTTATTGTGGTGTCAGAAGGGTGGAAGGGGGAAGATTCAGGGGAGGGGGGATAAGGGATGGTAATCTCTATTACTATTTTGATCCGCTTCCCACAAACTGTGTGGCATCATTCGTATGCCCTGGATCCAGTGGGTGTGGATATCCAGAGTATTCGGTAAGCAGTGGTGCAGAATATGGATACAAGAATCTTGCGGTATTTTATCATGCATGCTCCTTTAATTGTCTCTTTTGCCAAAATTTCCATTTTAAAGAGCAGACATTTAGACACATATCTATAGATGCAGAAACACTTAGTGATGCTATTGATGAATATACCACCTGTATATGTTTTTTTGGAGGAGACCCAACGTGTCAGATACTTCACTCCATTGAAAGTGCAAGATTGGCAATAAAGAAGGCTAAAGGAAGGCCCCTCAGGATATGTTGGGAGACCAATGGATCTGTTAATAAGAGATATCTGATCAGAATGGCAGAGCTTGCCTATGAATCGGGAGGATGCATTAAGATTGACCTCAAGGCATGGAATGAGAGCGTGCATAAGGCACTATGTGGAGTTTCAAACAAAAGAACCATTGAAAATATTATCCTTCTTTCAGAGATTCATAAAAAGAGAAGAGAGATACCTCTTTTAATTGTAAGCACCCTGCTTGTGCCTGGATATGTGGACGAAGAAGAGATAAGAAAAATTTCAGAATTTCTGGCATCCCTTGATCCCCATATCCCATACAGTCTTCTTGCATTTTACCCCTGCTTTGTGTTAAATGATCTTCCCACAACCTCTAAGAGACATGCTATGAAAGCAAAAGAAATAGCACAAAAGGCAGGGATTAAAAAGGTGCATATCGGAAATCTTCATCTTCTAAGTGAAGAATACTGATGTCTAAGTTTTCAAATAAAAAAGGCATCTTATGCCTGTGGATACTTCTTATAATTTCATTTCCTATTTCAGAGTCCTATTCAAAGACAAACCTGATTGATTTAATTATTGAATATAATCTTCACTGGAAAAGGGAAAGACTCAAAAATGGGCAGTATACAGGAGAAGAAGGGATTCTCTGTGTTGATCCAGTTGTGGGAAAGGAACTTGGCCTTAGTACCTTTATTGATAGAGATCTTTTGGAAGGGAAAGAGTTTATGCTTCAGGCTAAAGGCCTGGAGGACAAAATCAATGTGCTTTTAGATACAAAATCTCCTTCAGATGGGGTTCGGGCTCATATAAAGAAGATCGTAAATGCCTATCTGAGATACATGGGGTTAAAACAAGAGGCACGGAAGAAGATGCTCAGATATAGAGATAGCCTCAGGATGGCATATGATGAAAGAAAGGATAAAGAAAGATGTATAGGGATCTTAAAGAGGCTATTAAGAAGATCTCTAAATAGAAGGGATAATCAATTAAGGGATGCACTGGGAGAGCTCTTCAATATCTTAAGGGGTTATAAAGATCAGGAATTTCCTCTTAATACCGATAACATTGAATTTGTAAACCATATAATTCATTCATTAAAAGGGGATACTTTAAAAAGATATCACCTTGACAGAGTCAAGGATTTTAATCCTTCTTTCCATTCCTTACATGCCTTAGAAAAGCTAAGGGAAGAGAATGAGCTAATACCACTCTTTAAAAAGGTATTTAATTCATCCCGATCCATTCCGTATCCAGTGGACCCTCTCCTGTTTCTCTCTTTGATAAAAAGGGAATCTGCCTTTGATCCCTATGCCATCTCTCCAGTTGGCGCTGCTGGATTAGCACAACTTATGCCTGAAACTGCAAGCTCCTTAGGTCTAAAGGTATATATCCCTTCCTATTATCTTAAGGCAAAGGGGCTCCTTAAAAGAGAAAGAAGACTGAGAGAAGAGGTATGGAGATACCTTAAAAAGATAAGAGATAAAACTCATATAGAATCTGCAAAGAAGGCCTGGCAAATGAGGCAGGATGCCATAAGATTGAAAAACCAAAGAGAGAGACTCTTTAAAAGATACAGAAGGGAACTTTTAAATAACCCAAAGAGGGATCAGAGATTGGATCCCATGCTTTGCCTATCTAAGGGGTTGAGGTATTTTTCAGAGATGATGAGACTTAACAGAGGGGATATCAGTCTTGCCCTTGCCTCATATAATGCAGGATATGGAAGGGTAAAGAAGTATAGAGGAATTCCTCCCTTTGAAGAGACCATTACATTTAGGAATATGGTCTTAAAATATTACAGAGAATATCTAAAAAGGATAAAAGGTTAATGATATCTCTCCTCTACCCATCTAAGCCATATCCTTTTCCGGTTTTGAAACTTATAGAGCACCTGATCTAAAAGATTTATTAACTCCTGATCAAACAGCTTTTGCCTTGAAAATACAATAAGTTCTCTTTCTAAGGACTCCCAATCTGGTATCTTTTTCTCCTCTCCTGATCTGAATTTTTGAAAATCAAGATGCATCTTTTCTATCCTGCTATCAAATCTTCTTATTGTTTCCCTTATCTTCCTCTTCTCTTCCGCTATGGACATCTTAAAGCCCTCCTATGAAATAAAACCCCCTTATCCCTTCTTGACAAATATATCTTAGTGCTTAATGTAACATAAAATTCAAGAAAATTTTAAATTAAAAAAAATCCTAACAAAATGGAAGAATCCTATGGAGGCTGAAAAGGAACAAGAAAGGGAAGAAACACAAAGAGATCAGGATCTGGCAGAGGAGGAAAAGAGGTCTGAAAGACCTTCTGAAGATCTATCTAAGGAGGAGTTAGAAAAGAAGGTAAAAGAATTGGAAGAGAAGGCTAACTCCTACTATGATAAATATCTTCGGGCATATGCTGAACTTGAAAATTTCAAAAAACGCTCACGGCGTGAAAAGGAGGAGTGGAAAAGATTTGCCAATGAAGCCCTTATTAAGGAGCTTCTATCTGTATTGGATAACTTGGAGATGGCCTTATCACACTCTGAAAATGAAAATGCATATAAGGCCCTAAAGGAAGGACTGGAGCTTACCCTTAAAGGATTTAAGGATATACTCCTTAGGGCCGGTCTTAAGCCCATTAAAACAGAAGGGGAAAGATTTGATCCCCATTTTCATGAGGCATTGGCTGAGAGAGAAGATGAAGATATTGAACCCGGTATGATCATTGAAGAATTGCAAAAGGGCTATATGTTTAATGATAGGTTGCTTAGACCAGCCAAGGTTATTGTTTCTAAAGGAAAACCAGACCAGGACTCGGAAAATAATCAATGAAACCTAATCAAAAAATAAGGAGGTAATCATGGGTAAGATAATAGGTATAGATCTTGGAACCACCAACTCATGTGTAGCAGTGATGGAAGGGAATGAACCGGTGGTCATACCAAATCAGGAAGGTGGAAGAACCACACCCTCAATTGTGGCATTTACTGACAAGGGTGAAAGGCTTGTGGGACAGGTGGCAAAGAGGCAGGCAATCACCAATCCTGAAAATACCATATTTGCAATAAAAAGGCTAATTGGAAGACGCTATGATGATAAAGAGGTCCAAAGAGATATAAAGATACTTCCATATAAGATTGTGAGGGCTAAAAATGGGGATGCCCATGTAATGGTAAGGGGTAGAGAATACAGCCCACCTGAGATATCCGCCATGATACTTCAAAAGCTTAAACAGGCAGCAGAGGACTATCTGGGAGGGAAAGTGACAGAGGCGGTAATTACAGTGCCTGCCTATTTCAATGACAGTCAGCGACAGGCCACAAAGGATGCAGGAAGAATCGCTGGGCTAAATGTAAAGAGGATCATAAATGAGCCCACTGCCGCATCCCTTGCCTATGGTATGGATAAGAAAGGAGACAGAAAGATTGCGGTGTTTGATATGGGAGGCGGAACCTTTGATATATCCATCTTGGAAATCGGTGAAGGGGTATTTGAGGTAAAGGCCACAAATGGTAATACACATCTTGGTGGTGAAGATATTGATCTAAAGGTGATGGACTATCTTGTTGATGAATTCAAGCGGGAGCAGGGACTTGACCTCAGAAATGATCGCATGGCACTTCAAAGACTAAAGGAGGCGGCAGAGAGGGCAAAGATGGAGCTATCCACTTCTAATGAGACAGAGATAAATCTCCCCTTTATCACTGCAGATGCAAGTGGGCCAAAACATCTGGTCATGAAACTTACCAGATCAAAACTGGAATCCCTTGCAGAAGATATCATAAATAGGGTCGTAGAGCCATGTCATATGGCTCTTAAAGACTCAGGCAACAGCCCATCTGATATTAATGAGGTGATATTGGTGGGTGGTATGACCAGAATGCCCAAGATCCAGGAGAAGGTGAAAGAGATATTTGGAAGAGAGCCAAGTAAAGGGGTAAATCCTGATGAGGTAGTGGCAGTAGGAGCTGCAATTCAGGCCGGAGTGCTTGCAGGTGAAGTTAAGGATGTGCTACTGCTTGATGTTACTCCACTTTCATTGGGAATTGAAACCCTTGGTGGGGTCTTCACTAAATTGATTGAAAGGAATACCACAATCCCGACAAGAAAGAGTCAGATATTCTCCACAGCCACAGACAATCAGACAGCGGTTGAGATACATGTGCTTCAGGGGGAGAGGGAGATGGCGGTGGATAATAAGAGTCTTGGGAGATTTCAGCTTGTTGGCATTCCTCCAGCTCCAAGGGGGGTGCCTCAGATTGAGGTAACCTTTGATATTGATGCCAATGGAATATTGAATGTCTCTGCCAAGGATCTCGGAACTGGTAAAGAACAGGCCATTAAGATAACGGCATCCAGCGGTCTATCCGAAGAGGAGATTCAGAGGCTTGTAAAAGAGGCTGAGATGCATGCAGAAGAAGATAAGAGAAAGAGGGAACTTGCAGAGGCAAGGAATATGGCAGACTCTCTGATATATTCTACTGAAAAATCCCTAAAAGAGGTGGAAGACAAACTGGATGAAGCCACAAAATCTGAGATAAGGGGTGCCATAGATAGACTTAAAGACGCCTTAAAAGGTGAAGACATTAAGGAGATAAAGAGAAGGTCTGATGAGCTTACCCAGGCATCCCATAAACTTGCAGAGTATGTATATGCTAAGGCCACCTCTCAGGCCGCCTCTGGCACGGGTTCTTCACAACAGACAGGCACTTCCAAAGGGGATGACAATGTGGTGGATGCAGATTTTGAAGAGGTAAAGAAATAAGATCAGGATATTTCCTTATGTCAAATAGAAGGGCCATTGTTATGTTCACTATAGCAATGGCCCTTCTATTTATGTCATGTGGTGTTAGGGAAGAGGTAATAAAGAAGGAACCCATTGAAAAGGGATTAGATGCACAGAGACTATTTTTCACTGCTAAGGAGAGGTTGGAAAGGAGAAATCTTAGTGAGGCATTATATTATTTTAAGAGATATCTTGACACCAATCCCAAAGGGAAGACCCTATTTGAAACCCTCTATCATATATCAGAGATATATAGAGAGGAAGGAAGACCTACAGAGAGCCTTAAATATCTTATAAGGATTGAATCCAAATTTCCTTATAGTTCGGAGATTGCTGAAATTCAATTTAAGATATTGGAAACTCTGGATCTTTTAAAGAGATATGATGAGATCATATGGCGAGGAGAGAGATGGATGGAAGATCATCCTAATGATCCTCACTTAGAAGATCTGGCACTCATCCTTTCAAGGGCATATAGGGAGAGGGAAAACCGTATTGATGCATTCAGGGATATAATGAAATTAATTGAAAGGGTAGAGGACACATATAAGAGGCTAAAGCTAAGTGGTTATCTCGACTCCTTGATAGAGACCTGTTCTTTGGAAGAGTTAAGCACAATGGAAGTATATGCAAAAGGGGATATATTAACTCATATCATCATAAGAAAGGCAGAGCTTTTGTTGGCTGAGAAGGACTATAAAGAGGCACGAAAGATGGCTCTTATCGCTCAACAAAGTGGGATACCTGAAAGGTGGAAGAAGAGATTTGAATCCATTATAAATGCCTTAAAAGAGAATATGAGATTTGAAAGTTATACAATAGGATGCCTTCTACCTTTAAGTGGAAGACTCTCTATCTATGGCAGAGAGGTGCTTCAGGGAATGGAATTGGCCCTTGAGCCATTCTCTAAGGATCGGGGGCCAGATATAAGGCTTGTAATATATGATACAGAGGGAGAGCCTGAAAAGGCCTCTGATGGAGTAAAGAGCCTATCTAAGGAAAGGGATCTCTTACTGATCATAGGGCCTCTTTTGAGTAAGAATGCAATACCTGCCTCAAAGGAGGCGCAGAGGTTGGGAATTCCCATCATTAACATTAACCAGAAAGATGGGGTAACAGATATAGGGGATAAGGTCTTTAGAAATTTTCTCACCCCTTCCTTAGAGATCTCTTCACTGCTCAGAAGATGCATGTTTGAATATGGATTTAGGAGATTTGCCATTCTATATCCTCAAAACGGATATGGAACATATATGATGAGGATCTTTCAGGATATGGCTACTCAGATGGGCGGACTCATTAAGGCTACCATATCATATGATGTTAATGAGACAGATTTTACCCGTATTATAAAAGAGTTGGTGGGACTTGATACCATCAATGATTCCTGGGTAAAAGAGATGGCATTGAGATTTAAGGCACTTGAAGAGGAAGATACCATATTCTTTTTAAAAGAAAACGAGCCTTACCCCTATGTGGACTTTGAAGCCGTCTTTATTCCGGATATTCCAAGAAGGGTTGCCATGATTGCACCTCAGTTTCCCTATAACAATATCAAAGATGTGGTTCTCCTTGGGACAAGCCTTTGGCAGGATGAAGAGCTTTTAAAGATAGGGGCTGAGTATTTACAAGGTGCCATATTTCCTGGTGGATTCTTTCCTGAAAAAGGAGAGGAAAAGGTAGAGGACTTTTTAAAAAGATATACTGAAAATTTCAATGATCGTCCAGGAATCCTTGCATCCACTGGATATGATACCATATCTTTCATAAGACATGTCATAGAGAAAAATCCCCTAATTAACAGGGAAGACATTTCAGAGGCCTTTATTAAAGTCGATGACTATGATGGTATATATGGAAGGTGGAAATTTAATGCTGATGGGGAGGTAATCCGAACACCCATTATCTTAACCATCCAAGGGAAGAGCTTTGTCCCTTTAAGGGATTAATATTATTCATCTTCTTTGTCTTTAGCTTTCCCTCTGCTGGCAATCGCAGAGACCCATATACTTATCTCATATAGTATCAAAAGGGGGCCTGCCATCATGAATTGGGTAATTACATCTGGAGGAGTCAAGATTGCTGCAATTACAAATATTAAAAGAAGGGCATATTTTCTGTTCTTCTTTAGTGTATCAGGACCAAGAAGCCCCATCTTTGATATAAAAAAGACCACAACAGGTAGCTGAAATATAAGGCCAAATGCAAGCAATAGCTTTATGGAAAAGGAGAAATATTGTTTAACAGAAGGGAGTGCCTGAATATAGTCATTGGCAAAACCTAAGAAAAACTTAAATCCAAACGGAAATACCACAAAATAAGCAAATAGGGTGCCAGATACAAAGAGTAGACTTGAAGAGAGGACAAAAGGTATGAGATACCTCTTTTCATGCTGATATAGACCTGGAGCGATAAACAGCCAGAGCTGATGAAATATGAAGGGTGAAGAAAGGACTATCCCCCCTACAAAAGCGGTCTTAATATAGGTAAAAAACATCTCAGGAAGATTGGTAAATATGACCCTATCTCCTTCTGGCATCTGGTTTTTTAAAGGCAACATAAGAATCTTAAATAGCTCTTCCTTAAACAGATAACAGATAATAAATCCAAGACCTACCGATATGGCACAATTAATCAGCCTCTTTCTCAATTCCTCAAGATGACTCATAAATGGCTGCTTTTCATCCACATCCATCACTCTTTCTCTTCTCTCTCCTCCTTCTCTTTAACTTTTCTGAAATCTTCAAGTAACTGATCATAATCTTTA
>CAYTXJ010000008.1:0-19176 GCA_964440775.1 uncultured Desulfobacteraceae bacterium | reverse complement strand
ACTTAGGAGCCTTTTCCTCTCTGTCCTTTTTCTTATCCTTATCTGAAGAAGATTCAATGGAATTGACTGAATCCATAATATCTCTTTTAATATCAGGTATCTCAGTATCTACATCTATCTCGCTCTTTACCTCTTCAACTGCCTTTTTAAATTCAGCCATTCCTCTACCAAGTGCCTTAGCAAGTTCAGGTAATCTCTTAGGCCCAATTACTATGAGTGCAATAACCAGGATAATAAGAAGTTCTGGAAAACCTATTCCAAACATATCTTAATCTCCCAAGCTCTTTTAAAGTTTAAGTATCATGGCTATCTCATCACAGTCAGGGAATTTGGAACATTTTATACAATCGGCCCAAACCTTATGGGGGAGCATTGATTTTGTGATCCTTCTAAAGCCAAATCTTTCAAAATAATCTGGGATGTAAGTCAAGGTAAATACCCTCTTTATCCCAAGCTCTTCTGCCTCTTCAATACATCTTTTGACAAGCCCTGCCCCTATTCCCTTTCTTTGATATCTTTCAAGCACTGCCAGTGATCTTACCTCAGCCAGATCTTCCCAGCATATCCCCAAAGCACATGTTCCCACTAATTCATCTGTCTCTTTTTCTTTACAGATCCAGAAGTCCCTTAAATGATCATATATCTCACTTAGGGATCTGGGAAGTAATAGGTTCCTTTGGGCATAGAGATTAATAAGATTATGAATCTTTCTAACATCTGTAATATGTGCCTTTTTAAGATCAATTCCCTTCAACCCTTACCTCCTCGGCATCTATACCATCCTTAAGACGTATCATCTTGGCCCTATGTTTTGCCTCCTGATATGGCATCTTCTCGTTTAGCCTTACCCTATAAAAGGTCTTGCCATTGATATCTACAGGGATACAGATAACAGCATATCCCCTGTTCTGTAAAGCCTTTAACATCCTGACTGCTGCATCCTTATACCTAAAGGATCCAAACTGGATGGTATATACTGCGCTATCATACCCCTCAGGTATCCTCTTAAGCCCTTCTCTAAATTCATCTACCTTCTCTTTAACACTACATAAAAAGGTAAGCCCCCCTGGTATGTATCCCTTTCCCACCATTATTCCCAAGGAAAAGAACCACATTAAGAGGATAAAGAGAAGGAATAGCGATAGCATCAGGCTAAAAAAGGTAAATTCAATCCTATACTTACGTGATGCTCTATATTTCATAGGCCTATTTGACATACCCCTTTACATCCTCTCAGGAGCAGACACTCCTAACAGAGATAGCCCTTTAGCGATCACTGCCCTTACCATATCTGTTAATACCAATCGGGCTATACTCATTTCTCGCTCTGAACTTAATACCCTCAATTTAGGGTCTCTGTTTCCCATATTAAAATATCTGTGGAAGAGGGAGGCAAGTTCTTGAAGGTAATAGGTAAGCCGATGAACCTGAAATGTCCTACATATGTCTTTGAGAAGATACGGAAATTCAGACAAGATCTTTATTATCTGGGTCTCTTCTGAAAGGGTCAACAGGTCCAAAGGATATTCACTGGATTCAACCCTTATACCCTCTGCCTCTGCCTTTCTAAATATGCTACATGCCCTTGCATGGGCGTATTGAACATAATAGACCGGGTTTTCGCTATCTTTTCGCTTTACAAGATCCACATCAAAATCCAGTGGAGAGTCATGGCTCTTGGTAAGAAACACAAATCTTACTGCATCCACACCCACCTCATCTATCAATTCTTTCAGTGTTACATAATCCCCGGCCCTTTTAGACATCCTGACCTCTTTCCCTTCTCTGTATAGCTTTACAAGCTGGATGAGAAGCACAGAGAGCCATCCTTCATCAATACTGCATGCCTTAAGAGCTGCTCTTATCCTATCTATATATCCATGATGATCTGCACCCCATATATTTATGGCTCTATCAAATCCCCTCTCCCACTTGTCTAAATGATATGAGATATCAGACGCAAAATAGGTAAATACACCATCACGCTTTTTCAATACCCTGTCTTTTGTATCACCAAAAAGAGAGGTCTTAAACCAGAGTGCTCCATCTTTTTCATATATATATCTACTATATCTATCCAATACTCTTTTAAGTGAACCTGAGCTATATAGCCTCTTTTCAGAAAACCAGATATCAAAGGGACATCTAAAGAGTTCAAGATCCCTCCTAATCTCATCTAACATCTTTCTACTTCCCGCCTCAGCACATAATTTAAGGGCATCCTCTTCATTCAGGGATTCAAGGGAATGCTCCTTCTCTATCACATCTGAAAGCTCTTCTATATATGATCCACGATAACCGTCTTCAGGAAATGGATAATTTGGATCTCTCTTCCTTTTCCATACACTGTATATAGATCTTCCCAATAGCTCAATCTGCCTTCCTGCATCATTTATATAGAATTCCCGCACCACTTCAAATCCACAATAGGAGAGTATCCTACAGAGGCTATCTCCCAAGGCTGCCCCCCTTCCATGACCCAGATGAAGTGGGCCAGTGGGATTAGCGCTTACAAATTCCACCAATACCCGCTTTCCCTTACCAAGATCAGAGCTCCCATAGTCTTCCCTGCGACTATGGATATGAGAGAGGAGCTTGGGCCACTCTGAATCTCTTATAAAGAAATTTAAAAAGCCAGGGCCTGCAACCTCCACCCTCTCAAATGCCTCATCTTCTATCCTATCTCTTAGCATTATTGCAATATCCCTTGATGATATGCCCTGAGAACTTGCCAGTAACATGGCGATATTGGTTGAAAAGTCACCATATCTCTGATCTGGAGGGGTCTGAATCATGATCTCTGGTATAGGTCCCTCTTTTAATCTGCCCTCTTTAATCAGTCTTTCCACTGCCCCCCTTACCGCTAAATATACCTTACCTTTCATTCCCTATATTCCCTTCTATTGGAATTTCCTATGGAACAAAATATCTCATAAGATATGGTTCCAGCCCATTTTGCAATCATATCCGCACTGACCATAAGATCTCCCTGCCTGCCTAAGAAAATAACTTCATCCCCCGCTCTTACATCCTCTATATGAGTTACATCTACAACTGTCATATTCATACAGACCCTTCCCAGTATCTTTGCATATCTTTCCCTGATTATCACTCTGCCCCTATTTGAAATGCCTCTTGGTATTCCATCCCCATATCCCACCGATGTAATAGCGACCTTTTTGGGAGAAGAGGTTGTATAGGTTGCTCCATAGCTTATTGGCATCCCTTGAGGAAGTTCTCTTATCTGTATAATCTTACCTTTAAGGTTCATGGCCTGCCTTAAAGGAATCCCAGAATTAAAATCAGGGGAAGGCATACCGCCATATATAATGATTCCAGATCTTACCAGCTGAAAATGTGAATCATTGAATCGGAGAATTCCTGCACTATTTGAAAGGGAAGAGAGTTTAAGCTCAAAACCGTGTTCAGAGGCAAGATGGATCATCTCTTTAAACCTTTTTATCTGGGCTCTGGTAAAATCATCCCTTTTGGGATCATCCGCACACGATAGATGTGAGAAAAGACCAATAAGCTCTATATTCTTTAATCTCTTTATCCTCTCAAGCACCGTCCATAGCTCTTCATATAGAAGGCCCAGTCTTCCCATTCCGGTGTCCACCTTTAAAAATATATTCACAGTCTTTCCATGCCTCCTTGCAGCTCTGTCTATTACTTCAATCATTTCCATATCATAAAGGACAGTTATAAAATTATGCTTTATTACCGTATCTGCCTCCAGACCACTCTCTATACCGGTCAAGATCACAACTGGCAGATCAATTCCTGAAGCCCTTATCTTCAATGCCTCATCCAAGAATGCCACACCTAAGTAATCTACCCCCTCTTCTTTCAATACATGGGAGATCGGAATCATCCCATGTCCATAGGCATCGGACTTTACCACTCCCATAAGCAGAGTATCTTCTGCTAAGAGAGTTTTTATCATTCTGATATTATGTCTTATTGCTGTAAGATCTATGATAAGTTCCTTCCACATAATATCTTTCTTTGCCCAAAGGATAATATATCAATTAAAATACCTATTCAATAGATAGAATCTAACAATATAATTGACTTTAATATGATTTTTAAGATAACTGTCTAAATTTATGTTCAATATAGATACATATGACTATAACCTTCCAAAGGCTCTCATCGCACAAGAGCCCCTCAAAGAGAGGGATAGCTCAAGATTGATGTATCTTAGGAGGGAAACAGGAGATATATCAGAGCACATATTTAGAGAGCTTCCTGACCTCTTAGAAGAAAGGGATACTATCGCTATAAATGATACAAGGGTTATACCGGCTAAGATTATCGGAAAGAAGCCCACAGGTGGAAGAGTGGAGATCCTGATACTCAATGAGCCCATAGATGATAAGGGCTTAAGATTGTGTCTTATCAAGAGCTCAAAGAGAATGAAAGGGGGGCAGAGGATAGATCTGGAAGGAGAGATGGAAGCAGAGGTGGAAGAACCCTTAGGAGATGGATTCTACAAGCTAAGGTTTTCAGGCAATCTTTCCATAGATGAATTTTTAAGATCCAAGGGCCTTATGCCAATACCTCCATATATAAAGAGAAGGAAAGAAGATAAAAGAGATAGCTTAGACAGAGAAAGGTATCAGACCATATTTGCAAAAAAAGATGGCTCCATTGCTGCTCCCACTGCTGGTCTTCACTTTTCTGAATATGTGATAAGTAAACTTAAATCTAAGGGGATTGCGATCTATCCCATCACCTTGCATGTGGGATACGGCACCTTTAAACCGATTAGATGCAGAGATATAAGGCATTATAAGCTACCTGGAGAGTATTACAAGATAGATAAAAGGGTGGCTGAGGGGATCAATGAGAGGAAGAAAAAGGGGAGCAGAATAATTGCCGTTGGGACAACTGTGGTCAGGGCCTTAGAGAGTGTTGCTGATAAAAGTGGAAAGATAAGACATGGAGAAGGGGTAACAGAGCTATTCATCTATCCATCCTATAGGTTTAAGATAGTGGATGGGATGATAACTAATTTTCATCTTCCCCGCTCCTCTCTTCTTCTTTTGGTATGTGCATTTGCAGGTGTGGAGCTAATAAAGAGGGCCTATGGATTGGCAATTGAAAAGAGATACAGATTCTATAGCTATGGAGATGCTATGCTCATAATATAAATCCCCGAAGAGAGAGGCAGAGTTGGAATTTAGAATATTACATCAATCTCACAGTTCCCAGGCCCGTATATGTAAGATCAGGACATTGCATGGAGAATTTACCACACCTGTATTTATTCCTGTAGGGACTCAAGGAACTGTAAAGGCGGTATGTTCAAGGGATCTGGAAGAGTTAGGTGTTGAGATACTGCTTGTCAACACCTATCATCTATACCTTAGACCAGGCCATAGTGTCATTAAAGAGATTGGAGGGATCCATTCCTTTATGGGATGGAATGGACCGGTGCTCTCAGATAGTGGAGGATTTCAGATATACAGCCTGGCAGATTTGGCTGAGATAGGCGAAGAAGGGGTCAAATTTAGATCCCATATCGATGGCTCCATTCACCTGCTTACTCCTGAAAAGGCGGTGGAGATACAGGAGGCATTGGGTGCAGATATCATTATGTGCCTGGATCACTGTATCCCCTATACATCTCAATATGATAAGGTGGCAAGATCTGTTGAGATTACAACTAAATGGGCCTTAAGATCTATTAAAAGAAAGATGAAAAATGGGCAGGCACTCTTTGGAATCATCCAGGGTGGCACATTTTGGGAGCTTAGGGAAAGATCTATTACGGATCTTCTGAAACTGGATTTTGATGGATATGCCATAGGAGGGCTCTGCGTAGGTGAGGAGGACAAGGCCAGAGAGGAGATTGTAAAGGCAACTGCATTAACTTTACCAAAGGATCGTCCCATATATCTTATGGGAATTGGAAGACCTGATGAGATAGTAGATGCGGTAAGCTATGGAGTCGATATGTTTGATTGCGTGCTTCCCACCAGAAACGCCAGAAATGGGACGTTATTTACCTGGGAAGGAAAGATTAATATCAGGAATGCCAGATATAGGGAAGATCAACATCCGATAGAAGAGGACTGCAGTTGCTATACATGTAGCAGATATAGCAGGGCCTATCTTAGGCACCTCTTTAACACCAAAGAGCTTCTTGCCTATAGACTTAGCACGATACATAATCTAAGTTTCTTTTGTAGATTTATGCAAAGGCTTAGGGAGGCAATAAAGATGGACAAACTGGATCAGTTTAGGAATACTGTCTTAAAGATATTTGGATAAAACTTTTAGGAGGAAGATATGGATTTTTTAGCCTTTGCAATGGGAACCGGTGCTCAAGGTCAAGGTGGAGGGGGTGGATTTGGAGCATTTATCCCCTTGATACTTATGTTTGCCATATTCTATTTTTTACTGATCAGACCCCAGCAAAAGAGGGCAAAACAGCATCGGGAGATGATTGCATCCTTAAGGAAAGGGGATAGGGTGGTAAGTTCAGGGGGGCTTCATGGTGTGATTACCAATGTAAGTGATGATGTGGTAACAATGGAGATCGCACCTAAGGTAAGGGTTAAGGTATCACGAAACTCAATTGCAGCCCTTATTAAGAGAGGAGAACAGATAAAGGAGTAGAGAGGTGGAAAGAAGACTTAAGTGGAAGATATCTATTGCCGTATTTCTTCTTATTGTGGCCTTTATCTATCTGTTTCCATCCATCTCAAAGAGGCTACCTACCTGGTGGCCGGATTTCTTCCCTAAGGAGAAGATCCATCTGGGTCTGGATCTTCAGGGTGGAATGCATCTTATACTGGAAGTTCAGACTCCTAAGGCAGTGGAAAGCAATCTTGAAAGAACAATAGAGGATCTGAGATATGATCTTAGAAAGAATCACATAAGATACCGAAAGATTGAGAGGCTAGAGCTCACGGGGATAAGACTGGAACTCTTTCGCCAGGAGGATCTATCAAAGCTGAGTGATATTTTGGGGCGTGAATATCCGGATTTCTATTTAGCCCACAGCCAGGGTGAAGCTAATGCCTTGAAGATAGATATTATACTAAAAGAAAAGGCAAGACACAGTATTATGAAGATGGCCTCTTCGCAGGCCCTTGAGACCATCAGAAACAGGATTGATCAGTTTGGGGTAAGAGAGCCGGATATAAGACCCCAAGGAGAGAATAGAATATTGATTCAACTTCCAGGAATAAAAGATCCTAAAAGGGCCATATCTCTGATTGGCAGGACAGCCAGGCTTGAATTTAAACTGGTTGATGAAACCCATGATGTGAGAGAGGCATTAAAGGGGGATATCCCACCAGGAAGGATAATTCTCTACAAGGTGATAAGGGGGGAAGGTGGAATAATAAAAAAAGAGCCCTTTTTACTCTATAAGAGAACCCTTTTGACAGGGGAATACCTTACTGATGCCAGGGTTCAGATTGATCCCCAATACGGAACCCCCTATGTATCACTTTCCTTTGACTCAAGGGGTGCAAGGATATTTGAAAAGATCACAGGAGAAAATATAGGAAGAAGGCTTGCCATTGTGCTGGATAATAATGTCTATTCTGCCCCTGTTATCAGAGATAAGATAAGTGGTGGCAGGGCTCAGATAACAGGCAATTTTACCATGCAAGAGGCAAAGGATCTTGCAATAGTACTCCGAGCAGGATCTCTACCTGCTCCCATTAAGATATTGGAAAATCGCACAGTGGGGCCATCGTTGGGAAGAGAATCCATAGAAAAGGGATTTAAATCGATGATCATTGGTGGAGCGTTTGTCCTGATCTTTATGGTGATATATTACAGGATATCCGGATTGATTGCTGATCTGGCCCTGCTATTAAATGTGATATTTATCATGTCGGCCCTTGCATTCTTTGGGGCCACCCTTACTCTGCCAGGGATTGCAGGGATTATACTTACAATCGGTATGGCAGTGGATGCAAATGTGCTGATCTTTGAAAGGATTAGAGAGGAGCTGAGATTGGGGAAATCCCCAAGAGCCGCCTTAGATAGTGGATACAGCAAAGCCATAATAACCATATTGGATGCCAATGTAACCACATTTATCGCTGCATTGGTCCTATTTCAATTTGGAAGCGGTCCCATAAAGGGATTTGCTGTAACCTTAAGTATTGGAATAGTGAGCAGTTTTATAACGGCTGTATTCCTTGCAAGGATAATATTTGACTATCTGATAACTTATAGAAGATGGAAAAGGATTAGCATCTAAGCAGGAGGACAGGATGCAGATCATAAGACCCGATATTAATATAGACTTTGTAGGTAGAAGAAAGATAGCGTTCTTTTTCTCATCCCTACTTATTGCACTTACCATATTTACACTCATAATACGTAAAGGCCCAAACTGGGGGGTGGATTTTACAGGTGGTATTGTAATCCATATCAAGATGAAGCAGGAATTCTTACCTGCTGAGATAAGAAAGGCCCTTAGTCCCATTGGCCTTGAAGACAGCATTGTCCAAGAATTTGAGGAGAGGGGTTCCCATGAATACCTTATAAGGGTGAGGAAAAAGGGGATAGAACTGAGCGGGCTGGATGATAAGGTAAAAGATATTTTGGAAGATAGATTTGGAAAGGTGGAAATTAGAAGGATTGAGATGGTGGGGCCAAAGGTAGGAAGAGATTTAAGGGAAAAGGCTCTTCTTGCCATCTTTTATTCCATACTGTTTATGGCTATATATATCTCTGGAAGGTTTGAACTGAAATGGACCATAAGCGCTGCCGTTGCATTGGCATTGGCAGGGGTTGTATATATTGCCTCTCTTATGGGAGTGGGATTGAGCTGGCTTATAATTATTGCTCTGATCGTTACCCTGCTTCTATGCTGGTTTCTAAAACTTAGATATGCACTGGGTGCGATTGTTGCTCTGATCCATGATGTAACCATAACCTTAGGGGTATTTGCATTTACAAATAAGGAGATATCCCTTTCAATTATTGCTGCTTTTCTTACCATTGTAGGTTACAGTCTAAACGATACCATTGTGGTCTTTGATAGGATAAGAGAGAATATAAAACGTCTCAGGAAGATCCCATTTACCCAGATTATGAACCGAAGTATAAATGAGACCCTAAGCAGGACCATATTGACTTCAGGGACAACACTCCTTGTGGTATTTGTGCTGGTCATATTGGGTGGAGGAGTAATTCACGATTTTGCCTTTGCCATATTGATCGGAATCATTGTGGGGACCTATTCATCCATCTATATTGCCAGTCCTGTTTTGCTCTTATGGGAGGATTCTTCTGGAAAGAGAAAAAGAGCTTCAAGATCAGCTAAATAGCAATCTCCCTGGTATTGCAAGGGAAAGGAAAAGGCTTAAAAAAAAGAGGAAAAGAGCATACATATCGGCATTCTTTTCAATTATTATTCTGTGCCTTATCCTATGGCTTTTGTATTGTATCTTTACAGAAAAGAGGGAATTCTATTTTATAGAGATTAAAAGAAATGGGAATCTGGTAACCATTCATGATGGAGATATCCTCTACCTAAATCCAAGAGATATTATTAAGATAGAAAAGATATCCACCGGTATCTGTCTTCAGAGGGGGGTTAGTCTATTCTGTGAAGGAATAGATATAAAACCGCTTTTAAAAGAAGAGTTGCCTATCTGGACACTTCTTCCATCTAAGGATATACTTAAAGATTACAGATACAAGATACAGATTAAAAAAGGCGAATTTATACTTGGTGAATTTACCATAGATATTAGGCCTACTGAAGAGGACATACTTGAAAGATTAAGGACCATAATCGGTAGAGAAAAGAGATTGAGTTTCTTAAAGAGGGCTAAGAGCCTCTTTCCTAAAAGTGAAAAGATCACAGATGCCCTAATTAGTGAATATGAAAGACAATCAAGATGGAAAGAGGCAATCTCTCTTTTAAAGAGAAAGATAAAAAGAGCTCCTAACAAAGAGGATCTTCTAAGGATAATAAGATGCCTTCAGATAACGGGTGATAAGGATCAAGTAACCGTATATTTAAGGAAACTCATATCCTTAGAGCCAGAAAATCCTGTATTTAGAATTAGGCTTGCAGACCTATATGTGGAGTTAAAGAGATATAGAAAGGCCGCCATACAATATGAAAAGGCACTTAAGGTCTTAAAAGGAGATGAAAACAGATTCATACTATATAGAAACTTGGGATATCTTTATAGAAAATTAAAAGAGGTGGACAAAGCAATTAAATGGTTGATTGAGGCATCTAAGATCTCTAAGGAGCCAGAGATATATTATGTATTATCCCGATTATATGAAGAAAAGGGTGATAAAAGGCGTGCTTCAGAGTATCTAAGTAAGGTCATCTCATTAAAACCAAAGGATCTGGACTCCAGGATAAAGATGGCCACCCTGTTGTATCAACTTGGAAGGCTTAAAGAGGCAAAGGGTCATCTTAGATTTGTCTTAAGACACAGAAGTGATGATTTAGATGCCTTGGTTATGCTATCTAAGATAGCTGAAAAGGAAGGAAATAAAGGGGAGCTAAGATCTATCTATGAAAAAATCCTTAAGGTAGATCCCAAAAATGAAAATGTGATTCACAACCTTGCAATTCTATATTATGAGATGGGAAGTTATGGCAAATGCATTAAATATCTACAGACCTTAATAAGATTACACCCCAAATCATTTCAATATCATATGCTGCTTTTCAATTCATACAGGAGATTAAAACAGGACTCAAAGGCATATAAGGTGGCCATAAAGTTGATTAAACTTAGGCCCAAAGATAAAAGGATCTATCCCTTTATATTTGAGTATCTAAAAAAGAGGGCAAGATATAGAGAGCTTGTAAATATCTTTAAAAATGCCGTAAAATACAACCCTAAAGATATACAGTTAAGAAGATTTTTGGCATATTCATTTATTAAAACCGATAATCTCGGAGCTGCAAAAAGAGAACTGGAATTTATCCTAAAGCTCAGGCCTAAGGAGAAAGAGACCCTATATCAACTGGCAATCTTAGAAGAGAAGCTGGGAAATATAGATAAGGCGATCTCTTTGATTAGCAAAGCGTTTGATATAGATAATAAAGATGTTCAGATCCAAAAATCCTATAAGAGACTGCTCTGGGAAAGGGCAAAGCAGAGGGAAAAAGCGGGAGATTATAGGGGAGCAAAATCGGATTATGAAAAGATTATGAGACTATGGCCAGAGGAAAAGGAGGCAGAAGAAGGATACTTAAGGATGAGGTTAAAGGAGCTTGAGATAAGATGAGGCCTGAAATTGAGGTATGTGCAGCGATGATCTATAAGGATGGAAAGATCTTAATTTCTCAAAGGCCTAAGGGTGATAGATATGAAGGGAAATGGGAATTCCCTGGCGGAAAGAGAGAAGAGGGTGAGGATCTCAAACAGTGTATTGAAAGGGAAATCAGAGAAGAACTCGGTCTTAAGATAGAGACAGAAGAGATACTATTTGAAACCCTCTATGAAATAAGAGAGAGAAAGATAAGGATCTATCTTTTAAGATGTAAATTAAAGGGTATGGTAAAGAAAAAAGATCCATCTTTTCATCTATACAGATGGGTCACTCTTAAAGAGGCAGAAAAATATGATCTACTGCCTCCTGACAGGGAATTTATAAGAAAATTAAGACAAATTGATTTAAATTAGTTTATATTAAGTTTTTTAAATTTAATGGATATTTCATCTTCTGATTTGGTTATCTCCCTATCAGGGCCTAAGACCTTAATTAGTGCATCCTTCTGCCCCTCATTGAGGATCTTTCCAAATTCTCTGAAATGGGAAAGTCCTGTATTTAATACTTCAGATCTTACCTTCTGTCTTATGGTATGGGTATCAGCGGTGAGATACCTTAACATAGAGACAAAGCCCTTTGCATCTGGCAGCCTGTATTTATCTATCTCCCCTATGGTTCCAATTATTGCCCTTTCAAGTTCCATTTTGTTTAAAGAGACGGTCTCTAAGAACCTGCCTGTCTCTTTAAATACATCTATGGTCTTTACTATATGAGGATCTCTGTAGGATAAAAAGATCAGTGTCTTTGAAAACCTGTTTAGATTACAGAAGGCACCATATGCTCCACCCTGAACCCTTATCCTATCCCAGAGATAGGAGTTTCTTATAAACCTGGATATCACCGTATATGATCCATTAAAATCAGGGATATACTTAGATAGATCAAGCCCCATTCCAACATAGTTTACCTGAGAGGGAAATATAATTGCCTCTGGCATATGGCTTAGCTCAGGTTCCCATCTATAGGATCTTATAGGAGAATCTGAAAAGAGCTCAAACAGGGAAATAAGCTCATCTTGAATCTTTATAAAATAATTCTCATCTATTGTGATATTTATTATTACCCTTTGCCTTTTAAATATCTCAGAGTATAGGGATCTAAGATCTTCAAGGACCTTATCCCAACTATCTTCTACCCTCTCTTTAAGCTCTTTTAAAAACCAGAGATAGCTGATACCACCTGTAATCTCCTCTAACCATCCCGCATCATTTAAACCGGCTGAAATCCTTGTCCCTACAATCCTATGTCCAGAGGGAATAAGGGCCTCTTCAAATCTGGCCTTCTCTTCTAAGACCATCTGAAGGAATCTCTCCCTGTTGTTTAAAAGAGGTATGGTAAAGATATCTTTATATATATCCATAAGTGCATGTGCCTGCTTAAATAACGCCTTTCCCCTTAAAAATAACCATGCAATGGGCTCTCTAAGATCTTGTCCATGAGATATAAACATTGTTGGAAATATTCCACCTGTCTCTCTTGCAATCCTTATAGATAGAGAGACATAATTCTCCTTTTCTGTGCCCATCTCAAGAAGTGCCCTTCCAAATAGCGGAATATAGGGTAAGAGCCTCTGAGGAAGAGAACTCAGATTAAAACCCATGTCCAGATAGAGGATCCCATTGGTCTTTATATTATGGAAGAGAAAGGTCCCTTCTTTATCTATGATCTTCTCTATCGGAATCTCTTTTTCCTCTCTTTCAAGGTCTGAGATACTTAGCGTTGGAAGCTTTGAAAGGGCATCTATAGGATCTGGACTTGCTTGTCTCTTTTTAAGCTCTCTATTTATCTCTATAATCTCTTGGATTTCCTTGTCTTTCATCTTGCTCCTTATCTCTCTTAGCCATTGTCTTTCTCTTTCTGCCTTCCTTTGAAAAAACCCTGGATCGGCCTTAAGAGTAACTACAGTTCGATGAGTATTTTCTAAAAAGAGGTCATTTAAGATGTTTTCAAAATAGAATCTATCTCTATCTAAATCCCTTTTAATATCAGTCAAATATCGGTCAAAGCAAAGTATTTCCATGGGATTTTCCCCATAGAGCCATATGCTGAGCGACCTTAGCATCAGAATAAGACCTCTTGGAAGTCCGCCAGTATTATTTTCTCTTAGTGTAAATTCCACACTATTTAAGGATGCTTCAACTATATCCTTAGGTATTCCATTCCTGATAAGTGATTCAATGGTAGAGAATATAAGATCTTCCACCTTAGAGGAATCTCCAGATCTTATGCCTTTAAGTCCGGTTGAAAAGAATAGCTGTCTAAGTTCATCTTCAAGCCCCACTCCTGCCAACTCCTCACCCAGGCCTGAGTCAATAAGTGCCTTTCTAAGAGGAGATGCCGGTGTCCCAATTAAAATATGCTCTAAGATGTGCAGTGAAAAATTGCTCTTTAGATCCCTTGTCTCTGAAAGTAGCCAGTTTATGGTAAGCATCTCTCTCTCTTCCTCTCCTTCTCTGATAGGATAAGGCCTTTCAATCTTCTTTGGTTTGGAAAATCTCTTTTGAAGTGGCACTATGGAATCTATCCGCTTTTTTTGAAAATCTTTTAGATATTCATTGACTATCCTAAATCTCTCCTCTTCACTATCATCTCCATAAAAGAATATATAAGAATTGGATGGATGATAGAACCTTTCATGAAATTTTTTAAATTCAGAATATGTTAATTTTGGAATCTCTTCAGGATCACCTCCGGAATCAAAACCATAGGGAGTGTCAGGGAAAAGGGATCTTCTGGACAGTTCCATCAATAGATTATCAGGTGATGAATGCGAACCTTTCATCTCATTGAATACTACCCCTTTTATGCTTAACTCACCATCTGGCGAATCCAATTCATAATGCCAGCCCTCTTGATAGAACTTATAGGGATCAAGCAGGGGGAAAAAGACCGCATCCAGATAGACATCAATAAGATTATAAAAGTCTTTTAGGTTTTGGCTTGCAACAGGGTAACATGTCTTATCAGGATATGTCATGGCATTTAAAAATGTCTTAAGAGAACTCTTTAAAAGCTCCAAAAAGGGCTCTTTTAAGGGATATTTTCTGGAGCCACAAAGAACGGAATGTTCCAAGATGTGTGCAATTCCAGTGCTATCCTTTGGAGGTGTCCTAAAATTTATTCCAAAGACCCTATTTTCATCATCATTTAATATAGAAAATAGCCTTGCACCTGTTAGCTCATGCTCATATAAGGCGGCCTTAGATGAGATCTCCTCTATCTCTCTCTTTTCTATGAGATGAAATTCCTTCATCTTCCCCTCCCAATCATCCTTATTAAAAAGATCCTTCCACTTATCTGTCTGAATTAGGATTTATCAGGTGGAAGCCTTTTCATAAGATCTAACCTTATTGAAACTTAGATAATCAGTCAATCCATATTGAAATCAGATCAGGTAAGACACAGGGCATAATGTCCAAAGGCACAAAATTAAAGCATTAACCTGTTACAAGGGGGAAAAGAATGGAAGAATTATTTTGGGTTGGAATAATACATAGGGTTATGATAAGAGAAAGGAGGGTGATGGTAATGCATCTATTTATCTTCATTATTTCCATAATATCTATCTTACTGCAAGGGAATATGTCCTTTGGCAAGGAGGCCGTGATCAATTTTTGGAGCACTGAGGTAGAAAAGGACAGGATAAGAATTCAGGAGCAGATTGCCAAGGGATTCAGGATAAAGACAGGGGTCAAGGTCAGGATCATACCTGTTGATGAGAATCATCTTTCAGAGAAGGTTACTGCTGCATATGCGGCAAGATCATTGCCAGATGTGATCTTTCATCCTATTGAGTTTTCCCTTGGATTCTGTAAGGCAGGTATATTTGATGAAAGGTGGGCAACAGAGGTGATAGAGGAATTAGATGAAGGCACATTTTTTAAAAGGGCACTTGAGATGGTAAGATATAAGAAGGGTTATGCTGCTGTCCCTGCCGATGGATGGGGACAGCTCTTGCTTTATAGAAAGGACCTCTTTAGGCAAAAGGGTCTAAAGACTCCGAGAAGCTGGGACTTGATCCTTGAGGCTGCAAGGCTACTTCATAGACCTCCAAAACTATGGGGTATTGAAATAGCAACAGATCCAGGTCAGATCTATACCCAGCAGGTATTTGAACACTTTGCCTTATCAAATAATGTTACCTTAGATAAGATCCATAGCAAAGAGATGCTCCAGACACTCAATTTCTATAAAAAATTATCGAAATTTTCACCCCCGGGCAATATCTATTGGTTACATACAAGGATGGACTATCTTCTGGGTAGAGCCGCAATGGTTATATGGTCACCATTTATTCTGGATGAGCTGTCAGGCCTTAGAAAGGATCAGCCTGTTCTTCCAGACATAGAGAAGAAACAGAAAGGCTATCTTGCCAAAAACACAGGTTTTGTTGGCATTATAAAAGGGCCTAATGGTAGTGCACAATACGGGCAGATAAACTGTTTTGGTATTACAAGGGATGCAAACAAGGTGTATGCAAAGAAATGGGTAAAGTATCTGCTATCAGAAGGATATCTAAGCTGGCTTGGCATGGCAGCAGAAGGCAAACTGCCTATGAGAAGGGGAACCAAGCAGAATCCCCTACTCTTTATTGAAGGCTGGAAAGGGCTTGAGTTTGGAATAGATACAAGGGCAAGGATATCTGATAGATATGGAAATGAACTACTTGAAGAGATACTATGTTCTGTAAATGGCTTTTCCCGCTGGGGGTTAGAACAGGGGAAAGGGCTTCTTATATCAAGGTTATATGGCACAAAACTTCTACCCAAGATCCTCAAAAGATTCCTGAATAATGAACTTACTGCACAACAGGCCTCAAAAGAGCTTGCTCAAAGAATCAAGGCACTGATGAAACAGGATGGCAAGGGCAGATAAGGCTTATAGCCAGGAGAATAGATTTGCATTTATAATGCTTGCACCTACTGCCCTGATAGTGTTTTTGATAGTTATATTTCCTGTCATATGGAACATATGGCTCAGCCTTAGGCCGGTAGGGCTTTCAGATCTGAGAGACGGTAATCTTTTTTCCCCAAACTTAACTCTTATAAATTATAGGAAGGTGATAGGTGATACTGAATTCTGGCCTTCACTAATAATTACCCTGATATATGCGATCTCTGGAAGTGCCCTCTCTATTGGGTTGGGGCTTGTAGCAGCACTTCTTATAAACAGAGGGTTTAGATTCAGGGCTATCGTGAGGGGAATTATGCTCTCTCCATATATTGCACCTGTTGTTGCCGTTACATTTACCTGGTCATTTATCTTAGATCCCCAGCTTGGCCTTATGAGCAGTCTTGCAATACCCTTCTTATCCCAAAAATGTATTTACCTTAACGTATCAGGTCTAAATATATGCCTTCCCATTGCATTAATAGTTGTGATCCTTTTTGAAGGATGGAGATATTTCCCATTTGCATTCCTCTTTATACTCGCAAGACTTCAAGCAATTCCAGAGGAGCTTTATCAGGCCGCATCAGTAGATGGTGCAACCGTTTTTCAGAGATTTCGTTATATTACATTGCCACAGCTATCAATGGTATTAAGCTCTCTCTTCCTTTTCAGATTTATATGGAGCTTTAATAAGTTTGATGACATTTTTCTGCTTACGAGGGGAGAGGCAGGCACAAAGGTCCTGAGCATAAAGGTATACGAATATGCATTTGGGGAGTTTGATATAGGTGCAAGCTCTGCAAGTGCAATGTTACTCTTTCTGGTGCTCCTGATATTTTTGATCCTCTATTTCAGGATCATATCCAGGAGGGTCTACTCAAATGGGTCATGAAAGGGCAGAATCAATATCCATAAGGTATCTGCGAATCTCAGGATTGCTCTTTTTTGTCCTGATAACATTATTTCCTTTCTACTGGATGGTAGTTTCATCATTAAGGCCATTGGAAGAGATTTTAGTCCATCCATCAAGGCTATGGCTAAGTATTAGAGATATTAATCTTAATGCATATTATGATGTTATATTTGAACATGGATTTTCCAGATACATCCTAAATAGCCTTTATGTATCCACCCTGACAGTGTTTCTGACGCTCTTCTTTTCAAGTATCGGTGGATATGCGGCTACGAGATTCTCTTTTAGAGGAAAAAGGCTCATTTATAGCTCTATTGTGGTGATTTATCTGTTTCCTGTAATAGTTTTAATAATTCCTCTCTATGTAATATTTTCCAGATTAGGGATAAGGGACTCCTTGCATGTTCTAATCCTGATCTATCTGGCACAGACTCTCCCTGTAGGCCTTTACATGATGAGGGGGCACTTTGAGGCGCTTCCTGTTGAGGTAGAGCAGGCCGCCTTGATTGATGGCTGTAGCAGATTAGGGGTATTATGGAGGATTGTGCTACCTGTATCCTTACCAGCCCTTGCAAGTGTTGCACTCTATACATTTATGATAGCATGGAATGAGTTTCTATTTGCATTTATATTTCTGGATAGCCCTTCAAAGTTTACCCTTTCAAGAGGAGTTGTCCATCTTGCTGGAAGTGTCCATCTCTCAAAACAGCTTGTAATGGCAGCATCTGTAATTATTACAATTCCTGTCTTAGCCCTTTTTATACTCTTTGAGCGGTATCTGGTCTCTGGTCTTACAAAAGGGGCGGTAAAGGGATAAAGAGTGGCATCAATTACACTAAGGGATATAAGTAAGAGATACGGTAATACTATCGCACTTTCCGGTATAAATCTTCATATAGAGGAAGGAGAATTTTGTGTCCTCTTAGGGCCATCAGGATGTGGTAAGAGCACATTGTTAAGGATAATTGCCGGGCTTGTGCCTCAAGACAGCGGAACTGTATTGATGAATGGAAGATCTATTGACTCCCTATCTCCAAGAGATCGAGATATCGCAATGGTCTTTCAGAACTATGCCCTCTATCCCCACATGGATGTCTCCCAGAACCTGGGCTTTGGTCTGAGGATGCGTGGAATCCCAAAGGATATTATCAATGAAAGGATAAAGGAGGTGGCAGAGCTCCTCGGTATTGAAGAGCTTCTCCACAGGAGGCCGGCAGAGCTATCTGGTGGACAACAGCAGAGGGTTGCAATGGGAAGGGCACTGGTCAGAAGACCAAACCTATTTCTCTTAGATGAACCTCTCAGCAATCTGGATGCAAGGCTAAGGGCAAAGGTTAGGGTTGAACTGAAGAGACTCCATTCAAAGATAGGTGGCACTACCATATATGTAACTCATGATCAGGCAGAGGCAATGAGCCTTGGAGATAAGATCGTTGTAATGAAAGAGGGAAGAATCAGACAGATAGGCAGGCCAGAAGAGATATACAGATATCCTACAGATACATTTGTTGCAAGATTCATTGGATCTCCAGAGATGAACCTATTTAAAGGAAGAATATCTGTGGAAAAGGATAGGATATATTTTAAGGGCAATGGATTTTCATTATATTTAGATAGGATTCAGTTTCCAAAGGATATTGAAGAGGTAGAAGTCGGAATCCGTCCAGAGCACATTGATATAATAGATGGCATGGATGGAATTAGTGCAAAAGTAGAACTTATAAATGATACAGGATCTGAAAGGCATATCCATGCAAGGATCGGTAAAGAAGAGATCGTTATTCGTGCATTTAAAGACCTTAAACTAAATGAAGGCGACTCTATCATTATCAAGATCGATCCATCTAAGATCCATCTCTTTTACAAAGGCAAAAGAATAGAATAATGTAGACCTCTCTAAAAATGGTCTTTACACTTTAAATACAATATTAGAAATTATTTGACATGTATTTTACCTAATGATATTAAGCAAAATGTGAAGAGTTGAGCATTTAATTTAAAAAGGTTTGAAAAATCAATTTATTAATAACCTAATATTATTTGATATCATGACGAGAGCTTTGAATTTTTCAAAGCTCTCATAAAAA
>CAYTXJ010000007.1:29533-32384 GCA_964440775.1 uncultured Desulfobacteraceae bacterium | reverse complement strand
AATTCTATTGGCGAGAGCTTTGCATAACCTCTTTCTACACTTCGGAGACCGCTCCGGGTCGGAGACCAGACCCCCAAAAATTAACTTAAAATAACCCATAATTACAACTTTTTATGAGAGCTTTAAAAATTCAAAGCTCTCATTGGCTATCTCCTTTATCTATCTCCTTTTGAGAACTACTCTTATCTTCAGTGGGAGAAGCTATCTCTCTTTTTGCCTTTTTAAATTCCCTAATTGCACTCCCCAGGCCTCTGCCGATCTCTGGAAGCCTCTTTGCACCAAATAAAAGAAAAATAATTATACCTATAATTATAAGTTCGGTTGTTCCAAATCCAAACATATTCCCAATAACCCCATCTCTGATTAGATAAATTTAATCATAGGCTCATCCCCTACCCTCTCTTCAATATGGCCTATATGGAAGGCAGACTCTCCCATCGCCTTAAGCCTCAATACTACCTCATCAAACTCATCCCTCTTTACTACCGTAATAAGCCCTAAGCCATTATTAAACACCTTCATCATCTCTTCTTTTGTAATCTTACCCTCTCTTTGAAGATATTGGAATATGGCATGTCTTGGCCAGCTCTTCTCCTTAATGACCGCCCTGCACTTCTTTGGCAGAATGCGTGGCAGATTATATATAATTCCTCCTCCGGTAATATGGGCAATTCCTGCAATATGAAAATCCCTTTTAAGATTCTTTATTAATCTTGAATATATCCTGGTAGGCTCTAAGAGCTCTTCTCCCAATGTTCTTCCAAACTCCTCCACATAACTTTCAACTTTCATCTTCAATCTTTCAAAGAAAATCTTTCTTGCCAGCGAATATCCATTGCTATGAAGACCGCTTGAGGCAATACCGATGAGTTGATCTCCAGCAGATATATCTGACCCATCCATAAGGCTCTGATCATCCACAATACCTACCACAAAGCCTGCAAGATCATATTCATCTTCTTTATATATACCAGGCATCTCAGCTGTCTCTCCCCCGATTAATGAGCATCCCGCCTCTTTACATCCTTCAGCTATACCCCTTATTATCTGAACTGCCCTATCTATATCCAGCCTTCCCATGCTAAGATAGTCCAACATGAATAGGGGATCTGCCCCCTGAACCATTATATCATTTACACACATTGCAACCAGATCAATCCCCACTGTATCATGTCTGTCCATCATAAAGGCTATCTTTAGCTTAGTTCCAACTCCATCAGTAGATGCAAGTATAATAGGATCCTTGATATCCAGGCTCTTAAGTGAGAAACAGCCCGCAAATCCACCTATCTCTGTCATTACATGAGGCTTGAAGGTGGATCTTACAATGGGTCTTATAAGCTCCACAAAACGGTTGCCTGCTTCAATATCCACACCCGCCTCTTTATATAAAGAAGACCTCTCTTCCATCATATTCTTCCATCTATAAATCAAATTTCAGTATATCTTAAATCTTCAAAACTTGTAAATCCAAATTTTATCCTTAAAAGAGCTATCTATCAGAAAAACAGGCCTTGACTATAGTGGAGCCCTACTTATATATCTCAGACTTATATGAAGTTCCCAAAGACATATGAAGAGAGCCTGAGGTATCTATATGGGCTTCAAAAATATGGGATAAAATTTGGTCTTAATAAGACCTCAAATCTTCTAAAAGTATTTGGAAACCCCCATAAACGGAATAGATATATACATATTGGAGGGACAAACGGTAAAGGCTCTGTATGTATAATACTTGAATCCATATTGAGAAAGGCCGGTCTAAAGGTAGGGCTTTACACCTCCCCTCACCTTGTAAGATTCACTGAAAGGTTCAGAATAGATGGAAAAGAGATTCCAAAAGAAAGCGTGGTAGAGCTGGTAAGATCCCTTATCTCCATTATGGATCCATCCGATCCTCCCACCTTCTTTGAACTCACCACCGCAATGGCCATCCTCTATTTTGATATGGAAGATGTGGATATATCCATTATGGAGGTAGGAATGGGAGGAAGGCTTGATGCAACAAATATTATAAGGCCTGAACTCAGTATAATCACCAATATTTCAATGGAACATAGACAATTTTTAGGAAATACCACCACTCAGATAGCAAGGGAAAAGGCAGGGATAATAAAGAGGGGTGTAGAGCTTGTCACCGGGGTCAAACAGAGACATATAAGGGAGCTTTTCAAAGATATATGCAAAAGTCGAGGATCTCGCATGTATCTCTTAGGCAGAGACTTTAGGTATAGATCTACAAAAAGAGGATTTTCCTATTACGGCATATGGGAAGACCTAAAAGATATGGAACTTTCACTTGAGGGAAAATTCCAAAGACTAAATGCGGCTATAGCTATTGCCGCATCAGAGATTCTTAAATCAAAGGGCTATGGAATAAAAGCTGATCATATAAGAGACGGACTTAAAGACTGTATATGGCCTGGCAGGATGCAGATTATCTCCAAAGAACCACTTATAATCCTGGATGGCGCCCACAATCCAGCAGCAATGAAGACATTAATCAATTCACTTGGAAACCTACAATCTGAAAGGATTATTGCTGTAATAGGAATAATGGATGACAAAGACATTGAAGGCATATTAAGTGCCATAATTCCCATATCTTCTTATATAATATTTACAAGAGCCAAATATTTTAGGGCAATGGACCCCCATAGACTCAGGGAGATTGCTCAGAGACTAAAGAGGGGTAACTATGAGGTGATATCTCAAGTAAAAGGGGCAATTAATAGGGCAAAGGAATATGCAAATAGGGAAGATGTTATCCTTATAACCGGCTCCCTGTTTATTATAGGTGAGGCCCTATGCCATTTAAGACCAGGAGAGTATGAAGAAGAGATGGTATAAG
>CAYTXJ010000007.1:26150-29433 GCA_964440775.1 uncultured Desulfobacteraceae bacterium | reverse complement strand
TTTTTCTCTTATATTAGATGTCCTGTAGCTGAAACACATATAAAAGAGCTAATTAAGAAAAAGGATATCCATATAACTTCAGATTACATGGAATATGATGAAGATAAAAAGCGATTCTTAGCTAAGGGAGATGTGAAGATATCTATAGATGGATACACCATAGAGACAGATATGGTGATATATGATCAATCAAAAGGGGAAATCAGAATACTTAGAGGCTTTTTATATGAAAAAGAGGGGGATCAGATTATGGGCCGTCGGGCCATCTTTAATATAAATACAATGGAAGGAAAGATAGAAGATGGAAAGATCTTACTTAAAGGAAGCGATTTTTATCTCTCTGGAAGTATCATTGAAAAGACAGGACCTAATAGCTACATGATAGAAGATTGCAAGATCACAACCTGTTCCGGAGATAGACCTGATTGGAGTTTTTCTGCCAAAAAGGTAGAACTTACCATTGAAGGATATGGAAAGGCAAAGGGAGCCACTTTCTGGATTAAGGATCTACCTTTACTATATATTCCATACACTGTCTTTCCAGTAAAGACAAAACGGCAGTCTGGAATTCTCTTTCCAAGATTCGGTATATCAGACAGAAACGGTATTGAGACAGAAATTCCTATTTTTTGGGCAATAAGAGCTAATATGGATGCCACATTTTATGAAAGATATATGAAAGATCGTGGACTAATGCAGGGGATGGAGTTCAGATATCTCTTGAATGATAGATCAAAGGGATCAATCCTCTTAGATATCCTCTCTGATAGAGTTAAAGAAAAGAGGATATATGATGAGATGGATATGGCACTTAGCCCCTATGCCCGCACAAATCGGGTAAGATACTGGTTAAGAGGTAAGATAGACCAAGATATAGCTAAAAATATGAAACTAAGGGCAGATCTGGATATCTTAAGCGATCAAGATTATCTAAGAGAATTTAATACATCACTTTTCGGTAATGACCCAAGAGAAGATCTGGATCTCAGCTTCAACCGTTACTCCTATGATTCCTTAAGTGAATTTAGAAGATCTTCCTTGAGGTTAAGCTATGATAATCAAGACCTCTTCTGCATATATATAGGTTCTTCATATCTTCAAAGGCCAGAGAGTCCATCTCCTGAAACCACCACCCAGCCTTTATATGAAACAGCCTTACACATCCCCTTAAGGCCTTTTTCAATCTTGCCCCATTTGGACTACTCTCTTATTGCAAAAGCACAATATAACTGGGAAAGAGATGGGGAAAAAGGTGAAAGGATTCTTCTATCTCCCAAGTTTTCATATCCTATCTTAAGTCTTCCTTACATAGAATTGGAGCCATTTTTGGAATTTAATATCCTAAATGATTGGTATTCAGATGAGAGCGGAAAAAGGGATGAAGAATTGGGAAGTTCATTTAGATTGGGACTAAATTCAGGAATCCATCTTCAAAAGATCTATAGTCAAGGATATAGACATAAGATATCCCCTTCTATAAGATATGAAGTGGGTGACTATCACAGAGAGGGGGGGAATACCTGGTATGATCCCTTAAGGGAAGATAACAATATCCACTGTATATCCCTTTTGATAAGACAAACTCTTGATCATAAATTGAAAGACAGATATCACCAGATAGCCACGCTATGGCTTGAACAGGCCTATAATCTTAATCATGATGAGACCGAATTTCTGCCTCTTTCAATAATCTTAACACTTAATACATCAAAATACGTATCTATATATTCTAAAACCCTCTATGACCATGATACAGACCGGGTAAAATGGACATTTACCTCAATAGATATATCATTGCCTCAGATAGAGGCAGATCTCACATATCATTATAGGAGAGAGGAGAGTAAGGACCTGAGCTTAGATCTTACAATAGAGCCATTGAGTGGGATATCTGCAGGAATGAATATCAGAAAAGAGCTATATTGGGATGAAGATCTGAGCTCAAGCTATTTTATCCGTTATGAATCTCAATGTTGGGCTGTGCAGATTTCATGGTCTAAATTGGATGATGCCAAAAGTGTGATGTTTAATTTTGATCTCAGAGGATTAGGCTCTATTTTATAGAGATGACAAATGATCCCAAGAGGATGCAATATGGAGAAAAGATATGAAGTGAGCCCCTCTTCAATATCCCCATCAAGATTCTGAGCGAAAAGATTCCAACTGCTAATGATACCATGAATCCAAGGAATAATATAATAAAAGGGATCTGTGATACTCCCTCCTGAAATATCTCAAGTCCCATGGCACCAATTATAGCAGGAATAGAGATCAAGAAAGAAAATCTGCCAGAAAGCTCCCTTTTAAGCCCAAGAGCTAATGCTGAAATTATGGTAATTCCTGATCGGGATATCCCAGGAACTAAGGCAAATCCTTGAGCAATTCCAATTATAAATGCCCTTGCAATTCCCATATCACTTCTATGTGCGTATTCCTCTTTAAAAAAGAGATTCATTGCTAAAAATAGTCCTGTAATTATCAACATTACACCTGTAGCCTCTAAGGATACAAACATCTTTTCAATATGATCTTTAAAAAAGAGCCCTATAAAGGCGGTAGGGATATTGGATACCAAAATCCATATAACCATCTTTTCCTCATAAGAGTGAGGGCCTTTCCCTCTTCTTTTAAGTAGCCTTAAACCACTAAATATAAGAGCCTTAATATCTTTTAAAAAATATAGAAGTATGGCAAAAAGGGTTCCTAAGTGAAGGGATATGTCAAAGAGAAGGGGAACAGTTCCCTCTTCTAAAATAGACTGAAAGAGCACAAGATGTCCTGAACTGCTTATGGGAAGAAACTCTGTCAACCCCTGAACTATTCCCAATATGATGGCATTGGAAGGTTGCATTTGAACTCCTAAATATAATTTTTAGCCTTTGAAAGGATACTATAAGAAGATCTTTCCTGGATTTAATATCCCATTTGGATCAAATGCCCGTTTAATTCTCATCATAAGCTCAATAGTGTGCTCTGAAAGTTCAATATCAATATAAGGAGCTTTGGTTATACCTATGCCATGTTCTCCGGATATTGTGCCACCAAGATCAATAATCTTTTTAAATAATCTTAATACGATCTTTTCAACCTTCTCCACCTCTTTTTTGTCATCCTTATTATGCATTAAATTTACATGGATATTACCATCTCCTATATGTCCAAAACTTGCAATAGGAAGACTATATCTATCCATTAGAGTCTCTAAAAAGTGCATCAGCTCTTTAATTTTACTGCTTGGAACCACCACATCATGGCTTATCTTGTGTGGTCTAAGATTATAAAG
>CAYTXJ010000007.1:19821-26050 GCA_964440775.1 uncultured Desulfobacteraceae bacterium | reverse complement strand
TAATAATATTTAAGGCACATTCAATTGCACCTGTCTTATCTTTAAAATGTAAGAGGATAGAGGCCCTATAGGGAGGTTTGGGAATAAGTTTCAGCAAAATAGAGGTAATAAGAGCAAGAGTTCCCTCAGAGCCAACAATTAATTTTGTAAGATCATATCCTACCACCCCCTTCTTTGTCTCAGACCCTGTTCTTATTATCTCACCAGTTGGAAGCACCACCCTGAGACCCAGCACATAGTCTTTGGTTACCCCATATTTAACTGCCCTGAGCCCACCTGCACACTCTGCCACATTTCCACCAATTGTGGAGATATGGGAGCTTGCAGGATCTGGCGGATAAAAAAGGCCTATCTTTTCCGCCTCTCTTTGAAGCTCAGAAGTTATTACCCCAGGTTGCACCTCAGCTATCATATCCACAGGATCTATCCTTAAGATCTTATCCAATCTTTTTAGCGAAATAACCACCCCTCCACTCACAGGTAAGGCACCTCCTGTGGTGCCAGTTCCTGCACCCCAGGGATACACTGGGAATCTATAACTATTTGCAAGTTTCATAATACGTGATATCTGAGATTCGTCCTCAGGAAAGATCACAATTTCTGGCATATATTGAAGCGAGGATGCATCGGTGGAATAGTCTTTTAATCTATCTTTTTCAGTAAAGATATTATGGCTTCCTACAATTCTTTTTAACTCAGAGATGGTAGATGAAGAGATCATGGTATCGCGGATTTCCTGTTTTCAAAAGACTGCTTAAGGGTTACAGGGTCCATATACTTTATATCTCCACCCATAGGTATACCAGAAGCAATCCGAGTTATCTTAATACTCTTTCCTTTTAAGAGATTTGCAATATAATTGGCGGTAGCCTCTCCTTCAGGAGTGGGATTTGTGGCAAGTATAAGCTCTTTTATATTCTCTTTTTCTATTCTTTCTAAAAGTTTTCCGATACGTAGATCCTCTGGCCCCATATTGTCCAAAGGTGATAATACTCCATGCAGTATGTGGTATCTTCCCTTAAATATACCTGCATCCTCTATTGCCGTCTCATCTTCAGGGGTCTCTACCACACAGACTATTTCCCTCTCTCTTGAAGGATCTGAGCATACATGACATGGAATATCTTCAGTAATATTAAGGCATATGGGGCATAGTCTTATCCTCCTCTTGAGCTCTAACAGGGCCTTAGCCAATCTTTCAGTAATGCCATCTTCTTCCCTTACAAGAAACAGGGCAAACCTGGTTGCAGATTTTTTACCTATACCAGGCAATTGCCTAAGAAGATGGATAAGCTCCTCTAAGGGTTTTGGATATCTTCCCATAATTTAATATATCTTAAGTAAATAGGCCTGGAAGTCCTGGAATATTAAACCCTTTAGTAAGCCTTGTCATCTCTTCGGTTACCATATTTTTGGATCTGGAAATGGCATCATTGACCGCTGCCACTATCAGATCCTCCAGCATCTCCACATCATCAGGATCAACCACCTCTGGATCTATCTTAATGGATACTATCTCCTGTCTTCCATTGGCAACCACAGTTACCATTCCACCACCAGAGGTGGCCTCCACAGTTCTGTGTGCAAGTTCCTCTTGGAGCTTAGATATCTTTGCCTGTATCTGCTGAGCCTGTTTTAGTATATTTCCCATACCTGGTATCCCTTTCACCATTAAACCTCCTATATATCTTCTAAATAATTTCCTCTATCTCTCCCTCAAATAGGCCTATCACATCTTTTACAATCTGAGGATAATTAGGCGGACTATTTTTATCTTGTCTTTTGATATCAGATAGGCCATCCTTTATAAATTCAATATCAAGGTCGGTCTTGAAAAATTCCTTTAATACCTCCTTAATCTTAAGGACTCTTGCCTTATCTTCCATAAGATGCATACATTGTCCTGCCTTCAGCTTCACACATCTCCCCTCTATTCCCAAACACTCTACCCTCTTTAATATTGCATAAAGTGGGGGATACTTAGAGGATAAAAAGTTTAAAAAGCCTTCCCAATCTTTATCCTGCTGATCTATATCACCCTTAACTTCATCATCTCTTTTATAAATAACATATTCCCCACCCTCTCCTTTCAAGGCCTTCCTTTCCATTTCAGATATCCTCTTTATGATCTCATCTAAGGATTCCAATTCACCAATCTTACACAATTCCACAATCAGGATCTCCATAACGATTCGAGGATGGGAGCAATATCTCACTTCCTGCTCCCTCAATATCATCATATTCAGTATCTGCCTAAGTCTATCCTCACCGCCATACTCTGCCTGTTCCCTCAACTCCACATAATCCTTTTCATCCAGATTAAAAAAGTTTCTATCCTGAATAAACAGTGCCATCAACATCTCTCTAAATCTGTTCATCATCTCTTGATAGAGACGATGGACCTCATATCCATAATTTAGCATATGACTCAGGGATTTAAGGGCATCTTCTGTCCTTCCTTCTAATATGGAAAGGCATATGCTATTGAGATCCTTTCTATCTATAAGGCCTAAGATATCAATCACTTCAGATTCTCTGAGCATATCTCCTGAAAAGGAGATTACCTGATCTAAGAGGCTTTGTGCATCCCTCATACTGCCTTCGGCCTCTCTTGCTATGAGCCTAAAGACGCCTTCCTCTGCCCTTATTCCCTCTCTTTCGGTTATCATACGTAGATGTCTTATTATGAGATCCTGAGGGATTCTCTTAAAATCAAATCGTTGACATCTGCTTAGAATGGTCAAAGGGACCTTATGGGGTTCGGTAGTTGCAAAAAAAAATTTTACATGCTCAGGAGGCTCCTCTAAGGTCTTAAGCAGGGCATTAAATGCCTCTTTTGTAAGCATATGGACTTCGTCTATTATATATATCTTATATCTTCCAGATGAAGGCATATATTTTACCTTTTCCCTTAAATCCCTTATCTCATCAATACCCCTATTAGATGCACCATCTATCTCTATAACATCCATAGAGAAGCCCTGGGTTATTTCCACACAATTTGTGCATCTATTACAGGGGATCTCCCCTTCCTCTGCATTGCAGTTAAGGGCCTTTGCCAATATCCTGGCAACAGAGGTCTTGCCCACCCCTCTGGATCCACTGAAGAGATACGCATGTGCAATCCTGTTATGTCTTAAGGCATTTTCCAGTGTGCGGGTGATATGTTCCTGTCCCACCACCTCTTTAAAGCTTTGGGGTCTATATTTTCTTGCAATAACCTGATAGGCCATATCTATTCCTTATAATAAAAAAATATAAAATAAAAAATGGCGGAGAGAGAGGGATTCGAACCCTCGGTGCCGCCTTTTAGCGGCACACGCGATTTCCAGTCGCGCTCCTTCGGCCCCTCGGACATCTCTCCGCACAAATATGTATCCAAATTAAAAAGAACAGATTCAAATGGCGGAGAGGGTGGGATTCGAACCCACGTGCCCTGCTCTAACAGGGCAAAGCGATTTCGAGTCGCCCCCGTTACGACCACTTCGGTACCTCTCCACCCAAGGGGAAGCCCTCCTTTCACTAAAAAATCTCTTAATGAGCTCCCGACACTCTTCTTCCATTATACCGGACACTATCTCAATCTGATGATTCAATCTCCTATCAGATCCGATCCTATAAAGGGAAGATGCGCCTCCCCATCTCTTATCCTCTGTGCCAAATACAAGCCTTTGAACCCTTGCATGTATCAAGGCCCCCATACACATAGGACATGGCTCCACAGTTACAAATAATATAGTATTATTTAAACGATAATTCCCAATTCTTAAAGCGGCCTCTCTTATGGCCATAATCTCTGCATGAGAAGTAGGATCCCTCAACTGAATTACCCTGTTGTGGGCACGGGAAAGGATATTCCCCTCCCAATCAACCAACACAGCTCCAATCGGCACCTCATCTTCACAATATGCCTTCCTTGCCTCATCCAAGGCTATATTCATATAATATATATAATCTTTAAGATCCATAATGTCATTTTTTATCTATCACTTTTAATCCGATTGGTCAATATCATACTAAAAGCAGGGACAAAAAAGGGTTTACAACCATCTTTTATTTTACCTATCATAAATTAAATGTATCAATTTTATAAATTATGAAAGAAAAGAGAAGAGAAGAAAGATTCTTATTGATTAAGAGGCCAAAGTTTATCTCTGCTGAAATCACGTTAAAGACAGAACATGGGGATAATGTCACATATAACTTTCCGGTATATGATTCTTCAAAACGCGGTATAGGCCTCTTTATAAATGAAAAGAATAAGGATTTCTTAAATATCATTGAAGTGGAAGATAAGATAGAAAAGATAGTATTTTATGCAGAAAATGCCCTGCTTAAAACTACCGGAGTCATCAGACATAAGACTGAGATAAAGGAAGGTAAATATAAGGGCTGTTTTATAGTGGGTATTGAGACATTTGATTTATAAAAGATAGAGATGAATTATATAGATATTAAGAAAGAAAAAGAAAAGGCAAGGAGACTTAGGAAGACCGCCTGGTGGATGCGAAAGACGGCATCTGAAAGATGCTATTATTGTGGCACAAGAGTTGGGAGGGATAATCTCACCATGGACCATCTGGTTCCCCTCAGCAGAGGCGGAAAGAGTGTAAAGGGCAATCTTGTGCCTGCCTGCAAGGAGTGCAATAATAAAAAGAGATATCTCCTACCCATTGAATGGGAAGAATATATAAAGAGATTAAAAGAATCTTAGCGGGATGGAAGACCATATCCTTTCACCTGTAAAGGAACTTATCAGTAGGAGTAAAAACATAGCTGTCCTGACAGGAGCGGGTATATCCGCTGAAAGCGGAATTCCCACATTTAGAGGGAAGGATGGGCTATGGAATAACTATAGAGCAGAGGAGCTTGCAACTCCTGAGGCATTTTCAAGAGACCCCAGGCTGGTATGGAAGTTCTATAACTGGAGAAGGGCTCTTATCTCCAAAAAGAGCTATAACAGGGCACACAAGGCTTTGGCAATAATGGAGCGAAATGTTCCTCACTTTACATTAATAACCCAGAATGTGGATGGACTACATCAGAAGGCCGGAAGTAGAAATGTGTTGGAACTCCATGGAAATATATGGAAGGTGAGGTGCATAGAGTGTAACTTTGAGGATATTGATGAGACCCCTGATCTTGGAGAACTTCCAAGGTGTAAAAGATGTGGAGGACTTCTCAGGCCAGGAGTGGTCTGGTTTGGGGAGTCCTTAGATCCAGATATTCTGGAAAGTGCAATTAAGGCATGCAGAGAATCAGAGCTTATGTTGGTTGTGGGAACATCCTCAGTTGTTCAGCCTGCGGCCTCCCTCTCCTTAGAGGCCAAACAGAGGGGGGCAGTGGTAGTGGAGATAAATTTAGAAGATACCCCCTATTCCAGATATATGGACTATACAATCCGTGGAAAGGCTGGAGAGATAATTCCCGAACTCATATCTAAATGGCAGTAATTACCCTTACAACTGATTTTGGCACTCTGGATCCTTATGTGGGAATTATGAAGGGGGTTATTCTCACCATATGTCCTGATGCAAATATAGTTGATATAACACACCATATCGAACAGGGAGATATCCTCTGTGGGTCTATTATCTTAAGAGAAAGCTATAGATTCTTTCCAAAGGGAAGCGTCCATGTGGCAGTGGTGGACCCCGGAGTGGGAGGGGAAAGAAGACCCATTGCAATCTCTGGAGATGGATATTTTTTCGTTGGCCCTGATAATGGCATCTTTTGGCCCATAATAGAGGGCCTGAGAGATTTTAAGGTAGTACATCTAAAAGAGCCAAGATTCTTTTTAAAAGAGATCAGTTACACCTTTCACGGAAGAGATATATTTGCACCTGTTGCAGCCCATCTCCTAAAAGGAGTTGATATCCTTGATATGGGTGATCCCATATCAGATCCTGTAAAGCTTAAGATTCCCACCTGCACCATAGGAGATGACACTATAGAAGGTGAAGTAATACGGGTTGATAGATTTGGTAATCTTATTACAAATATTGATAAAGAATCCTTAGATAGATTTAAAGGGAAGACGCTTAAAGGAATATATCTAAATGATCTCCAGATAGCAAAAAAGATTTCCAAAAGTTATGAAGAGGCAGGAAAGGGTAATTTCCTTGCCATAGTAGGAAGCTCAAACCTCCTTGAAATTTCACTTTCTATGAGGAATGCATGTAAGAAGCTGAACCTTAGCAGAGATCAGGCAATAGGTAAAAAGATAAAG
>CAYTXJ010000007.1:0-19721 GCA_964440775.1 uncultured Desulfobacteraceae bacterium | reverse complement strand
TCTAAATACAGATGAAAAATTTGAATATTTCAAAGTTCTCGATGAATATAACGAATAAGCTCCTTAAGATAGGCATCTTCTTGACATACTGAGGAACATCACCTGTTCCGAATAAAACCTATAACCTCATAATGTCAAGTTATTTAGTTACTTAAGGAAGTCCCCATCTTTCCCCAACCTACTCTATCAAAGAGTTTCTTTTTGGCTTCCGATAGAATGTAATAACTTCTCGGAACAATAGTTAATAAAAGCATTTCATCTCGGTTTACATTTGATTTGTGATTAAGAGTTACTGATAATTTTTGCCTGAAACCGCACCTATCTTTTTTAAGGTCTCTTCAAGTCTCTCTGCCTCTTTAAGAACAACCTCTGCATATTGTGCGCCAATGGAGCCTGGATCCATTACTGATAAAAGCCTCCTTGCAAAACCTCCCACTGCGGTTAGAGGATTTCTGATTTCATGCAAAATGGCCTCAATCACGGCAGGATCCACCTCACCCTGTGAGAGATACTCTAAGGAAGGTAGCTTTTTAGTTGAGAAATTATCTTCCATATCTGTCATCTTCTGGGAGATTCTAAGAAGTGTCTTGTTCGCCTTCTCCAGCAGCTCCATTATATCCTTTTCCCTATTTACCTGTATCTTTAACTCCTTTGCTATATCTTCCACCTCCTGAAAAGTGTTTATCAATATTCTATTTAAGATCTCAGATTCCATCTCTATGGGGATTGAGATATATATATCTTCAAAGAGAAGATCCTCTCCATAGTGAACCATATATATGGAAAGCACCCTTGCGCTTTCACATATCTTAACAATATCAGGGAAAACACCCTCTTTTACCCTCTTTCCATATATGGCCTGACAATATATATAGGCTTCCGGGAAATTCCACCTCCTAAGTGCCACTTGAGCCAGTTCCCTGTGATTTACCCCATATCTCTTTTTCTGCCATCTCAGTATCTCTTTGAGGGGTTCAAGGATATGGGGATAGTAGGATCTTTCATCTTTAATAAATATACGATGAAATAGTATATAACCTATCTCCAGAATCAGTCCTGCAACAAATGCCTCCTGGGGGTTCCCCATTAAAAGATGTTCTGAGATGGATTTGGCAATCAAGGCTCTATAGAGGGATAATCTCCAGAAAGTGCCATAGTCGATATTACCCCTCTTTCCAAAGGGAAAGGCATCTCTTATGGAAAGAGAAAGGGCCATCAGTCTTACCCTTTCAAACCCAAGCCTCACTATTGCCTGATAGATAGTTGAAACCTTAGAAGCAGCTCCAAAGAAACTGCTATTCGCAATACGAATTAGTCTAAGTGTTAAGGCAGGATCCTTTTCTATAATCTTTGCAAGCTCACCCACCGAAATGTCTTCTCTGGATGCCATATCCATAAGCTTCATTCCGGTGGCAGAGAGGGGGGGAATTAGCTCTTCATCCTCTATCTCTTTTAATATATCTTTTGTCTCTCTATCCATCAGGATCTAACTCAGTGCATAAGATTGGGAAGAAATAGCACAATCTGAGGGAAGACCATTATAATAAGATTGCAAAGGAGCAGAGCAAGGACCATGGGAAGAACGCCTTTAAAGATGGCCTCAAGTGGCACATCCTTTACCACTCCATAGACCACATAGACATTTACCCCCACAGGAGGAGTTATTACTCCCATCTCGGTGATAAGCACTATTACCACACCAAACCATATGGGATCAAAACCAAGGGCCTGAGATACTGGAAAAAAGATGGGGATAGTTAACATAATCATGGCAAGGGCATCCATAAAACAGCCACCAAATAGATAGACCAATATGATAACTCCCATTATGGCATGTCTTGGAAGTGGAAGCTGGGATACCCAATGGGCAAGATCATAGGGGATACGGGTGACAGCCATAAAATGCCCAAAGACTACCGCACCTGTAACTATTACCATCACCATACAGCTGATGCGGGTGGTGTCAGCGAGGGCGAGGGTAAATTCTTTCCATTTTAGCTGTCGCCTTATTATTGCCATAATTAGTGTGAGAAAGGCACCCGCTGCTGCAGCCTCAGTGGGGGTGAATATTCCAAAAAAGATCCCACCCATAACAAGGGAAAAGATGATTAGGGTCTCAACTATCCCTGAAAAAGAGCTCACTTTTTCTCTCCATGTTGTCTTAGGACCAGGGGGTGCAAGAGAGGGTTTTCGTTTAACTCTGATATAGATTACAAGGATAAATAGGATTGACAGTATAATACCGGGAAAGATACCAGCGGCAAAGAGCTTTCCAATGGACTGCTCAGTAAGTATTCCATAGACAATAAATATGACACTTGGCGGAATCAATATTCCAAGACTTCCAGCAGCCGCCACAGTTCCTGTTGCAAGGCTCATATCATAGCCAAATCTCTTCATCTCAGGGATAGTTACGGTTGCCATTGTGGCTGCAGTGGCATTGGTGGAACCAGAGATTGCAGAAAATCCTGCACAGGCCCCCACTGTGGCCATGGCAAGCCCGCCCTTTCTGCTACCCAAAAACACATATGCAGAGTCATAGAGTCTTCGGCTTATACCAGAGTAAAATGCAATCTGTCCCATAAAGACAAAAAGGGGGATAACAGTAAGGCCATAGGAGGAAAACACTTCAAAGAAGTCTCGTGCCAAGAGGCTCAATCCTGGCTCAATTCCCCTTACATAGCTGAAACCCATAAATCCCAAAAAGGCCATTACAAAGCCAACGGGCATATTGGAAAAGAGTAGAATTATAAGGATTATTATTCCTATTATCCCGATTAGAGTAAGATTCATCCTTTGACTACCTTTGAAAATTCTTTAATGATGTCCAATATTAGTGCAAGGCACAGTATTGCAGATGCAAACCCAACCCCATAGACAAAGGGATAGAAAGGGAGCTGTAATGTCAGGGACACCTCATGAATCTCCCTCAGGTGATTCCCATACACAATTGATCTCCATGAAAGCAATGAGAAAAGGATCAGGCAAAAAAGATTTGTAATAACTCCGATAACCCCCTGAAACCTTATAGGTAATAATCTCACAATAAGGCTAACAGCCACATGCCCCTTCTCCAAAGAGGTATGGGCCATAGCAAACGCCACAGCCACCGCACCCATAAAACAGACCAGTTCATAGGTTCCAGCAATAGGCTCGAGAGGTTCTAAAAATCCGATATGATAGCGATGATAAAGAGTTACTGATAGCCTCAATAGGATATCCACACAGGTTATCAACATCATGCAGATGATGGAGATACCCGCTATCCAATAGAGCAATTTAACGATATTCTTTATAAAACCTTCCAAATGTTTCCACTCTATTAAATTATTTTGGTTCATTTAACACTTGAAAAGTTTAAAAGTCAATATAAGTCTGATTTATCTTGACAGATCTTTTGATTTTGTTTTATTTGAATATATGTTTAAAAAATTATTGAAGGGGGGGACAGTATGAAAAAATGGGTTTTTTTTGGTTTAGTAGGGGGCTTTTTATTTATCTTTCTATCTTTTTGCATTCCAACTAAGGGTATGTGTGCTACAATTGAACTGAGTTATGCCAACTTCTTCCCACCTACTCATATTCAGGCAAAGCTTGGACAGATGTGGGCAAAGGAGATAGAGAAGAGGACCAATGGAAAAGTGAAGATTACATACTATCCGGGCGGATCATTGCTTAAGGGGCCTAAGATCTATGATGGTATTCTGAAAGGAATTACTGATATAGGCATGTCTGTGTTTGGATATACAAGGGGGGTGTTTCCTTCCATAGAGGCCATTGATCTTCCCTTAGGATATCCGAGCGGAAAGGTGGCCACCTGTGTTATAAATGAATTCTATAACAGGTTCAGGCCTAAGGAGCTTTCAAAGGTAAAAGTGATGTATCTGCATGCACATGGTCCTGGACTCCTGCATAGCAAAAAGGCGGTTTATAAGCTGGAAGATATTAAAGGCCTTAAGATAAGATCTACAGGTTTCTGTGCAAAGCTTGTAAAGGCCTTAGGTGGTGTTCCTGTTGCTATGGGTCAGGGTGGCACCTATGAGGCCCTTCAAAAAGGTGTTGTGGATGCCACATTCAGCCCAATAGAGGTCTTAAAAGGATGGAAGCAGGCAGAGGTGGTTGATTACACTACAGAGTGTTATAGTGTTGGTTATACCACAGGATTCTTTGTGCTTATGAATCTAGATAAATGGAACTCCCTTCCAAAGGATGTTAAAAAGGTTATCGAGAAGGTAAATAGGGAATGGATTCCCAAACATGGAGAGGCATGGGATAAGAGCGATGAGGAGGGCAGGAAGTTCACCCTTAAGTTGGGCAATAAGATCATACCCCTTTCTGAAGCAGAGAGCAAAAGATGGGCAAAGGCAGCAAAACCCGTATTTGAAGAATACATCAAGAGTGCTGAAAAGAGAGGAGTCCCTGGTAGAGAATATGTAAATTTCATTAAAAAGGCCATAAAGAAGTGTGCGGAAAAATAAAAGAGATATAAGGGCGGAATTTGCTAATCCCGCCCTTTCTATTCAATGGGAATCTCTTCTCCTTTAAGCCTACGGGGCCATTCCATCTCAATCAACCCAGGTTCAATATACCTTACCTTAATATCCTCCTTCTTTATATCCTTACTGATTTTGAATCTCAAGATATGAGAATCTGATGTCCTGGTATATTTTACCCTAAATGGCCTTGTCCCAAAGAATGCTCCCATACCAAATGGGCCTATCTTGATATCAAACAGATCCTCCCATTCATCCTCAAATTTCATATTTTTCCTCCCTTTTATCTTATCTTTAATGATAACAATTGTTATCCTCTATTTCAAGCCTCTATTTGCCTTGACATTTAATCCTTACAGATTATCTACTAACCTCCTTAATTCTAATAAAAGGGAGGTATAGGAAGATGTCAAAAAGATATGCAATAAAGATAATCCCCATTGAAGAGGCAATCGGAAAACGGCTTGCCCATGATATAACAGAGATAAGACCAGGTGAATTTAAGGGTGTGGCATTTAAGAGGGGCCATATAATAAGAAAAAGTGATATACCCCATCTATTGAGACTTGGAAATGAAAGTACATATGTTTTGGATCTCAGTGAGGGGATGTTGCATGAAGATGAGGCAGCCCTTCTTCTGGGAGAGGCATTTAAAGGTGAGGGAACATACATAGATGGCCCCCCTTCAGAAGGAAAAATCCAGCTCAGGGCCTCTTATAAGGGGCTACTTAAGGTAAATGTGGGGCTGCTAACTAAGATAAATATGATTAATGATATCATATGCTCTTCCAGACATACCAATACCTTGGTAGAAAAGGGTGACCTGATTGCTGCAACAAGGGCCATTCCATTGATTATAGATGAAAAGAAGGTGCTTAAAGCAGTAGATATCGCCAAGAAAGATGGAGGGATATTTAAGGTTAAAAGACTCCTTAGACCCAAGACAGGAATAATTATCACAGGTAATGAGATACTCTATGGAAGGGTTAGAGATAGATTCTCCACCGTATTAAAAAGAAAGCTCAAACAATATGATCTGGAAATTATAAAGATTCTCTATAGTTTAGACGATAAGTTTAAGATAGCAGACTATATGCACGAACTTCTAAATATGGGAGCAGAGATGATACTGGTTGCAGGAGGAATGAGTGTGGATCCAGATGATCAGAGCAGGGCAGGAATATTGTATGCTGATGCTAAGAAGGTTGTATATGGATCACCTGTGCTCCCTGGAGCCATGTTCCTCTATGGGAAGATTAAAGATGTGCCCGTGCTCGGCCTTCCTGCATGTGTTATCTATTTTAAAGCGACCATATTTGACATCGTCCTTCCAAGAGTTCTTGCAGGAGAGTCCATAACCAGAAAGGATTTGGCCAATCTTTCCCATGGAGGGTTGTGTCTAAATTGTAAGAGATGTAATTGGCCGATCTGTCCCTTTGGAAAATAGAAAAGGTCCTAAAGTCAGACACCCTTTATCAGCCATTCATGACCAAGGTAGGGGCATTTCTGCTCTGACGGGCCACTACTTTGACCCATCACCTCTCCCTAAATCTCTTTATCCCGGATTTCGCAAGTATCCGTGATTTACTTTAGGGCTTACGCCCCAAACCCCAGATTAAAAATCACCAAAATGATAAGTGCTTAAAGACAGAAAAGAAACATTTACTTTTATAAACCCGAATTACTTGCATAATTCGGGTTTATAAGCTCTAAGTGTGGTTTTCCCATAACTTAATGCCTTCTATGGAGTATATAGTTACATAACCTCTTAAGACAGAGCTTAGCATATGAATCGGGCAGGCTTCTAAGCTCTTTTTTAGCCCTTTCAATATAGAGGTGTGCCACATTTAGTGTCTTTTCAATGCCACCCTTTTTTCTTATAACCCCAATCAGATATTCAAAATCGTATTGTCTGTCTCTGGCATTGAAAAATATCTTCCTAAATCTATCCCTCTCTTCAGGGACAAGTTGGGCCAAGGTATATATTACTGGAAGGGTTATCTTGCCTTCCTTTATATCCTTTAGAGGAGGTTTTCCCATATCTTCTATTGAGCCTGTAAAGTCAAGTATATCATCTACAAGTTGAAATGCCATTCCCATATTTATGCCGAATTCAGAAACGTGCTCTACCAGGCCCCTTTTTGCCCCTGCAAGAATTGCCCCACAGGTACATGCACAAGAGATCAGAAAGGCGGTCTTGAGACGTACTATCCTTAGATACTCCTGTTCAGTAAGATCCATATTATCAATATTAACGAGTTCTAAGACCTGTCCCTCTGCCATCCTTGTAGTGGTTTGGGCAACGATCTCTAAAAAGGTAGAATTTTTTATTCTGACTGCTATCTCAAGTGCCCTTGAAAATAAAAAGTCACCACCCAGGATAGCGGCATTATTCCCCCATATCTTCTTAACAGAGGGCTTCTTTCTGCGATATTCAGAGTTATCTATTACATCGTCATGAAAAAGGGAGGCGGTATGTATAAATTCAAAGATGATGGAATAGTCATATAGATCATCGTTGTCATCCATCTCAAATAGCCTGTAACTCAAAATGAACAGAAGGGGCCTCAATCTCTTACCTGAGCCAAGTAGTCCATATCTTACCATATCCTCTGTAATAGATATCTGTGAGTGGACATTTCTCTTAAGACTCTCCTCTATCTTGAAAATAATTGGCTGAAACTCCTTTTTGAGCTCTGGTTCACACATAGAATAAACTCTAATTAATAATTTCACCAATCAGATCATAGGGAAAGGCATCTACTATCCTGACCCTCTCTATCTTTCCATAATCTGTATATCCTCTATTTATTATCACCTTGGAATCTATTTCAGGTGCCATAAATGGAGCTCTTCCTTCAAGTAGAAGATTAGTATCCTGTGAATATCCCTCTATGAGCACAGGATATATCTTTCCAATCCTCTCTCTGTTTTTTCTCAATGATATCTCTCTCTGAAGCTCCATAATGAGAGCATATCTGTGCTCTGCAATCCTTCTCTCTATCTTGTCTTCGTACCTGTATGCCCTTGTTCCTATCTCATCGCTATATATGAATACTCCCAGATGATCAAATTCAGCCTCTTTTACAAACTCATAGAGCTCTTTAAAGGCATTATCTGTCTCTCCTGGAAATCCCACCATAAGGGTGGTTCTAATGCTTATATATCGCCTTAATGACCTTATCCTCTCAATGACATCTAAGGGATGGTAAGATATATCCCTTCCCATTGCAATAAGAACAGAACGATTTACATGTTGAAATGGAATATCTATGTATGGGCATATCTTTTCTTCCTCTTCCAGCAATCTTAAAAGTCTATCACTGATCCTCGTAGGATTGCAATACATAAGCCTTATCCATTCTATCCCTTCAATCTTGATAAGCTCTTCAAGCAGGGTCTCAATACATGTTCCGTCTCTTAGATCCACTCCATAAGAGGTGGTATCCTGAGATATGATGTTTAATTCCTTCACCCCCCTGTTCCTAAGCCTTTTAGCTTCATCAATGATAGAGATGATGCTTCTGCTACGATATGGCCCCTTTATCTTAGGTATCATACAGAATGTGCATCTATTGGAACATCCTTCAGATATCCGTAGGTATGCTGTAAAATATGGAGATGTAGATAATCTGGGAAGTTCATCTTCATATGGATAGGTGGGAGGCTGTATAAAAAGGCTTCCATCTTCTGAGTCAAGTAATCTAAGAATCAGCTTTGGATCAAAGCCTGTTCCCATCCAGCCATCTACCTCAGGGAGCTCCCTTCTTAGCTTATACCCATATCTTTGAACCATGCATCCTGTAACAAAGAGCCTTTCTATAATACCTTTCTCTTTCATTCTGCCATATTCCACTATGGTATCAATTGCCTCTTCAACTGCCTCTCTTATAAATCCACAGGTATTTATTATAACTGTATGAGCCTCTTGAGGATCGGATACAAAAGAATAGCCATCTTGTTTCAAGATCCCGAGCATATATTCACTTTCAACCAGATTCTTAGGACATCCAAGGCTAATAAAAAGTATCTTTTCTCTCCTTTTCATAACCTACGATTGAATTGGACTCAGATCTATCCTGTTTAAGAGCTCTGTAAAGACCTCACTTATAAGTTCGCTTGCCTGCTTTGTGCCAAATAATCTAAGTCTCTCCCCGCTGCCCTCTATCTTTTGGCTTGAAGATACCTTTTCAGCCTTTATAAATGTTACTGTAAAGGCAATATCCACCTTCCACTTCCTCTCTTTAAAGTCCAAGAAAAACCTATTAACCGATATCTCCAATCCCGTATCTGTCTTCCCTGCTCTTACAACCTGAGCTCCATTGTTTTCCACTAAGAATTTGAGAGATTCAGAAAAGATCTCCTTAAGAGAAAAAGGGCCGATTCTAAAGGCAGTGTCTCCATATCTCTTAAGATGGAATGTCAAAGTACCAGAGAAATTTTTTAAGACCTTCTTTGCCTCATCACTCAGTATATCCTTTCTCTCCCTCTTATCTTTAAACAGGATATAGATCTTTACCCCTCTTAGCCTATGATTTGGGTTAGGAAGGCTATATAGGAGATTAATCTCAGAGATGGTAGAACAGTTAGATAAGATAGATAATAGAATAAATAATACTATAAATTTCAGGATCCCCTTGTTTCCTCTTTTCATCTAAGTAGCCTCCATAGTTCATTAAATTTTTAGTATCTTTTAACATAATGAGACGATATTTCAATGTAAAATAGCTTCCATCTTCTTTTTCAAATTACTTGATATATCCTGAAATATATCTTTAATAGATTAGAAAATTCATCAAAGAGGTATTGATATGGGAAAAGGAGATCAGAGATCCAGAAGGGGAAAGCTCTTTAGAGGGACCTTTGGAAAACGAAGGCCTAAAAAGAAGAAAAAGAAAAAGAGAGTATAATGGTAACAGTCAGGCTCAAAGAAGGCAGACAGAGGTCTGTCAAAAGATTCCATCCATGGATATTCAGTGGTGCAATTAAAGAGATAGATGGTGATCCAGAACCGGGGCAGACAGTCCGTATAAGGACAGAGGGTGGGAAAGATCTGGGTTGTGGTGCCTATTGCCCCCGCTCTCAGATAAGGATAAGGGTATGGAGCTTTAATAGAGATGAGCGTATTGACAGGGACTTCTTTAAAAGGAGGCTTCTTAATGCCCTTGAATTTAGAAGAACTATTCTTCCCTCTATAGATAGTGATGCCTACAGGATCGTGAATGCAGAATCCGATGGCCTTCCAGGTATAGTCGTGGACAGATACAGCGATTTTCTGGTATGCCAGTTTCTCACTGCAGGAGCAGAGTATTGGAAAGGTGTTATTATCTCACTTCTAAGGGAATTAATACCGTGTAAAGGTATCTATGAGAGGTCTGATCTAAAAATCAGGCTAAAGGAGGGCCTAAGACCCCAGAATGGGATATTTTGGGGAGAAGAGCCCCCAGATAGATTAATGATATATGAGAGCGATATCAGGTTCTGGGTGGATATAAAGAGGGGCCAAAAGACAGGCTTCTATCTGGATCAAAGAGACAATAGAAGGGCAATTGTTAAATATTCTAAGGGAATGGATATCCTGAATTGCTTCTCCTATAGTGGTGGATTTGGAATCTATGCCCTGAAGGCAGGAGCAGCCCGTGTAATAAATATAGATTCCTCCTCTGAAGCCTTAGAACTTGCAAAGGAAAACCTTTCCATAAATTCACTGCCAATCTCTTCAACGGAAAATATAAGAGGTAATGCCTTTGATATCTTACGGGATCTTAGATCCTCAGGAAAGAGATTTGACCTCATTGTAATGGATCCTCCCAGGTTCTTAGATTCCAGATCCAAGATAGTGAATGCATGCAGAGGATATAAGGATATAAATATGCTGGCCTTTCAGATGCTTAAAAGCGGAGGTATACTATTTACATTTTCGTGCTCTGGCCTTATCTCACCTGAGCTATTTCAAAAGCTCATATTTGATGCAGCCCTTGATGCACAAGTAGATGCAAAGATAATTGGAAGACTCTCCCTTCCCATAGACCATCCGGTATCTGTCTATTTCCCTGAAGGAAACTATCTCAAAGGTCTGATCTTAAAGATATCCTAAGAAGAGATAAGAAAAGTATCTGGATCAAGCTCAATCTGCCTTCTTTTCCTCAATATGCCTCTTCTGTCTTTAAGCACATATAGATAGAGCGAATCTGATGATGAGGCCAATTGAAATACGTAACTGAAGAGATCGGTCTCCATTATGCCTCTGAGCCACTTGGTAGAATCTTCTTCCATATTCACTATATCGATACGACTTGAAAGCCACAGGATAGATCCATAATCTATGGCAATCTCTTTGAGCCTATATAGATTATCCATTCCCTCTGATTGAAGATCCATCCCCTCCAAGATCAGCATCAGGGGTGAAAATCCCATATGTCTTTTGAGATCATCTAATGTTCTATTTAGGAGCTCTATGCTAAATCTCTCCTTTGGATATGTAATTATCATCCGCCGTTCTTCCATCTGCCTTTTGAATTCCTTCAGATCGCTTTCAGGATCGCACAAACGGATAATCTCAGATAGTATCACCTCATAGTAGGAACGGATCTTTTCGGGTTCCGCCTCTTCAAGGGATATATGGATCAATCTTCCTCCATCAAATACCACCTTTAATCCCATATTAATCAGAGTGGCTGTCTTGCCCACACCTGCTCTTGCGATGAGCAGGCACATCTTGCCCTTTAAACCCTCCTTTCCAAGAATAGAAAGGGGGCTCAGTGAAAAGATATCTGACATTATCTACCCCTCTTTTTATTAATCTTTCCTTCCTTCTTAAGCCTTTCATATACCTTAGCCGGCATCTTTTCATACCTTAAAAATTCCATGCTGAATTCTGCCTTTCCCTGAGTAATGGAGCGAAGCTGAGTGGCATAACCAAACATCTCAGAAAGTGGCACCTCTGCCTCTATAGTGCCTCTTATTCCGTCTTCAATACATCCAAGGATTATACCCCTTCTCTGATTAAGGGATGCCATGACACTTCCCTGAAATTCTGATGGGCACTCCACCACCACCTTCATCAGAGGTTCAAGCAGAATAGGTGATGCCTTCATATATGCCTGCTTGAAGGCACCCATTGCGGCCTGAATAAAGGCGATTTCAGAGGAGTCCACACTATGATAAGCCCCATCATCAATTACAACCCTGATACCCTTTACAGGATATCCATCCAGAAGCCCCTTCTTAAGACACATCCTGAAACCCTTATCCACTGCGGGAATAAACTCAGATGGTATAAGTCCCCCCCTTATACGGTTTATGAACTCATACTCTTCATCACATGGCTCCATATAACCTGCAACCCTGCCATATTGACCAGCCCCTCCTGTCTGTTTTCTATGAAGGTAATTGAACTTAGCCCTCTTAGTTATGGTCTCCCTATATGCTACTTGTGGAGGGCCAGTTTCAAGCTCAAGCCCATATTCCCTCTTCATCCTCTCTAAATAGATATCCAGATGTAACTCTCCCATACCAGATATCAGGGTTTGACCGGTCTCTTTATCTACGTGAAAAGAGAATGTGGGATCCTCTTTCTTGAATCTCCATATTGCCTTAGAAAGCCTTTCCATATCATGCTGCCTCTTTGTCTTAACGCTCAGTGAAACAACCGGTGGAGGTGTGATAAAGGAAAACATGGAATATCTTACTCTGCCATCTGTAAAGGTATCCCCTGAATTACAGTCAATTCCAAAGAGGGCGACTATCTCACCTGCTATGGCCTCTTCAATATCTTCCATCTCATCTGCATGCATCCTAAGAAGCCTTCCCACCCTAATCCTCTTTCCTGTCCTCATATTTGTTATCTCATCCCCTCGCCTGAGTCTTCCCTGATAGATCCTGAGATAGCTCAATTGGCCAAAGGGTCTAAGTTCTAACTTAAATACAAGCGAAACCAAGGGAGCATTGGGTTCCGGGATCAATGGCAATTCTCTGTTAGAATCCTCTATATCTAAGGCCCTGTTTTCCCTATCTCTGGGGCTTGGAAGATAATGACATACCCCATCCAGTAGGGGCTGCACACCCATGTTTCTGTAGGCAGAACCTAAAAACACGGGGATGAGCTCCCTTTTAAGGGTGGCCCCTCTGATTGCACCATGTATTAATGAAGGTTCCACTCTATCTTCAAGCACTGCCTCAATCAGGTCATCTGAGTAAAGGGATGCCTGATCCAGCATCTTTTCCCTCCATCTCTCTGCCTGAGATCTTAGCTCCTCTGGGATCTCTTCTTCCCTTACCATCTCTCCATATGGGCCATCAAAGTAGAGTGCCTTCATATGGACCAGGTCAATAAGGCCAACAAAATCCTGTTCAAGCCCTATGGGCAGTTGCATGAGCACTGGCCTATACCCTAAGCGTTCCTTTAATTGATCCATTGCCCTTAGTGGATCCGCTCCTATACGATCGCATTTGTTTATAAATACTATCCTGGCGATATTGTATCTATTCATCTGTCTGTCTACAGTTATGGTCTGAGACTGGACTCCTCCTACGGCACATAGCACCAGGACAGATCCATCTAATACCCTTAGGGCCCTCTCCACCTCAATGGTGAAGTCCACATGTCCAGGGGTATCTATTATATTTATCCTATATCCTTTCCAGTGACAGTATGTGGCAGCAGATGAGATGGTGATCCCCCTTTCTTTTTCAAGTTCCATGGAGTCCATCTTGGCTCCAACCCCATCCTTACCCTTAACCTCATGGACCTTCCTGATCCTCTTTGTGTAATAGAGGATCCTTTCTGTAAGAGTTGTCTTTCCTGCATCAATATGGGCACTGATACCAATATTTCTCAATCTCTTAATATCTTCCATTCCTTAAACTTTCTTTAAAATATTCAAAGGTTCAAGATTTTACAGCCCTAATCCAGATCTCTATCGCCGGTCTTAAAGCTTTGTAAGATGGTAATGGGTAGCTGAAATAGTTCTATCTGCTATCTTTCTTCTCAAAGAGATAGTGTCAATGGGTGTATATCTTCCGAGTTTTCTAAGCCCCATAAGCTGGGTTCTAAGCTCCTCCCCCTCAGATATGGCTGCAAATATCCTTCTTGCCATTAGCTCTATCTTGGGGAATGTATCATCTATATATGTCCTTGTAACTGCAATGTGAATCTCTGCCTTATCCTCACCCTCTTTCTGTATCTTTTTAAGTGTTCTAAGTAGCGTACTTTCCATTGCATATATCTCAATTGCCATATCTGAGATGAGCGAAACGATCTCCTGCTCCTCTGCTAATTTTTCCATATATTTCTGGGCCGCCGCTCCCGCACTTAGAAGTGCTATCTTTTTTGCCCTGGATAGCATCTGCCTTTCCCTTTCAAGCCCGGCAGGCTCTTCCATAGGAACCCTGAAACTCAATAGCTCGTCTGCCACCTCTCTAATCTTCTGAAGCAGGGGAAGCTCTCCCCTGAGAGCGGATTTCATGAGATGATCCACGATCAGTAGTCTGTTTATCTCATTGGTTCCTTCCCATATGCGATTTATTCTGGAATCCCTATATGCACTTTCAATGGGATTGTCCTGAATATATCCATATCCACCCATTATCTGAACGCATTCATCTGCGATATAGTCCAGGGTTTCAGAGCCATATATCTTATTTATGGAACATTCAAGTGCATACTGTCTGAGGGCCTGGCCTATCTTTTTCCCTGCATCTTCACTTCTGTAATCAATCCCTTCGAGGGCAAGGTCAAGCTGTCTTGCGGTTCTATAGACCATACTCTCTAAGACATAGGTCTTTATCACCATCTCTGCTATCTTATGCTTGATGAGACCAAACTCACATATGGGCCTTCCAAACTGAACCCTTCCCTTTGCATATCTAACACCTTCAGCTATCAACATCTTTGAACCACCCACAGTTCCAGCCCCAAGCTTATATCTTCCAATATTGAGGGTATTGAGTGCCACCACATGACCCCTTCCTATCTCACCAAGCACATTCTCTTTGGGAACCTTTACATTCTGAAATATCACTGCCCTTGTAGAACTTCCATGCACTCCCATCTTCTTCTCTTCTTCATCCACTGAGACCCCATCCCAATTTCTCTCTACGATGAATGCGGTGAATTTATCTCCGTCTACCTGTGCATAGGTAAGAAAGATATCTGCAAATCCAGCATTGGATATAAACTGCTTCTGTCCATTTATGATATAGTATTTCCCATCTTCTGTGGGCATGGCCGTGGTCTCTGCACCCAGTGCATCTGAGCCATGTCCAGGCTCAGTAAGTGCATAGGCAGTAATGATCTCTGCATTTGCGATCCTTGGAAGATAACGCTCTTTCTGCTCTGGAGAGCCAAAGAGCACAATGGGAAGGCTTCCAATGCCGGTCTGGACTCCAAATGCCACAAAGAATCCTGCCACCCCCCTGCTTATCCTCTCGGTGATCAGGCTTGAGCTTACCTTGTCAAGTTCAGATCCACCGTATATCTCAGGTATATCAGCTCCCACAAAGCCAAGTTCAGCAGCCTTTCTAAGCAGGGATTTAATAAGCTCTGGATTCAGTTGCTGCAACTCATCCCTTCTGGCTTCAAGTTCACCTATTCCAAATTCTTCAGCAGACTTGGCAATCATCTGGTGTTCCTGGGTGAAATCTTCAGGGGTGAATACCTCATCTGGCTGTGCATCTGTTATAAGGAATTCTCCTCCTTTAAAAAGTCTTTCTTCTGCCATATTTAAAACTCCTTATTTAATAATCGAAAGCTTTACATAACCCCTTTTTTCACTGGGGGTTTTACCCCCTTCCGGGTCGGATGACCCTCCAGGTCGGAGACCAGACCCCCAAAAAATTAATTTAAAATAACCCATAATTACAGTTTTTTCTGAGAGCTTTGAAAAATTCAAAGCTCTCAATCTTCTATCTCAAATAGTGCGGCTGCCCCCATGCCAAATCCTATACACATGGTGACCAGCCCCCATCTAACCCCTCTTCTGTGCATCTCATATATGAGCTGGGTGGTGAGCTTTGCACCGGTGCAACCCAAGGGGTGTCCAAGTGCAATGGCTCCTCCGTTTACATTGGTAATCTCCTCATTTAGGCCCAACTCACGAATACAGTATATGGACTGAGCTGCAAACGCCTCATTTAACTCGATAAGGCCTATCTGGTCAAGATCTATCCCAAATAGTTTCAAAAGCTTGGGAACAGCAACCGATGGCCCAACCCCCATATACTCTGGGGGGCATCCTTCAACCACATGGCATCTAAATGTGGCCATGGGTTTAAGCCCAAGCTCCATTGCCTTTCTCTTAGACATCAAAAGCACAGCAGCGGCCCCATCGCTCATCTGCGAAGAATTTCCAGCAGTAACCGTTCCATCCTTTTTAAATACCGGCTTAAGATGGGCAATGCTCTCTTTAGTGGTTCCAGGCCTCACTCCCTCGTCTGTATCAAATATGATCTCTTCAAATTCAAAATGGCCATTGGGAAGCATCTTCTGCCTCTTTACCTTTAAAGGAACGATCTCATCCTTAAATCTGCCTTCCTTTATGGCCTTAGCTGCCCTCTGATGACTCCTGGCACCAAATTCATCCTGCTCTTCCCTTGTAATCCCATATCTCTCTGCCACATTCTCAGCGGTAAGGCCCATGCTGGTAAATGCCCCAGGCCTTGTATCCACAAGAGCAGGATGGGGATACATCATGTTTCCACCCATGGGAATCTGACTCATACTCTCCACACCACCTGCTATCAACACCTCGGAAAATCCGCACATTATCTTTTCAGCACCAATTGCAATGGCCTGAAGCCCAGAGGAGCAGAAACGATTAACCGTCATCCCAGGGATCCTATCTGGCCACCCTAGAGACATCACCAGCACCCTTCCGATATTTAACCCCTGAGTTGCCTCTGGAAATGTGCAGCCTATTATCACATCATCAATGAGCTCAGGTGATAGATCCCCTCCTCTCCTGAGCAAATCCCTTAGCACGGCACAGCCCATCTCCTCTGGTCTCATATTCTTTAAGGTGCCCCTTGGGGCCTTCCCTACTGCTGTCCTACAAGCTGCTACAATAACTGCCTCTTGCATGTCATCTCTCCTATAATTTTAATTTCTAAGGGGTTTTCCTGTTTTAAGCATGTGTTCAATGCGTGCCTGGGTCTTGGGATCTCCACAGAGGCTTAAAAATGCCTCCCTTTCCAGATCCAGGAGATACTGCTCACTTACCTTGGTATCTGAAAATACCCTTCCACCACAAAGCACATACCCTATCTTTTCTGAAACCGTCACATCATGTTCAGTGATAAAGCCTGATTTGTGCATTGTCCAGAGTGCCAGCTTTATCATGGCAAAGGTGTTTTCTCCTGCAACCCTTATCTCCTCTTTTGGTCTTGGAGGAGTATATCCTTCCATGAGCATAGAAAGTAGGGTCTTTTCCCCATCTTCTATAAGATAGTCTCTGTTTACAGTCATCTTATCTGTGGGCCTTAGATACCCAAGCTTTACGGCCTCAGGGCCAGATGTGGATACCTTTGCCATTGCAATTGTCTCAAATGCCCTTGCCACAAAAGGCATAAGCTCAATCTGCTTTGGATAGAGCCCTCCCTTTTGAACTTCAAAGAGATGCTCTGTGTTCCTTAAATATAGCTCCTTTGTGCCACCTCCTGCAGGAATCAGGCCCACACCTGCCTCAACCAGCCCCATATATGTCTCTCCGCAGTATCTTACCCTGTCAGAGGCAAGGCATATCTCACATCCTCCACCTAAGGTTAGCCCTGCAGGTGCTGCAACTACCGGTTTTTCAAAGTATTTGAGCCTCATAAGGGTATCCTGAAATCTCTTAACTGCCCATTCAAGCTCATCCCATTCCTCTTCCTGTGCCGCAAAGAGGATCATATAGAGATTTGCACCAGCAGAGAAATGCTCACCATGATTGGCAATGAGAAGCCCATCAAATCTCTCTGCCACTATATCCATCGCTCGGTTTATCATGGTGATCATCTCATCTCCAATGGCATTCATCTTGGTATGGAATTCAAGGCATGCAATGCCATCTCCAATATCTACAAGGGATGCGGCCCTGTTCCCTTCAACGAGCCTGTTTTGAGCCTTAAGTGATGGAAGCAGGATTATACCAGGTTTAATCTCTAAGACTCTATAGTCCTTTATGTTGGGATCATAGAAGAGACGAACCCCCTTATCCCACCTATAAAAGCTTTCAAAACCCACACTTAGCATCTCCTCAACCCAGGTTGGCACACTGAATCCTTCGGATTTCATCTTTTCAACTGATCTTTTAACCCCTATTGCATCCCAGATCTCAAAAGGGCCAAGTCTCCTTGCAAATCCCCATCTAATAGCATTATCAATATTTACGATATCATCTGCAATCTCTCTCAAGCGGTTTGCGCAATAGATAAGGGTCTCAGACATGGTCTTGGAGGTGAATCTTCCTGCAAGATCATCTGCCCAAAAAAGTGTCTTTATCCTCTCTTCCAATCTGTCAAGTCCCTTAGCCCTTTCAAGGGATGGGAAATTTACCTTCTGCCTCTCTCTGTATTCAAGGGTATTGTAGTCCATAGAAAGGATCACGCTCTTTCCATCTTTTCCCTTTATCTTTTTATAAAAACCCTTACCTGTCTTTTCACCAAGAAGCCCCTTTTTAACCATCTCTTTTAAAAAGGGAGGCGGAATAAACATATCCCTCTTTTCATCCCCCTGTGCTCCCTCATACACATTCTCTGCCACATGTAACAGGGTATCAATGCCGACCAGATCTGCGGTTCTAAAGGTGGCACTCTTTGGATTTCCCACCACCTTTCCTGTCAGTTGATCCACTGCCTCAATGCTGAGCCCAAGCTCCATCATATTCTTTAAGATTGCAAACATGCTAAATGTTCCGATCCTATTTGCAATAAAATTTGGGGTGTCCTTTGCATATACAACCCCTTTACCCAGTATTCTTTCACACACATATTCCAAGGTTTCCATAACCTCTGGTAGAGTATCTGGCCCAGGGACCAATTCAATCAACTTCATATATCTTGGAGGATTAAAGAAATGGGTTATGGCAAAGTGTCTTCTAAAGAGCTCACTTCTTCCCTCACATAGTGCTTTTGCAGGTATTCCAGAGGTATTAGAGCTTATTATGATCCCCTCCCTTAATATACCCTCTATCTTTTCATATAGGCTGCTTTTAATATTTAGGATCTCTGGCACCACCTCTATGATCCAGTCCGTATCTCTAAGCAGATCTAAATCGTCCTCAATATTTCCGATATGGATCAGCTTTGCATTTTCAGGAAGATAAAAGGAGGCCGGTTTGGACTTCAATGCCCGCTCAAGCCCTGTGCGTGCAATCCTATCCCTAAATTCCCTGCTATCTTTTCCAATTCCCTTTTTCTTCTCCTCCTCACTGAGTTCAGATGGCACAATATCCAATAGGATACATTCAATTCCCACATTGGATAGATGCGCAGCGATGGTTGAACCCATCACACCGGCACCCAATACCCCCGCTCTCTTTATCTTAAATGCCATATTTTCCTCCTACCCTATTTTCTCCTTTGATAAACCATCTGAGCTGATCTTGTCAATTTTAAGAGCTAATGGTTAAAAATAGAAATGTTAATAAGATACCTTAAGATCAGGGCCATGCAGGAAGGAATCCCTTATCAGACTCTGGTTTCAAATATTATACATAAGTATCTATCAGGTAGATTAGTTGAAAAATAACTCAATAGGTATCTGATGAGAGCCTTGAAAAATTCAAAGCTCTCTAACATATACAACACCACTTCCAGCTAAGGTTTCTTCAACTGGCTGGTTCATGTATTTAAGCAAAACATCCTCAGTTGGAAAATTGTTGATAAATAATCATATAAGCACAGGCTCAACATAGACCTTAATACCTTCCACAACCCTCTCTGCCTTAAGCTGCATTACCTCATCCTCTTCCACCCCTGTTAGAAACACAACAAGCACTATGAAGTTAAGATTCAGTTTCTTTGCATACTCAGATGCCTGAATAACCGCCTTTTGAAGTTTCTTAAATGATACAAAGCTCTTTACCTCTATTACCCCCTCTTTACCATTGCACCTTAAGTGTATATCCACCCTTCCATTTCCTGTGGGAAACTCTGGACTTATGGAGCAATAGTCTGACACTGCATTCATCAACCAGTGATACAGATGAAAATGCCCCCCTGATTCGTATATGTTTAGGTCTGATCTTTTAG
>CAYTXJ010000006.1:0-34369 GCA_964440775.1 uncultured Desulfobacteraceae bacterium | reverse complement strand
ATATAGGAGGGTCTAAAATGATGGATAAAAGATTTATAACTGATATGAGCCATTTGGAACCTTCTGAAGGAGGCCCTCAGGAAGATGGTATGGATAGTTTTAAAGAGTTTGAGGCAATGGAGCTCTATTGCACAAGATGCCAGAGGCCTGTTCCGGTGAGGAAAAATCTGCTACTGGTGCTACCAGAAGGAGACAAATATGAATATAGGTGTGTCTATTGTGGAAATACCGTGGGAGATAAGATTGATAAATCTGGTCAATTTCATACCATCTTGAAGCTGAAATAGATGGTGGAAGATAAGATAGAGGCACTGATATCTAAAGGGGTTAATATTCCCCAGCCCCAAAGTATCTTTATATCTGAAGAGGTAGAGGTTAAAAATATCTCAGGCAGATCTGTTACCCTATATCCAGGGACAAGAATATATGGTAAAGATACGATCATATCTGATGGTGTCAATTTAGGCTATGAAGGGCCTTTGACCATTTATAACTGTCAGATAGGAAGGGAATGCAGATTAAGTGGAGGGATATTACAAGGTTCCACATTTCTAAAAGGGGTAAAGATCGGCCCAGAGGCCCATGTAAGAGAGGGATGTCTGCTTGAGGAATATTCAAGGTGTGCACACTGTGTGGGAATCAAACATACAATTCTCTTCCCATATGTCACACTGGGAAGCCTTATAAACTTTTGTGATTGCCTGATGGCAGGTGGAAGAGATAGGAAAAATCATAGCGAAGTGGGAAGCTCCTATATCCATTTTAACTATACCCCTAATCAGGATAAGGCCACAGCAACCCTTATAGGTGATGTGCCAAGAGGGGTGATGTTGGATCAACCTCCCATCTTTCTGGGGGGCCAGGGGGGAATAGTAGGGCCAGTTAGAATTGAATTTGGTGTGGTGGTTGCAGCGGGTGTAATAGTCAGAAAGGATCTGCTCAAAAGTGGAAGGGTCTATATAGGATCTGCCTCTATTCAACGCGATATTCCCCTCCATCCACTTTTGTATTCAAATATAAAGAGGATACTAAGGCTGAATATCAACTATATATCCAACCTTATTTCACTTAGAAGATGGTATCTGGATGTAAGATATAGATTCATAGATAACGATCCATTAGAGAAGGGCATACTTATAGGTGCAGTTAAAAAGATAGATATGGCAATAGATGAAAGGGTAAGGAGGCTTAGGGAAATCGCAGAAAAGATGCCAGATTCAATAAGGATCAATAGAGAGATTAGGAAAAGTGAAGATCCAAACCATAGGATCAAGGAGCTTCTATTTGAGAGATGGGCTCAGATTGAGGATACATTTAGTGAAAGCAGAGAACTGTCAGGTGATATCAGCATAAGGGATCGGTTTTTAGAGCATCTGGATAGGGGCAAATCCTACGAATATATTGATAGTATAAAGAGTCTAAGTGAGGATGCCAGAAGATATGGAACCCAATGGCTTAAAGGGATCGTGGAAGAGAGCAATTATAGGGTATTTTCTATCTTAGACTTAAGATAGGAGAAAGAATATGGGGAGCATATTTGGAACAGATGGAATCAGGGGTATATACGGTGATGATAAGGTAAACGAAGATATGGCTTTCAGGCTTGGTAAGGCATTTGTGCAGTTCTTGAAGAGATCTTCAGATCATCCAGAGGTTATTGTAGGTAGAGATACCAGAATCTCAGGGGAGAGACTTCAAAAAGAGATGGCAAGGGGAATTATCTTAGGAGGTGGAAGAGCATTTATATCCCCAATAATTACCACCCCAGGGCTTTCATATCTTGTCCATGCAAATAGAGCAGATGGTGGAGTGATGATTACCGCATCCCATAATCCCCCCCAATACAATGGCTTTAAATTTTTTAACTCAGGTGGTGAAAAGCTAAGTAGGTCTGAAGAGACCGTTTTGGAAAACCTGCTTTCGGATACGGATCCGGATAGAGGCCTTAAAATAAGAGAAGAAGCTGTGTATCTAAAAGAGGCTACTGAATCATATGTCAGATTTTTGCTAAGCACTATCCCCAAGGATATGGATTTTAGAGGGATATTTATCATACTGGATTGTGCAAATGGAGCTACCTCTTCGGTGGCCTCAGAGCTCTTTTCCAGGCTAAATATCGTCCATGGGCTTATAAATTGTGCAGGAGATGGGGAAAATATAAATAGAGGCTGCGGTGCCCTATATCCTGACTCTTTAAAAGAATATGTATTGCATCTTAAGGCAGTTGCAGGCTTTTCATTTGATGGAGATGGAGACAGAGTCGTGGCAGTGGATGAAAGGGGAGATGTGATAGACGGAGATCAGATACTTATCATAGCTTCAAGATTATTAAAAGAGAGGGGAATCCTTAAGAATAATCTGGTTGTAAGCACCATCATGAGTAATATGGGGCTAATGGATGCATTAAGAGATATGGGGCTAAGACACATAGAATGTGATGTGGGTGATAGAAATGTATACGAGACAATGAAGGCTCATGGGGCGGTGCTTGGTGGAGAGGAATCTGGACATATAATTTTTAGAGAACACCATGTTACAGGAGATGGCCTGCTTACCTCACTTCAGATCCTCTTTGCAATGAGATATTTCAACCTGCCTCTCTCTAAGATGTCTAAATGGATGGTCCCCTTTCCCAGGGTAATGTTAAATGTGGGGGTCAAAAAGAGGCCAGAGATCAATAGTGTGGCAGCGATAAGAAAGGTTATAGAGGATGCAAAGGAAGATCTTTTAAATAAAGGCAGAGTCCTTGTTAGATATTCAGGAACAGAACCTGTATGCAGGGTCATGGTTGAAGGAAAGGATAGGAAAAGAATTGATGCATGGGCAAATAAGATCGCTGATGTTATAAGATTAAATCTCAACTAAATTACAGCCTTACCTTTAATTTTTAGAACCAGATACAGCACTATAAATGTATAAACTAAGCGTGCAAAGAGTATCCCTGAAAGATGGCCTCCAATTACCATCATAAGTAGAGTATCTTCAATGAGTGCATGACTCAGGCTCATAAAGGATAGAGATGCCCATATCTCTTCCCTTTCAATATTTCCTTTTTTTGCCTCATCTATTATTAGCCCACCCCCATATGCTATTCCAAGTGTAAGACCTACTATTACAACAGGAATAGAGGCCTTTTTGATTCCTACGATCTTTAATACGGGTTCAAGCATAGAGGTAATGATATTTATTACCCCAATTCTTTCCAACACCCTCATAATCAATATTATAAAGGATATGACCAGAGAGATTAATGTAAGATTTTTTAATTGAGAAGATAGCCATCCTTTAAATGAATCATCCACCAATTCTATACCTAAGGGAATTAAACCTGCATCTTGAAGCCACCCCCCAATCCTATATATGTGGAAGAGGATGATACCAAGAAGTAGGGCGCTTAAGACCCTCAGAGACCCTATCCAGAACACTCCTGCCCCTGCCTCCTTGGTCACCTTGAGCTCTACTGGAAGGTTATGGGCAATAAGCATCATGGTGGTGAGCACCGTGATCTGTGCGATATTGAGATCTATATGGGGTATGAGGGAAAGGAATACCATAGCCCCGGCATAGAGATTGGTTACAATTGCAGTTGCCCAGACAAGGCCCATCTCTCCAGGAAGTCCCGCTAAGTTCATAACAGGGGAAAGCACCATAGAGAGATAATGGATAAAGCCCAGTTCTTTTAATATCTTGACCACTATTATCACTGGGATAAGGATCTTAAAGAGGGTGTAGATCACCCCTATAACATCTTTTAGGTATTCCTCTGCCCAGCTCCATATTTTTAGAAAATATGGCATATGGATGATAATAGTGCTTGACTTTGCAGTATTCAAATATATTATTTAAAGATATTTATGCGGGCATAGCTCAGTTGGTAGAGCACAAGCTTCCCAAGCTTGGGGTCGCGGGTTCGAGTCCCGTTGCCCGCTCTAAGTGATGACCCGAATCCCTTTTTGAGGTTATCAATCTCATCAAGAGATTGATAGACTTCAAATTGCGGATGGAGATAGAAGATAAACTCATCTATAAGAAATTCCGCAATCGGGGAGGCGGGTTAAACCCGCTTTTTTAATAGGGGTAAGTTATATGAAGTCCCACATAAAAGGGATAATTAATCAGGTAAGGGAGTTAGCTGATCCTATTGTAGATGATTTGGGATATGAGTTAATAGATGTGGAATATGTATTCAGCAATGGGAAATGGGTCCTCAGACTATATATAGATAAGCAGGGGGGAGTCAGTATTGATGACTGTGTAAGGGTAAGCAGGGAGTTGGATGTATATCTGGATGTCCATGATATCATACCCCATGAATATGTATTTGAGGTATCTTCCCCAGGGGTTAACAGGATTCTAAGAAGGGAAAAAGATTTTAGCTCTGTCATAGGGAAGAGGATTAAGGTGAGGGTTGATGAGGCAATAGAGGGAAGAAGAAATTTTACAGGCATACTTGTAGACGTATTGGATGGAAAGATTAAGATGAATGTGGATGGGATTGATTTTGAAATCCCTCTGGAAAGAATTGAGAAGGCAAATCTGATTTATGAATTTGAAAGGGGATAAATTTAATTTATGAGGTAGAGATATGGCATCTGAGCTTTCAAGGGTGATTGATCAGGTATGCAGGGAAAAGGGACTGGATAGAAAGGTCCTGATTGAAAGCATTGAAGAGGCAGTTCGTATTGCAGCAAGAAAGAGGTATGGAAACGGATATGATATTGAGATCCAATACAATGACGAGTTGGGTGAAGTAGAGGTATTTGAGTTTAAGGAAGTAGTGGATAAAATTGCAGATGAAAGGCTTCAGATCTCATTGGAAGATGCCAGAAAGATTGATCCTGAATGTGAGATAGGGGATAGTCTGGGAATAAAGAAGGATACAGAGGAGTTGGGAAGAATTGCCGCTCAGGCGGCAAAACAGGTTATTATGCAGAGGCTCAGGGAAGCAGAGAGAGATATGGTATATGATGACTATAAAGACAGACGCGGGGAGATAATTCATGGAATTGTTCAGAGATTTGACAGGGGTTCCATCATAGTAAATCTGGGCAGAACCGACGCAGAGCTTCCACCCAAAGAGCAGATTCCAAAAGAGACCTATAAACAGGGAGACAGGATAAGGGCATATATTGTAGATGTTAAACACTATGCAAGTGGTGCTCAGATAATTCTTTCCAGGACTCATCCCAATTTCTTAGCTGCCTTACTGGAAAATGAGGTTCCCGAGATCTCAGAGGGGATAGTGGAGATAGTTTCAGTGGTAAGGGATCCAGGAAGCAGGGCAAAGGTAGCGGTGCGGTCAAGAGAGGCCGATGTGGATCCGGTGGGTGCATGTGTGGGGATGAAAGGGACAAGGATTCAGGCAGTAGTTCAGGAACTCAGAGGCGAAAAGATAGATGTGGTTCCCTGGGATCCTGATCCTGCAAAGTTTGTATGTAATGCCCTTTCCCCTGCCGAGATCACAAGGGTGATAGTGGATGAGGATGAAAGGGCGATGGAGATAGTGGTTCCTGACGATCAACTCTCCCTTGCCATAGGAAAGAGAGGGCAAAATGTAAGACTTGCCTCTAAGCTGACAGGATGGAATATGGAAGTTACCAGCGAATCTGAATATAATGAGGCGCTTAAAGAGATATCCCATATACTGTTAAATGTGGAAGGTATAAATGAAAGGACCGGTTTGGGTATATATCAGGCAGGTTTTAGATCTGCAAAAGATATTGCTGTTGCGGATCCAGAGGAATTGGCAGGAGCTGGGGGGCTGGATCTTGACAGTGCCAGAAAGGTTATTGAGAATGCAAGAAGATTCCTTGAAGAACAGGTAAAAGAAGACCTGAATTTACAATAGCTAAGACCATGGGAAGAGGTAAGGGGCATATTCCTATTAGGACATGCATAAGCTGCAGAGAAAAGAAGGATAAGAGAGAGTTAATCAGGTTAGTAGTGGATGAAAGGAACAGATTAGTAGTAGATAAGAGACAGGTTCTCAGAGGCAGAGGTGCATATGTCTGCAATAGGGATGAATGTAAGAACAGATTATTTAAGATAAAAAGATTAAATAAGATATTTAGAAAAGAGGGGCCTATATATGTAAGGTCTGATATCTGGAAGAGTTAATGGGGGTATATCTTAATATGGGAAAGCTCAGGGTATATGAACTTGCAAAAGAGCTGGATATGGAAAGTAAGGAGCTGGTTAAGAGATTGATAGAGGGAGGAATGGATATAAAGAACTATATGAGTACACTTGATGAAGATGCGATTGAACATGCAAAGAAGATTGTATCTGGCAAGATTTCTGAGATAGTGGAAGAGAAGAGGATAAGACCAAGGGTGATTAGGAGAAGAAGAAAGAAGATTGAGATTGAAAAAAGACCTATTCCAGAAAGGGTGGAATCTAAAGAGGAGGAAAAGAGAGAGAAAGAGGAGCTTAAGGTAGAAAGAGCTGCTGAGAAAAAGGCTAAAGAGATACCCATAGCCCATGAACTTCCCCAAAAGGCCATCATAAAGGAAGAAAGAATAGAGAAGAAAGAGGAAGAAAGACCACAAAGAGAGGAAAAGAGAGAGAAGAAGGAAGAGGAGCCAGTTAAAAGGCCCAGGTTTAAAAAGAGGAGATTTAAAAAGAGAATGGCTGAAAGGCCTGCAAGGATAATTAAGAGGCCTGAAGAGGCTCCTATTAAGCCTGAACCCCCTAAGGATAAGATGGAAGAGAGGACAGAAAAGAAGGAGGAAAAGACTCCTCAGACAGTATCTGAAAAGATCGTGGAGCCCCTGAAATTTAAAGAGAAGGAGATATCTGAAGAAAGAGAGATCAGTAAGAAGAAAGAGGTATCTGAGCTTGGTGTTTCTGCACCCTGGAAGGAGGCAGAGGATATTGAACTTGAAGAGGAAAGACCCCGTAGGTCTATTCGTCGTAAGAAGATAGAGGTGTTTGAAAAGGCAGACCTTTATGAGGGAAGGGCAATAAAGAGAAAAGATAAAAAGGTATCCAAGAAGGCTAAGGATAAAGAAAAAAGAGAACTCGAAAAACCTTCTGCCACTGTTAGACCGGTAAAGAGAAAGATAAAGATAGGAGAGACAGTAACTGTTTCTGAACTTGCAAAGGCCATGGGAGTTAAGGCAAATGAGGTAATAATGAAACTTATGAGTATGGGGGTTATGGCAACTCTTAACCAGCGTATTGACTTTGAAACCGCAACCCTGATTGCCGATGAATTTGGCCATGAAGTAGAGGTAGAGACAATTACCATTGAAGATCTTATTGGTGAAGAAGAGGACAGAGTGGAAGATCTTAAACCACGTCCACCTGTGGTTACCATAATGGGACATGTGGATCATGGAAAGACATCCCTTTTAGACTATATAAGAAAATCAAGGATAGTAGAGGCAGAATCTGGAGGAATAACTCAACACATCGGTGCATATTATGTGGTGAGGAGAGGTGGAGATATTGTATTCTTAGATACTCCGGGACATGAGGCATTTACAGCAATGAGAGCCAGAGGGGCTAAAGTAACAGATATTATTGTGCTGGTAATTGCTGCTGATGATGGGGTGATGCCTCAGACAGTGGAGGCCATTAATCATGCAAAGGCAGCCAATATCCCCATCGTGGTAGCAGTAAATAAGATAGATAAACCAGATGCGGATCCAGAGAAGGTCAGAAGACAGCTCTCCGATATGGGATTAATTCCTGAGCAGTGGGGTGGAGATACTATCTTTGCAGATATATCAGCAAAGACAGGTCAGGGGGTTGATGAACTTTTGGAGCTGATTCAACTTCAGGCCGAGATGTTAGAGCTTAAGGCCAATCCTGATAGGATGGCACGCGGGACAATAATTGAGGCCAAGTTGGATCCTAACCGTGGTCCAGTAGCAACAGTGCTGATAAGGAATGGCACCTTACATCAGGGTGATCATGTGGTATGCGGTGAATATCATGGAAGGATTCGTTCAATGGTAAACAGCTTAGGAAGGAGGGTAAAGAGTGCGGGTCCATCTGTCCCCGTGGAGATATATGGAATAAATGGTGTGCCTCAGGCAGGAGAGGAGCTGATAGTGGTTGAAAATGAGAGGAAGGCCAAACAGATCGTAGAATTTAAAAAGAGAGAGGCAGAGAGACGAGCAGATGTTCATAAGAAGGTGATCAGTCTTGAAGATCTCTTTGAAAAGATAAAGGAAGGAGAGATAAAGGAGCTGAATCTTATTATAAAAGCAGATGTTCAGGGATCCATTGAGGCCCTTATTGAGGCCATAGAAAAGCTGGGGACTCATCAGGTCAAGGTGAGGATTATTCATTCTGCTACAGGTGCCATATCAGAGTCAGATGTGATGCTTGCCTCTGCCTCTAATGCCATAATAATAGGTTTTAATGTGAGGGCAAATCCCAGGGTAAGTGAGATTGCTAAGAAAGAGAAGGTGGATATCAGATACTATAATGTGATCTACAATGTGATAAACGATATAAAGGCGGCCCTTTCAGGGATGCTTGAACCCGAATATAAAGAGATTACTATGGGCAGGGCAGAAGTGCTCCAGATATTCCATATACCCAAAGTGGGAACTGTGGCGGGATGTATTGTCCAGGAGGGTAAGATAGAGAGGGGGGCCTTAGTGCGGGTCTTAAGAGATGATGTGGTTATACACGAAGGGAGGATCGCCTCTCTTAAGAGATTTAAGGAGGATGTTAGAGAGGTATCTAAGGGATTTGAATGTGGAGTAGGGGTAGAGAATTTTCAGGATATAAAGCCAGGAGATATCTTGGAGATATATCAGCTGGAGAAGATTACCCCAGTGCTTTAAAGAGATGATAGTGGGAATAATCAGGCTTGAGCTTTTAATTCCAGAAAACTGCTCCCTTAAGGGAAAGCGAAAGATTGTAAAGAGCATTATTGATAGGGTAAAGAACAGATTTAATGCATCAGTTGCAGAGATTGGCTCAAATGATAAGTGGCAGAAGATTGAAATAGGAATTAGCACAGTGGGAAATGAAGGTGCCTATGTGGATACATCCCTCCAGAGTATTTTAAAATTTATTGAGGGCCTGTATGTGGCTGATATCATAAATATTAAGACAGAGATAATCCATTTTTGAGGGAACCCCAATGTATCATAGAAGAAGGGCTATAAGATTGGGTGATCAGATATTGAGGGAGATGTCTCTATTGCTTGTCCACAAGGTAAGGGATCCAAGGGTCAGGGGGGTGACACTTACAGGAATCTCACTGAGTAGTGATCTCAGAAAGGCAAAGGTCTATTATAGCCTTATTGGAGATGAAAAGGCTATTAAAAGGGCTCAAGAAGGTCTTGATAGGGCCAAGGGATTTATAAAGAGGGAGGTCGCTTTAAGGGTCTCTCTTAAGTATATGCCAGATATTATCTTCCGTTATGATCCTTCCCTTGCAATGGGAGATAAGATAGATAGGGTGTTTAGAGAGATAAAGAAAGGAGAAAAGTCGGATATCTGAATATGGCAAAAGACTGTGACGGGATTCTCTTGATAGATAAGAGAGAAGATGAGAGATCAACAGGTGTTGTTGAAAGAGTTAAGAAGGCTCTTAAAGTCAGGAAGATAGGGCATGGTGGTGCATTAGATCCATTTGCAAGTGGCCTCTTGCTTATACTCTTAGGAAAGGGAACAAAGCTCTTCCCCTTTTTATTGGAATACCCTAAGGAATATCTCTTTACCCTGAGGCTTGGAATTGAAACAGATACCCTTGACTGTAAGGGCAGGGTAATTGATGAAAAGCCCATTCCATCTATAGATAAAGATGACATAGAGAAGGTATTAGATTATATGAAAGGGGAACAAGTTCAGATCCCCCCCTTATTTTCTGCTATAAAGATAAATGGAGAGAGGGCCTATAGACTTGTAAGAAAGGGAAGGCAATTTGAACTTAGAGAAAGGCATATAAGTATTTATGATCTTAAATTGATCAGATGGTATAGTCCCACTCTTAGTCTATGGGTTAGATGTTCAAGCGGGACATATATAAGGGCATTGGGAAGGGATATAGCTAAGAGGCTCGGTTCCATAGGTCATCTGATATCTTTAAGGAGGATCTCCATTGGCCCATTTAATGTTCAGCATGCCATAGATAGTCTTGATATTGAAAGGATGGAACAGAGCCATTTAAGGGAAAGGATAATCCCCCTTAGAAGATCTCTTCCACACTTAGAAGAGATAAAGATCTCACAAGATCTTGCAGATAAGATAATATCTGGCAATCAGGCAGCTCTTAATAGATTGACCTTAAAAGCTCAAAGAGATGATAAAGTAAAACTTATCAGTAATGATAGGCTTATCGGTATAATAAGGGCGATACCAGCTTCTAAGGGTATCACATATAGTATAATGAGAATATTTTAAAAAATGGCTAAGGAGGAGGTTGATAAGGTGGCCTTAACACAAGAAACAAAGAGGGAGATCATTGAGAAGTTTAAATTACATGATAAAGATACTGGATCCACTGAGGTTCAGGTGGCACTTCTTACTTCTCGGATTAATAGACTTACTGAGCATTTCAAGCTTCATAAGAAGGACCATCATTCAAGACGTGGATTACTTAAACTGGTTGCAAGGAGGAGGAAGCTATTGAATTATCTAAAGAGAAAGGATGAAGAGCGTTATCTTGCACTTATCAAAGAGTTGGGACTAAGAAAATAGAAGGAAAGAGGTGAAAAGGTGGGTATTGAAAGTCGTACTTATCAGATAAATAAGCATACTCTGTATATAGAAACTGGTAGGGTGGCAAAGCAGGCAAATGGTGCTGCCATAGTCTCATTGGGTGAGACTGTGGTATTGGTAACCGCTGTATCCTCAGATCATATAAGGGAGGAATTGGATTTTCTCCCTCTGAGTGTGGAATATCAGGAGATGTCTTATGGAGGGGGAAGAATCCCTGGAAACTATTTCAGAAGGGACATGGGAAGACCCAGTGAAAGGGAGATCTTAGCAGCTCGTCTGATTGATAGACCACTAAGACCCCTCTTCCCTAAGAACTACCTGTATGATACCCAGATTATCGCAAGTGTGCTCTCTACCGATAAGAAAAACGAGGCAGATGTCCTATCTATTATTGGAGCATCGTTGGCCCTTGAGGTTTCAGATATCCCTTTTGATGGCCCCATTGCAGCTGTAAGGGTGGGTAGGATTGATAAGAAGTTTGTTATAAACCCCACTCTTCAGCAGATGGAAGAAAGCGATATAGATTTTATCGTTGCAGGGAGTAAAAACGCAATTGTGATGGTGGAGGGGGGGGGCAAGTTTGTTCCAGAATCCGAGATAATAGATGCCCTATTTTTTGCTCATGAGGCCATGCAACCCCTTTTAGAGATGCAGCTTGAGATAAAGGAGAGGGTGGGTAAGCCCAAAAGATATATAGAGGATAGCAAGGATGAAAAGCTTTTAAATCAGGTAGAGCAGATTGCAGCAGATTGGATAAAAGAGATACTACACATTGCTCCAAAACAGCAAAGAAACAATAAGAGAAAGGATGTGTTTAAGAGATTAATGGATAATCTGCCGGAGCAGTATAAGGAGAGGGAATTAGAGGTAAAAGAGGCGTTTCAGAGTCTGGAAAAGTCACTTATGCGACAGATGATTCTTAAGGAAAAGAAGAGGATTGATGGAAGAGAGCTCACTGATATAAGGCCCATTGAATGTATGGTGGGGGTGCTACCTAGGGTTCATGGCTCTGCACTCTTTACAAGGGGTGAGACCCAGGCCATGGTCCTTACCACACTGGGAACTGAGATGGAGGAGCAACGCATAGAGACCATACACGGCACGGTATTTAGGAATTTTATATTCCATTATAATTTCCCCCCATACTGTGTTGGCGAGGTAAAGAGGCTTACTGGCCCCGGCAGAAGGGAGATAGGACATGGGGCATTGGCAAGAAGAGCCCTTGAACCCGTCATACCCAAGAAAGAGGACTTTCAATATGTGATTAGGGTGGTATCTGAGATATTGGAATCCAATGGCTCATCATCCATGGCAAGTGTATGCGGTGGTTCCATGTCGCTTATGGATGCAGGAGTTCCTGTAAAGGGACAGGTTGCAGGTGTTGCCATGGGGCTTATAAGGGAGGAGGATGAATATCTAATACTTACCGATATCATTGGAGATGAAGATCATTATGGAGATATGGATTTTAAGGTCGCAGGAACTAAGGATGGAGTTACTGCCCTTCAGATGGATATAAAGATAGAGGGAATTGAAAGTGCAATTATGGAAAGGGTACTTCGCCAGGCAAAGGAGGCCAGGCTATACATTTTGGATAAGATGAATCAGGTGATTTCCAGACCCAGGCCCTATATCTCACCCTATGCTCCTGTGATCTATACAATGGATATTAGGCCAGAGAAGATACGGTTTCTTATAGGTCCAGGAGGAAAGACCATAAGAGAGATTATAAACACCACTGATGCTAAGATTGAGGTAGATGATAAAGGAAAGGTGATAATATATGCTCCAGATAAGGAGTCGATGCAAAAGGCTATAGAGATGATAAATGACGTGGTTCAGGAGGCAGAGATAGGAAAGGTGTATGTGGGTAAGGTTAGGAAGGTGATGGATTTTGGTGCATTTGTTGAGATTCTTCCAGGCACAGATGGCCTTGTCCATATATCTCAGCTTGATAAGGCAAGGGTTAGAAAGGTAAGTGATGTGGTTTCAGAAGGTGATGAGATACTGGTAAAGGTGATTGATATTGACAAGGATGGGAGAATCATTCTATCTCGTAAGGCGGCTCTTGACGAAAAGGATGTATAATAAGACCGTTTTAGACAATGGTATCCGTATTGTTACCGAAAAGATAGATCATAGAAATTCTGAGAGCTTTGAATTTTTCAAAGCTCTCAGAAAGAAGCTGTAATTATGGGTTATTTTAAGCTAATTTTTGGGGGTCTGGTCTCCGACCCGGAGGGTCATCCGACCTGGAGGGGGGTGTAACCCCCAGTGTAAAACGGAGTTATGCAAAGCTCTCAAATTCTGTATCCATAGGTACTTGGGTAAATGTGGGTTCCAGAGATGAAGATGAGCACGCTCTGGAATCACCCATTTTTTCAAGAATTTGACCTTTAATAGAGGGTGATGGAAGTTCAGGAGATTGAGATAAAGATAAAGAGAATTCCAGGCAACGAGGATATTCCTCTTCCAAGATATGAGTCACAGGGTGCCTCTGGAATGGACTTCAGGGCGGCTATAAGAGAGGATGTGGTAATTGAACCGGGTAAGATTGCACTTATTCCAACCGGTATTATGGTATCCATACCCGATGGATATGAGGCACAGATAAGACCCAGAAGTGGCCTTGCCCTTAAGTACGGGATAGGGTTAGTGAATTCTCCAGGAACTATTGATTCAGACTATAGGGGTGAGATACGTATAATAATGATAAATTGGGGTGATCGCCCTTATAGGATCAGAAGGGGTGATAGGATAGCACAGATGGTTATAGGGAAGGTATATAGGGCAAAACTGATGGAATGCAAGGAACTGGATATGACCCAAAGGGGCGAAGGGGGGTTTGGACATAGTGGAAAGGCTTAGGAGTTAGAAAATTCAATGAGGTTTTCAGTAATCGGATCAGGAAGTGGAGGCAATTCCATATTTATCCAATCTGATAGGTCATCTCTTCTTATTGATGCAGGGTTTAGTACAAAGGAACTAAAGAGAAGACTTGAAAGATTAGATATCTCTTCTTTCCATATTGAGGCCCTTTTAGTAACCCATGAACACAATGATCATATAAAAGGTATTGGTTCGGTCTTAAAGGATACAGGTGCTCCACTTATATGTAATGCACCCACATTGAATGGTATAATAGGGAAGATAAATGAGATAGATACTCCTTATATTATACACACTGGTCAGAGCATTGAAATAGATGATCTACAGATAGAGACCTTCTCCAAGTGCCATGATGCAGCAGATCCCATTGGAGTTATAATATCTCATAGGGGAATAAGGTTAGGAATAATTACAGATCTTGGAAGAAGCACATATCTTGTAGAGGATAGACTCAAATTCTGTCATGCCCTTATCATAGAATTTAATCATGACCTCAAGATGCTTCATGAAGGCCCTTATCCACTGGAATTAAAAAGAAGGATAAGGGGAAATCAGGGGCATCTCTCCAATGAACAGGCATCCCGATTGCTAAATAGTGTCTGTCATAGGGATCTAAAGGTAGTGGTGCTTGCACATCTTAGCAAAGTGAATAATATAGATAAGATAGCATACATGGAAGCAGAGAAGGCTCTCAGATCCGGTGGATTAGATAATACACGTATTATGATAAGTTATCAGGATAAATCAACTCCTCTTATCTCTATTTAGGAGATGGAAAGGATTAGTAAGAATAAAGATAAAAGGAGGCGTAGAAAACGGTATATCTGTTCGTGTTGTGGAAAAGAGGTTCCGTTTTGTTGGACATGTCCCTGCGGATTTCAGATATGCAACAGCTGTATGGAAGAGAATCTCTGGGGTATGACATGTAGTGGTGTCTATTGGCAGTGCCCTGACTGTGGAGCATTTAGACCATTTTAGAGATAGGAGGCAATAGGGATGATCAGATTAAGGAACATAATCTATTTGATACTACTTATTTTCATCTTTCCATTTTTAATCTTATGTGCCGAAGTTCCCATAACCCATAGAAAGAGTCTTCAACTCCTTCCTCAGAGTCAGATCCTTGCGCTCAGCCTTAATCAGTACTCCCAGATAATTAAGAAGTCCAAACTATGTGAAGATCCTAAAAAGTTGGCTATGGTAAAGAGGGTGGGAATGAGAATAGCAAGGGCAACAGAAGAGTTTTTAAGAGAGGAATATCCCAGGCAAGATAGGAAATTTGAATGGGAATTTAACCTTATTGAAGACGATAAGGTCATAAATGCATGGGCCCTTCCAGGTGGAAAGGTAGCTGTATATACGGGTATATTGCCCATTGCCAGAGATGACAATGGTCTTGCCGTGGTATTGGGACATGAAATAGGCCATGTAATTGCAAATCATGGAAATGAGAGGATGAGTCAGGCACTTTTAACTACAATGGGAGGTCTTACCCTGTCTGTGGCCCTTTCAAAAAAGAGTAAAAAAACAAGGGATATATTCCTTGCTGCCTATGGAATAGGTGCTACAGTAGGATTTATGCTTCCCTATAGCAGGCTTCAAGAAAATGAGGCAGATAGAATAGGACTAATCCTTATGGCAAAGGCCGGATATGACCCAAGAGAGGCACTTAACTTTTGGCTTAGGATGAAAAAGAGGGGGGGAAAGGGTAAAAAGATTCCAGAGTTTTTATCAACTCATCCTGCAACTGAGACCAGAATTCAGAATATAAAGAGGCTTATCCCTGAAGCTCTGCCCTATTATCTTAAGGCCAGAAAGGGATAGACGGCTTTGGGATGGAATCTGTTAAATTTATCCCATAGGGTCATAGAAGATCCTCCACTTCACATAGTGCTTTACCAGCCAGAGATTCCGCATAATACAGGAAATATTGCAAGATTATGTGCTGCTACGATGCTAAGGTTACATCTCATATTCCCACTCGGATTCAGTGTAGATAACAGATATCTAAAGAGGGCGGGGCTGGACTACTGGCAAGAGGTAGATATAAGATATTATAAAGACTATGATGAATTTCTAAAAATCGTCCCCGATAATATCTTCATTATAGGGTTTAGTGTTCATGCTAAAAGACCTTATACAGAGGCAAAAGTAACGCACGGCACATATCTTATGTTTGGCCCTGAAACCAGGGGCCTTCCCAAAGAGATAAGGGATACTATCCTATGCTACAGGATTCCTATCTGGGGTAAAGTCAGGAGCCTTAATCTATCCACATCTGTAGGGATAGTTGCATATCACTATCTCTATTCAATGGGATATTTTTAATTTAAAAGGGGCACAAGGTGTGCCCCCAGAGGGATCCTATGATCTGACCTCAAAACGGCTTTCCAACTCTTCCAGCTTCTTTACAATTCCACCATATTCAAGCTCACTATAGGGCAGCATTGCATTTCCAAAGAACCCCTGTCTCCTTATCTCAATTGCCTTCTGGGATACATTATTCCTTACATAGTCCCAGAAGGGGTGGTCAAAGGCATCCACCGCCTTTGTAAGTCTACCCTCATGCACGCAGTATGCGGCACATGAGACCACCGGTGGTCCATCAAAGAAGGATATGGTGCTATTCTGTTTAACTGGCATAAGAGGCCCTGTATGACTTCCCCTCATAAAGCCTGCCACATAAGGCCCTATATGAAATGGTGCCAGCATCTCACCAGTGGCTGGAAAATTTCCCTGGACTCTTACAATCATGATGGGATCGTCCTTTCCAGTGTATTTACCTGCAATGTTATGTAGCCTTGTAGTGCTGACTGCCACTGCCTGCTCTCCTGTCTCCTTGGAATATATGCCTTCAATTACAAATCTTTCAGGATCTCTAAGCAGTGCGGCGATATCATAGAGATCCTCTGGGGCATTTAAAGAGATCACCTTATCTGCATCTACATATGAGACATCCATTATATCAAACCTGAATCCCTTAAACATACCGGGTGAGAGGATAAGTCCTGAGCAATACATGGGATCTGCAAATGCAAGATAAAGTGGTAGATTGTATGCACCTGGATCGGTCTTATCGGCTGCAAAGAAGAGAAATGGTTCATTGGTCCTCTCTTCAAACTCAAGCTCAGCCACTGCAGGCCCAAGCCCTCTGACATTTCCAGAAAATGCATCCTTCAATAGATCCTGCCCAGCACCATATAGACCCTGATCCTTTGCTATCTCTGTTCCAACCTTAAAGGCGTCCCATGCAAGTTTATGCACATCTTCATTTCCTGCCCCTTTTGTATGGGTGCAGAGTATGGCAATATCATCGCCTGTGAAAGTTACATTAAAGTCAATTAAAAGCCCTTTCTGATGTTGTTGAATATGATTGTAGACACTTTCAAGAACTCTATCGCTTGGTTTTATATGCCCTCCTACACTTCCAATATCAGCTTTGATGGCAGTAATTGTGGTTTTCATCTTCTCCTCCTTGAAATATTTTTTAACTCATAAATTTCTTTATTATATCTTAAAGAAAAATTCAATAATCTCTTTGATAACTATGCAAGACCTTATTATTTAATCATTTCTTATGCCATTGTTGAGTCTTCCTTTTATGGGTCTTAGTATATATGATTATCTGAAAGATCCTGGCGTAACTATTATTGTTGAGAGCTTTGCATAACCCCTTTTTACACTGGGGGTTATACCCCCCATTAACTTTAAGTAACCCATAATTATAGCTTTTTTATGAAAGCTTTGAAAAATTCAAAGCTCTCATTGTTGCATGGGGGGGAGGAAGCCAATGCTCCCACCTGAAGTTCTGACTTTCAGGCCAAAGTCATCGAAATAGATGTAGGGAGAATTTGTCCCAAAGGTATGAAGGCCTATCTCGGGTCTTGAAAAAGAGCCAGAACTTGGACTTAAAAAGACGTCTGTCCTTATTATGGCATTCTTTTCATCCACGGTGCTAATCAGCTTGACAGAGCTATCCACCCCTTTATTCCAACTCACCTCAGTGAGATAGTCATTATCTTTACTCCATTGATCCACTTCATCAGGCGACCAATGGAACTGATCCCTTGGATTGGAAAGCCTATTGTTATCAAAAGGATTATCATTTGGCTTTCCATGTGCTGATGTATCTCCAAAATAGACCCTTATATAATTATCCTTCTTTCTAAAACCATCTACCTTTGCCCTCTTTTCTCCATTCACAAGAAGCCATTCCCCTTTTATAAAGCTCCCTGAGAGATTATTAATCAGGATAATACCTTTTGCATTTCCCATAGACCATGACCCTCCTTGAAGCAAAGGCCTTCCAAATACCTTACCGGTTGCCTTGCTGATGGAGCCTTTAACGGTATCACCATCTTTGATGGGAACCTTTCCTCCCTTTTTAAATATTATAGAAGCCCCTTCCCTTACCCTGACATGGATAGATGACCAGTCCTTCAGATACCCCGATTTATCCACCACATAGTCTTTGTATGATAGCACCTTATATGCAAGCCACCTCTTCTTTTCAAATTTATTGCTCTGCATCCACAAAACAATCATGGGTTTGGTTATCAGAGATTTTGAACTTTCATATACAGGGGGGACCAATTCATTGGGAATTCCGTCTATATCAATTATGGAATTTTTCCATATAAGTTGCTGATTATTGGCCTTTAAAAATGAGATCCCATAGCTATCTCCCTTTTCATTTAACCTGAAACTGATCCCTGCCATATAATACGGCCCGGACTTGGGAGGGATTGGGGGCTTAATGATGATCGGAGGCTTCTTGAAACCCTTATATAAAAGCTTTGCCATTATCTTACACTGTAAATCATAGCTCAGAAATTTTCCTGAATCATTCCATATATTGTAGAGGTTGATATCGGTTGCCTTCCATTTAAAGGATTTCAGGCTCTGGTATTCATAATATTTTTTACCCCCCTTTTTATGCCATAAGATAGAAGCAGAGGTTACCTTCATGGCCTTATTGCCCCCGACCTTAACAATATTATGACTTCCTAAGGTAGAGGGATTCCATTTAGAGAGATCCTCAAAGGTCTCTCTGGTCTCCAGAGTCTGAGAGGATGCACCCCTCTCCACCCAACCAACAGGGGTATAATAGATGATCTTTCTTCTCATCTGAGTTGAGCCTTGCCCAAAGATTCCGATGGAGTAAACCTGAAGACTCTTTTCAAGCACTATATCGGTATAGGGGGGAAGATTAAACGGTTTCATATCTGGATCATTGGGATCAGTAATATAGACAAGCCTATTGGCCTTAAGATCCAGATACTTATAGTTATAGATATGCTGGTTGATACTTATCTGCCCATTCTTTGAGGGAAATATGGACTGACCTGTATCAGGACTCAACAGTATATCCCCTCCCTTATATACCTTTTGAAACTTAAAACTGCTCTTACAGGCAGGATATATAGGGGTATCTACACTAAATTTTGGCCAGTTTCCTTTATCCTTTACGAATGTAACATATGGATCCTTTATCTTTGTAAGGCTATACCCATAGATCTTTCCATCAATATAGAGATACCCTTTCCCAAATTTGATATCTGGTGGAATTCCACCCAATGCCTTTGAGGGCAACTGATTCTTAAAGGGGATCTTCACTGTCTTATACCAGTAAGAGAATATCTTTAATGTAAAGCTTCCCTGATTATCCCTTAAGGTGTAAGTCTGGTTGTGGAGATCTTCCAATACCTTTTCCCTCTCGCTTACACCCTCTGCATTTAGATACTGACTGGCTGCATACCTAAATCCTGACTCTGCAAGCAGATATGCCTTTGAAGAGAGCTCTGTCCCGGTGGGAGAAAATGTGGAGGTGGTAGTCAGAGTTAGCATGGCAGCACTCAGTGCTGAAAATATAACCATCACTATTATTAATGGTATCAGAACCCCTCCTCCTCTTCCATGCATAATAAGATTTAGCCTTCTTGAACGCCACAGAAGATAAAGCAGAGGAGATATCAAAAGATAGGGGGCCTTTAAGAATATAAGAATAAAAGATGCTAAAAGCACAAATACCACCTTAAAAATGGGAATTAGATAGGATCTCTTTTTGAGTTCTACTGACCAGATAGGTCCTAATACATAGTATTTTTTAATAAAATCCCTACCCCATCCGTATCTTAAAAGATACTTATCTCTTAACTCCTTAAATACCTCTACCACTGGGTGATTATCTCTACCAAATACCGTACTTACTAAAAAACAGTATTGGCTCTGGGTAGGAGGTTGAGATCCAGGTGGAGCACCTCCATAGTTTCCGTTATTTCTGATATGGAAAATGGCAGAAAAATCAACCACTCCAATGCCACTTTCCTTTCTGTCAATACTCATATTCACCTGAACTGTGGAAAGCTCCTTTATATCATCTACCCCGGGCTTCCACTCTTGATCTCCCTTATAATATTTAAGCTCAAATTTTGAAACATTATCTATAAGAACATCCCCCTTCTCTATGGTGGGAAGAGACTTGCCATTCCTTAACTTGAGATCAGTTCCCACTACCGCCATACCTATCCACCCTGATGGGGTCTCAAAGATAATTGAGCTATTATCTGCCTTACCGATATCCATCAGATCCATCAACTCGATCCTGAGTCTTGTCATTGCAACCTGTGCCTTTTGTGAAAGATGGGCATTTTCCTTTGCAAATAGATACCCCTTGGTGGCCGTAGTCAATCCCATACCTGCAATAGCACCCAGGATCGCCACCACAATAAGGGTCGCAATAAATTCAATTAATGTAAAACCCCTCTCGCTTTCTCTCAAAAATATTCCCTCCTCATTTTGTAAAGAGTGCTGTAAGGGAGTGTCCCTTATAGGATATAGTAACCTTTAGAATCTTACAATCGCCTGTGCAGGGATTGATATCTTCCATATTGTCTGAATCAAATCTGATGTATTTTGTCTTATATTTGTAATCTCCATAATAAGGATTGGATTTTGGATTATTGCCATTTTCCACATAGCTCTTAAAGGTCTTAAGTGGGGTATTATCTGTGGCAAGAAGCCTCTTATAGTCGGCTGTCATCCTCTCCATTATATCATTTATATAAAGGGAGGAGCGGGTATCTGTTACCGGAATAGAGCTCTTTATAAGATTGCTTCCCATGACCTGAACCATCATCGCAGCCATAATGGCAGCAACAATGATGGTTACAATTAGTTCAATAAGTGTAAAACCACTCTCTTTCATCTCATTCATGGAATAAACCCTGTATTTTTTGTTATCTGAATGCTTACTGAATCTCCTCCAGAAGATATGGTAATCGTCCTGTCTGTATTTTGAGGATTGCTTCCTGATTGATCCGTGCATGGCACCCCTTTAAAATTAAAGGAAATAATCATATTGTTTGGGGATATGGACATTCCAGAAGGAATTGAGATGGTGTCTGATTCCTCCCCTGGAAAAGGAACCCTATTTGATAGATCTCCATCCCTAAACAGCCAGTATTTATTACCTTGAATCCTTACACCCCAAACCCTCTCTGAATTAAAGGACTTAAGTTGGGCATAGCGGATGCGTGTCTTTAATATCTCTGCCTGGGCATAAAGATCAGGTGAGGTGATACCAATCCTGCTTACTACGACCGCAGAGATAATGGCAATTAATATAAGAACCCCAATAAGTTCAATAAGGGTAAATCCAGAATCTATCTCCCTCATGAGAGCTTTGCATAACCCCTTTTTACACCGGGGGTTATACCCCTAGACCCCCAAAAATTAACTTAAAATAACCCATAATTACAGCTTCTTCTGAGAGCTTTGAAAAATTCAAAGCTCTCTTCATGAAAGATTTCCTTGAAGATACATTATTTTTAGTATCTATTATCATCATTAGATCTGTTCAACAAAAAATCTTATTAATGAACGGGAATTAAGATGGTTTTGGGGAAAAAGGTAGTGGTAGTGATGCCTGCATATAATGCTGCTAAGACAATTGTAAAGACCCATAGGGAGATCCTGGAACAAGAAATTGTAGATTCCATTATATTGGTGGATGATGGAAGCAGTGATGAGACAGTAAAGATCGCTAAGTCCTTACCGTCTCTTAAAGTCCATCAACATAAAAGGAATCTGGGATACGGAGCAAATCAGAAGACCTGCTATAGATTGGCACTAAAAGAGGGAGCAGATATAGTGATAATGGTTCATCCAGATTATCAATACACACCAAAGCTTATTCCTGCGATGGCATCTCTTATCGCAAATGGGCTATATCATTGTGTCTTGGGCTCCAGAATACTTGGAGGAAAGGCCTTAAAAGGAGGGATGCCTTTATGGAAATATGTATCTAACAGGATCTTAACCCTGTTTGAAAATATCCTTATGGGTGCAAAGCTATCTGAATACCACACAGGTTACAGGGCCTTCTCTAAGGAGATCCTTCAAAAGATCCCTTTTGATAAAAATTCAGATGACTTTGTATTTGACAATCAGATGTTGGCCCAGATCATATGGTTTGGATACACCATTGGGGAAATCAGCTGTCCAGCAAGATACTTTGAAGATGCATCCAGCATAGATCTTAAGGACAGTATAAGATATGGCATGGGTTGTATAAAGACTGCCATTCAATTTAAGCTTGCAAAACTTGGGCTTATACAGTCTCCCCTGTTTCCCAGGATCAGGTGAAAATCTCCATGCTTTTGGAAGACTTAAAGAGAAAGGATGAGATAAGAAGACGTTTTGATCTCTTGTCAAAGGACAGGATCCGCTGGAAAAGAAGGAATAGATACTACTATGAAGATCAGGAAAGATATTTTCGCCATCTTGTCCCTGAAGGGATGAAGGTCTTGGAGTTGGGTTGTGGAACGGGTGATCTATTAAATGCGCTGAAACCTTCAAGGGGAGTATGTGTGGATTTCTCTGAAGGGATGTTAAAGGTGGCGCAAGCCCTCTATCCCCATCTTGAGTTTCGTAGGGATGATATCGAAATCATGGACGGATGGGGAGAGCAATTTGACTTTGTCATACTCTCAGATGTAATAGGACATCTTCAAGATATCCAACATACCTTTGAAAAGATTAAACAGTTTTGCCATCAAAGAACACGAATTATCATTTCCTATTATAATTTCCTCTGGGAACCTATCCTATGGATAGGAGAAAGATTGAGGATGAAGATGCCCCTGCACCAACAGAATTGGCTCTCTACCGAAGATATCTGCAACCTCCTCTATATAGCGGACTATCAGGTAATAAAGACAGACAGGAGACTTCTGATACCTAAAAGGATTCCATTAATAAGTGATATTATCAATCGCTATATAGCTCCACTTCCAGTTATAAGAAAATTGTGTCTCTGCTGTTATGTAGTTGCAAGGCCACTGAATATTAGAAAAAAGAGGGAGAGATCGGTTAGCATAATAATTCCATGTAAAAGTGAAAGGGGAAATATTGAACCCACCTTAAGGAGATTGCCTGTCTTTGGATCACATCAGGAGATTATATTTGTTGACGGCAGATCTCAGGATGGAACCATTGAGGAGATAAAGAGAGTAATGAAAAGATATGCTGATAGAGACATAAAACTGCTTATTCAGGATGGTCAAGGTAAGGCAGATGCTGTAAGGAAAGGATTTTTAAATGCGAAAGGAGAGATATTAATAATCTTAGATGCCGATTTGAGTGTTCCACCAGAAGATCTTTTAAAATTTTATCGGGTGCTAAGGGATGATCTTGGAGAGTTTGCCAATGGCTGCAGGCTGATATATCCCCTGGAAAGACAGGCAATGAGACTATTAAACTATATGGGTAATAAATTCTTCTCCCTTATGTTTACATGGATACTTAACCAGAGATTTAAGGATACCCTCTGTGGCACAAAGGCCTTATATAGGGAAGATTATAAGAAGATAGAGGCATTAAGAAGGGAATATCTGGGCAGTATTGATCCTTTTGGGGATTTTGAGCTGATTCTGGGTGCGGTTAAACAAAATCTTAAGATTGTTGAAGTCCCTGTAAGATATCACCAGCGAAGATATGGAAAGACAAATATTAAGAGATTTAGACACGGATGGCTCCTTTTAAAGATGACAGCGTTTGCATTCAAGAGATTTAAGGCAATATAGATGAACAACCCCTATCAGACCATAATTAAGAGGGGGGAGGTATGGAGAAAAAAGAGGATAATCAGAGAGATATACCTTCAGTGGTTTTCATTAATAAGGAGATACTTAGTTCAAGGAACAACAGTTGAGTTGGGGGCTGGAATTGGAATGGGAAAAGACTTTATTGAAAAATGCATTGAAACTGACATAGTATTTCTACCCTGGCTTGACACCGTTTTAGATGCCCATAGCCTTCCATTCAAAGCCCAGTCCATATCCAATATAATATGTATCGATGTCTTACACCACTTAAGAAGGCCAGCGCTCTTCTTCCTTGAATCAGAGAGGGCATTAAGAGAGGGGGGCCGACTCATATTGCTTGAGCCATATGTATCTCCCCTATCTTATATGATTTACAGAATATTTCATAACGAGGCCATATGCCTAAATGATGATCCTTTAAGGGAAGAAGGTGTAAAGATAGTTGATAATCAGGCGGTTTCAAATCTTATCTTTTTTAGATATCAAAAGCAATTTAAGATTAAATTCCCCAAGTTAAAGATAATTGTAAAGAGGATTCAGGATCTGTTTATATATCCACTTAGCGGTGGATTTAAGGGTATCTCCTTTTTATGTCCGCCTATGTTAAGGCATCTTAAAAGGATTGAAGATATCCTCCACCCTTTACGAAGGATCTTAGGCTTTAGGGTATTTATAGTGTTGGAAAGATGTATGTAGAAGATAAAGAGTCCAAAAAGAGCCTCTATCTTCTGATTCTGATCATATCCATCACCTTTCTTTGCTATTTAAAGGTGATAAGATATGATATTATTAACTTTGATGATCCTAACTATGTATTTAGAAATACACACCTCTTCCAGTTCAGCCCTAAAAATATCAGATGGGCCTTAACTGCCACTGATCCAGACTACTGGCACCCATTAGTCTGGATCAGCTATATGTTAGACTTTCAACTCTATGGAGATAGTGCATGGGGATTTCACTTAAGCAACCTTATCTATCATATCATATCCGCCTGTCTGCTCTTTTTATTCTTAAAAAGGGCAACAAAATCCCCGTTTAAAAGCGCAATAATCTCACTTATCTTTGCAATACATCCATTGCATGTGGAATCTGTTGCATGGATATCTGAAAGAAAGGATGTATTGAGCGGAATCTTTTTCCATCTGGGGTTAATCCTCTATCTTAGATATGTTAAAAGTCAAGACCTCCTTAACTATACATATCTGCTCTTATGCCTTACTTTGGCCCTTATGACAAAGCCTTCTACTATAATATTTCCTATTATCCTTATGCTATTAGACATATGGCCATTTAAGAGACTTAAAAAGCCCCACTTTAATAAGATCCTTTATGAAAAGATTCCTATAATTATCCTATCTATGCTTAGCATATTCTTAGTGATCTATTTAAAAAGGGATGCAGAGATAGTTATTAAAACCAATATCATCCCCCTATCTTTAAGGGTTAAAAACGCCCTTATATCCTATATAATCTACATCTCTAAAGCCATTATACCGTGTGATCTATCCATATTTTACCCCTATCCAAAAGATATAGCCCTTTTACCCACCCTCATATCCCTTTTGATTCTACTCCTGATTTCCTTTGGAGTCTTAATGTTGATAGATAGATACAGCTATCTATTTACAGGATGGATGTGGTTTATAATAGGAATATTACCTGCATCTGGAATATTTCAATGGGGGCTTTGGCCTTCAATGGCAGATAGATTTACCTATATTCCCCTAACAGGTCTTTCCATTATGATGGTATGGGGCATACATGAGATACTTGAGAGATTTAAGGTTCCAGATAGGGTCTTTGTCCCATTGGTGATATCCTATTTAAGCTATCTTATTTATGTCTGCACTATACAGATTGGGTTCTGGAAGGATACCAAAACCCTCTTTATGCATGCCATTGAGGTTAATCCTGACAATTATGTGGCACATTTTATGATCGCAATGCAATATGGTGCTGAAGGAGATACTATAGAGGCCATGAAACACTATAATAAGGCGGTATTGATAAACCCCTCTTATATAGCATTTATGCATAACAGGGTAGGATATGAACTTATGCAGGTCCCTATGATTTCAGAGGCAATAGCCCAATTTAGGGCAGCAATCACACTCTGCCCTGAGTATGCAGTGGCAATGAATAATCTTGCAGTTGCCTTGGCAAGACAGCATAGATTCAGAGAGGCCATTGAATATCTCAGAAAGGCTATCAAGTTAGATCCTACCTTAGTTGAGGCAAAGAGAAATATCTTAAATATAAAGAGAGAGATGGAAAGACTAAGCTACAGATGAATAAAGAGCAAGATAACCATATTGAAAGAGAAGCAAAGCTATGGGCGTTATTTCTCATAATCGCACTGCTCATCCTCTACCTTCAGATGCTTTGGTTTGACTTTATCACCTTTGACGATGGCATATATGTAACTGATAATCCACATGTAAAGACAGGTCTATCAATCAAAGATATTATCTGGGCATTCAAAAGCATGGATTATTCCAATTGGCATCCCCTTACCTGGATCTCCCATATGTTAGATTACGAAATCTACAATGAATTTCCAGGGGGGCATCACCTGGGGAATCTCTTCTTTCATATTGCAAATACGCTTTTGCTTTTTCTCTTTTTGAGAAAGTCAACTGGAAGGCTTTATGAATCCCTAATAGTAACTACCCTCTTTGCACTTCATCCATTGAGAGTGGAATCTGTTGCATGGATATCTGAAAGAAAGGATCTGTTGTGCGGATTCTTCTGGTATCTTACATCTATCCTATACATAAACTGGACAAAGGCACCTTCTATTAAAAGATACCTGCTTGTAATTACAGCCTTTTCTCTGGGTATCATATCTAAACCCATGATCATATCCCTGCCATTGGTCCTTATCCTTATTGACTATTGGCCTTTAAAGAGAACAGATAAGATCTTTAATAGAAGAATATGGACAGAAAAGATACCCCTCTTTATATTATCTGCCTTCTTAGGCATAATAACATATCTGGCTCAACTAAGAGGTGGAGCAGTAACTGATCTAAATACCCTTCCCTTTAATCTGAGACTGTGGAATGCATCCATCTCTTATCTTATCTATATAAAGAAGATACTGTTTCCACAGGCCCTCTGTATCTTCTACCCTCACCCTGGAAGATCCATATCTCTTAGCTTTGGCATTATGTCATTGATCTTTCTAATTATTCTTAGTGCACTTTTTATCTATAAAAGGAGAGACTATCCCTATCTGTTTGTGGGATGGCTCTGGTTTTTAATCACCCTCTTTCCTGTAATCGGAATTGTCCAGGTAGGGGGGCAGGCATATGCAGATAGATATACATATCTAAGCTCAATAGGAATATATATTCTTTTGGTATGGGGGATAAGACACTGCATAGAGACAAAAAGGATAAGAGAGGGGCTCTTTATGATCTTTTTAAGTCTCTATATTGTATATCTTTCCCTATTTACCTTTGATCAGCTAAGCTATTGGAAAAACAGTAAAAGAGTCTTTAGACACTGCTTGCTGATAACATCAAAAAATTATGTGGCACATATGAATCTGGGAGTTGCCTATTTAAAGGAGAGGAATTGGAATGGGGCCTATAGGGAATTTAATGAGGCAATTAATATCTGGCCGAAGTATTTGGATGCCTTAAATAACTTGGGAGTATGTCTTTTAAATATGGAAAGGAGGCATGAGGCAATTGAGATATTTAAAAAGGTCTTATCCATAAGACCGACCCATATGTGTGCAAACATGAACCTGGGAAACATCTATCTTGAAAAGGGAGATATATCATCTGCCATATTCTTTCTTAAAAGGGCCTTAGAACAAGACCCTCAAAATATAGATATATTAAATAGCTTAGGAGTTGCATATCTAAAGGCAGGGAGATACTGGGATGCATTTGAAAGATTTCAAAAAATTACTGAAATTAATCCTCAGAATCCCTTTTCATGGAATAACTTAGGTTATCTTATGATAGCCTTAAAGAGATATGAAGATGGCATCTCTTTTCTTGATGTGGCCTTAAGATTAAAGGAGGACTTTCCTGAAGCCCATAATAACATGGGTATAGCCCTTTTTAACCTAAGCCATCTTGAAGATGCCATCTATCACTTTTCAGCCGCACTCTATTATGATAGAAATTACCAAAAGGCAAGAGAAAACCTTTTATATGCCATAAGGCGGTATTTAGAAGAATCAAAAGTTTTTGAAAATTGAGAGCTTTGAATTTTTCAAAGCTCTCAGAAGAAGCTGTAATTATGGGTTATTTTAAGTTAATTTTGGGGGTCTGGTCTCCGACCTATAGGGTCATCCGACCCGGAGGGGGGTGTAACCCCCAGTGTAAAAAAGGTTTATATAAAGCTCTCAAATTGAACACTAAGCCTATGGGGGTAGATTCATGATATATGGAGTGGGAGTTGATATAGTTGACATTAAAAGATTTACCAAGGTGCTAAATAAGATGGAAGAGAGATTCATTAGCAAGATCTTTACAGGAAAAGAGATTGATGAGTGTAAGACGAAAAGGAGATGGATATCATCTCTTGCCATGAAATTCAGTGCGAAGGAGGCCTTCTCTAAGGCGATACGCACCGGAATGCGTATGGGGGTCAGATGGAAGGATATTGAGATATACCATATAAAAGGGGGTGCACCCCAGATCAGACTATATGGAAAGGCACAGGATATATGTAATGAGAAGGGAATAAAGAGGGTTCACTTAAGCCTTTCTGATCACGGAGACTATGCCATATCAATAGTAGTATTGGAGGTGTAGATATGATCTTGGTAAACGCAAAAGAGATGCGAAATATGGATAATTTCACCATTGAAGAGATGGGAGTTCCCGGGGTGGTCCTTATGGAAAATGCAGGAAGAGGAGCAGCGAGATATCTCTTAGAGCATTTTCAACCAGAGCAAGGACAAAAGGTCTATGTAATAGCAGGTAAAGGGAATAATGGTGGAGATGGTTATGTGGTGGCCCGCTACCTTCATCTGTATGGCCTGGATGTGAAGGTGTGTGTATTGGCAGAATATGAAAAGATCTCTGGAGATGCTAAGATAAATCTGGATATTATAAAAAATATGGGAATTGAGATAGGTTATGTCCCTGAATATGAAAGCTGGAAATCGATCCTTTCATCCATAAGGGAGGCAGATCTTATTGTAGATGCCATATTTGGCACTGGGCTTCAGGCTGAGATAAGAGGTTTTTATAGGGATATAATTGAAGATATAAACTCACTTAAAAAGCCTGTCTTATCCATAGATATTCCCTCTGGAGTCTCTTCAGACAATGGAAAGGTTATGGGAGTGGCAATTAGAGCAGAACTCACTGTAACCTTTGGTTATCCTAAGGTGGGACACCTTATATTTCCAGGGGCAAGGCATTGCGGAAGGGTAGTAGTAATTGACATAGGGCTCTGTCCTGTTCCAGATGAAAGACTTAAACTTAGGTATAGACTGATTGAACCTGAAGAGTTTATTGAATTCCTCAGAGGAGATGAACCTGATATCCATAAGGGAAGAAGGGGGCACCTTCTGGTGATCGCTGGTTCTACAGGAAAGACAGGAGCCGCAACTCTTACTGCACTTGGGGCACTTCGTGCTGGGGCAGGGCTTGTTACCTTGTGCATTCCTGAAACCCTTAATCACATCCTGGAAATTAAACTGACAGAGGCAATGACAGAGCCTTTGCATGATACCGGCAGAGGATTCTTTTCAAAAGATGCTATTGAAAGGGCATTGGAACTTGCAGAGGGGAAGAGTGCTGTGGCAATAGGGCCAGGTATCTCTACAGACCCTGAGACAGTGGAATTTGTAAGGGAATTTATTAGAAGATGCAGACTCCCCATGGTAATAGATGCTGATGGCCTAAACTGTATATCTAAGGACCCTGATACATTAAAAGACAACTCATCCAGGTTAATTATTACTCCCCATCCTGGTGAGATGTCCAGGATAGTGGGGGTGGCTATATCAAAGATACAGGATAACAGGATCAAGACATGTGAAGAATTTATTGAAAATTATGGAACACATCTGGTGCTTAAAGGTGCAAGGACAATTGTGGCACTTCCCAATAAAGAGATCTTTATTAACCCTACTGCAAATCCGGTGCTATCAAGTGGAGGAACTGGAGATGTCCTAACTGGACTTATAGGAGGATTTTTGGCTAGAGGCCTTCCCCTAGATAAGGCCGCAATTGCAGGGGTATATATCCATGGAATCTGTGGTGAGAGACTATCAGAGGAAAAGGGAGAATCTGGTGTGCTTGCAGGGGAGTTGTTGTCCATTGTGCCGGAGGTGATTCAAAAATTGACCTTAAATGAATGGCCCCTGAGTGGCATACCATTTCATGAAGAGCTATGTCCCAGGCTATAACTTTTACTTTGCCCTCCTTTTAAGCCATACCACCACTCCTAAAAGGAGCATAGAGAAGGGAACTATCACTATACCTACCCAAAAGAGTATCCTACCCTGTGTTTTAGTAAGCATTAATGCCTCAATGGGACGATGCCTCTTTTTAAAAAAGATAAGCTCGTCTCTCTTAGAGAGATAATTTATGGTATTTTCAATCAGTAAAGAATTAGCAGCAAAATTTATATACTTATTTGATGCAAAGTCTGAATCCCCAAATACAGCAAGCTTTCCCCTTCCCCTTATCCCCGTCCTTTTACGATCCTCTTCCCTTATGGGAAGCCGCAGTTCACATATAAGCCCGATACATATGGGGCCCTTTCTGTCCTTGCCCTCTTCAAATTCAACTTTGCCTTTAAGCAGACTCCTTAGATCGGTCTCTGCCCATGAGGCATCAGAGGTAAAGAGCAGTGGGGTTATCCTTACCCAACGGTTAGGAGGACTTCCCTTTTCCACACTCCTTGCCATATGGAAGAAGGTATTAAGTCTGAATCTTTCTGTAATCTTATGATTCCCATATCGGCTAACCACTGGCATAAGATAATCGCCTCCCATAAGGTGTCCCATCTTATCTACCACCATATCTTCTCCAACAACAATGCCATAACGTTTTAAAAACTCTTCCATATTCGTCTTATTTAAAGGATCAAGCAGGATTAATATGCCTTTTCCATTTAAAAAGAGCCTCTCTAACTTCTGTATCTCTTTGGGCATAAATGGGATCTTAGGGCTTGCAATAATGATCAGATCAAAGTCTGAAGATATCCTTTCATCTCCCATATTAAGCACCTGGATATCATAATTTTCCTCTTTTTGCCTTTCATATAAGATATTAAAGGTATTCAGTCCTGAGCCTTTAAGAGGCCTTTCTCCATGCCCATGTATCCATGCAACCTTTATCTTTTTACCTTTCCATACTCGCACTATCCCATCTGTAATATGCTCTTCATCTAAGATATTTACAAGCTGACGCCTCCCCTGAGCCTCTATAACAATCTTATTGTATGAATCTATGCCATATCTCTTTGCTATCTGTGGTCTCTTTTCAGGATCAACAATCTTATAGCGGATATTTGAAGATACGTAGCGATAGGCTGAAAGGAGTCTCTGCACCTCTTTCTCATTCTCATGCCCTTTCCTTACAAATGCTATTATCTCTATGGGTGTATCTAGCTTAGAGATCAATCTAAGGCTCTTTTCAGTAAGGGAATGGAGTCTGTATTCTGTAAGATCCCATCTTAGATAGAACCTAAGAGACAGAAGATATAATATCACAGAGATACCAATACTTATGAACAAAAAGAGCATAAGCCTTTTAAATTTATTCAAAATTACTATCTCCTCCAGAAGCTGATATCCAAAAATTTCAGGGTAAGAAAGAGCCAAAACGCAGAAAATATAAGATAAAATGCCGCATCCCTTGTATCGATGAGTCCTTCTGTAAAGGCCTCCAAATGCCCTACTATGGAAAGGTGCAAGAATATGGGTGCAATTGATGGAGGAGCTATCCTTTGTGCCCAGCCTATTACAAATAATAGCAGAAGCAATCCAAAGCTAAGCACTGCAGCCACTATCTGGTTTTCTGTAAGGGAAGATGTAAATAGCCCCACGGATATAAAGCTGGATGCAAGGAGAAGGAGCCCCAAGTATCCTGAAAATAGTATATTTCTTTCCACATTTCCAAATACGCAAAGTATCAATACTCCTGGTAAAGTAAAAAGAAGTATTACGCAGATTAAAATAAATGTGGAAAGAAACTTCCCGAACAGTATTTCAAAATCCTTTAAAGGATAAGTAAACAGGAGCTCTATGGTGCCAGATCGTCTCTCTTCACTATAGAGTCGCATGCTCAGCATGGGAATTATAAGTAAGAGCACCACAGAAAGATCTCCAAAGAACGGGGATATGACCATAGCAGTAAGATTAAGCCTTTCTGAAAGTATGGGATTAAGTTGGGCCTGATAACTCAGATAGCTGAAATAGGCAGTGCTGCTATATAAAAAATAGCCAGAGCAGAGAAGAAATATAAAGCCTACCGCATAAAAGATGGGGGATGCAAATGTTATATAGAGCTCCTTCTTGCATATGGCCCAGATAGATCTCACTCTGTAGCTCCTTTTATAAGATAGAAAAAGCTATCTTCCAGATCCTTCTTTAATTCTTTTAATTCAAGCAGCTCATATCCCTTATCTATAATAGACCTTGCAACTTCAGGCCTTATATCTGGGTCAAAATCAGCCTTTATTATGATCTCTCCTTCATCTTCCAAGATTACCTCATGGACACCACTAATATTTCTAAGCAACTCCTCTATCTCTTCTTTTGCACCCTCTTTAATCTTTAAAGATATAAGCCTTTGACCCTCTATGGCCTTAGAGATTCCTTCTGGTGTATCTTCCCTCAATACCTTTCCATCTTTAAGTATTATCACCCTATCGCATATATCTTGTGCATCTTTAAGGATGTGGGTGCTGATGATAACTGTCTTTTTTCCTGAAAGACGCCTCAAAAGCCTCTTCATCTCCACTCTCTGAACCGGATCAAGCCCAGAGGTGGGCTCATCTAAAATAACGATTGATGGATCTCCAAGCAGGGCCTGTGAGAGGCCAACCCTCTGTTTTAGCCCCTTTGATAGATGCCTTATCAGGGAATCTTTAATATGACTTATGTCACAGATCTCCACCACCCTCTCTATATCATCTCGTAGCCTCTGCCTGGAGAGGCCCTTTAGTCTGCCACAGAATCTGAGAAAATCCCTTACTCTGAGTTCAGAATATAGGGGCACATTTTCTGGCAAAAATCCGATGAGTCTTCTGATCTCTATGGATCTTTTTATTATATCCATACCATCAATTATGACCCTTCCCTTTGTAGGCCTTAAAAAACAGGTAAGTATCTTTAATATGGTGCTTTTACCCGCACCATTTGGCCCCAAAAATCCCACCACCTCCCCTTTCCTGATACAGAAGTTTACATCCTCTATGGCCATCTTAAGGCCATAGAACTTGGTAAGTGCCTCTGAGACTATCTCATATTCCATACCCTTTTAGATCTCCACAATCTTATAGGACCTTGTTCCAAGTCCGATCCTCTCTGCCCATTGCAATTGGATCATCCAATTAACCTTTGGATAGAGATTCATGAATTTGTCTTCTCCCTTTCCATAACCACCTTTAAGGGCAGAAGCCCTGTTTCCTTCTCTGCTGTTAACCATATCCACTGAGGCCTTATCAATGGCAACAGGGTCGGTGGATGCCATAATTCCTATATCATATACAATGGGTATATCACTGTGGGGGTAGCAGTCGCAGGCAGGTGATATGCTTGTAAGAAAATTTATAAATAACGCCCTTCCCTTTTTATTATTTAAGACAGCATATGCATACTCCACCATCTTTTTCTGAAATCCTACAATGTCTGTGCTCCATTTTACATCAATGGCCTTATTAGGACATATCAGGATGCATTCACCACACCCTATGCAGAGAGATGGGTCAATATAGGCCTTTTTATCTCTAAGCCTTATTGCAGATTGAGAGCAATGGGATACACAATCCCCGCAACCCACACATCTCTTCTCTTTAACTATTGGATGAACATCTGAATGTTGGTATAATTTGCCTCTACGTGCTGCACAGCCCATTCCCACATTTTTAAGAGTCCCTCCAAAACCAGAAAGTTCATGACCTTTAAAATGTGTCACGACCAAAAGAAAATCACTTTCCACTATCTCCTTTCCAATATATGCCTCCTTTACATTTTCAAGTCCAATCTCAACCACACTGTAGCTTGCACCTCTCAGACCATCTGCAATAATCAGGGGAGCACCTACAACAGAAAAGCTAAATCCATTTTCAATTGCGGTGATAATATGAGATATGCTATCACTCCTTGAGCCAGCGTAAAGGGTATTGGTATCTGTCAGGAAGGGACATGCACCAATGGATCTTACATAGTCCACTATCTTCCTTAAAAGATTAGGCCTTACATAGGCGAGATTACCCCTCTCTCCAAAATGAAGCTTTATGGCAACCAGATCCCTCTTTTTTATCATCTTAGAGAGCTCAACCGCATTCAGTAGATTGTTCAACTTATCAAAGAGGTTTAACTTAGGAGTAGTTCTAATATCAGTAAAAAAGACCGTTGCCCTTTCCATAATGGAATTCCTCCTTTAGAATTTATAAGAATATACTTAATTTTTTTTATCATTGACAAACAAAAATCTCTTGAATTATTAATTTAAGAGATAAGGAATGAGAGCTTTGAA
>CAYTXJ010000005.1:0-35071 GCA_964440775.1 uncultured Desulfobacteraceae bacterium | reverse complement strand
GCACCTATCTCATTAAAATCAAAAATAATTATGGGATACTCCTTAAACTCCCACCTATCCTCAATCCATAGTCCCCTAAATAGCTCCCTGTTTCCTCTAAACAGCTCCTTCAGGGTATTAATGGTAAGGGATTTTCCAAACCTCCTGGGACGGGATAGAAAATAACAGATCCCCTCATCTATCATCCTATAGATCCAACGGGTCTTGTCCACATACAAAAGATCCCTCTCCCTTATCTGCCTAAAGGAAGAGGTATCCAGCGGTAGCCTTTTCATAAAATCACCCAACTTATTAAATATTTTAATAAATTTTACTAATTAAAAATTGAACTGTCAAAATGAATTAATTAGATGGATCCCAAAATTTATACCGTATATAAAGCTTATATTCTTTTAATAAACTCTCATGTAAAGCAGATTAAGGGAAAAATCAAAAACAGCTTCCTAATCCAATAACTTGCCGTAATTATCTCCACTTCGTAAGTGTCCACTTGCGAAGAAAAGCTTAGAGGTGAGGAAAGAATGGATAAGTACATGTCATCTAAAAATAGGCAAAATTTGAAATTTTGTTGACTTTTGAATTGGAATATCATTAATTTTATCTAAACAAATTTAATTAAAAAGGGGAATTATGGAAGACAAAGAAGAAAAAAGGGATATGGATGATATCTTGGAGGAGGTAGAAATAGATGAAAGACAAGATAGCGGTACCAGATATTTTGAGATAAAGACAAGGCATCTGGTATTTTTAATCATAGGAATATGTATCTTAATTTTTGTAATATTCAATTTTTTTTCCCGTAAACAGAAAAGGCCTGAAAGGCCTTCCATAATATCTAAAAGAATTCAGAATGTGGAGCTGATTGAATCCAGATTGGTTAAGATAGAAAAGGGAATGGCAGATTTAAAAAATAGGGTCAAAGGGCTTGAAAAGACCATATTGGACATGCAGAAAAGGCTATCAGAACTCAAATATTCAGAAGTAGAGACAGTATCAAAAAGAGAGCCGTCCAAAAGGCCATCTCCTCTTAGCTCTAAGATAATACGTTACAAGGTAAAGAGAGGTGATACCCTATATGGGCTATCCAAGAGATTTGGGGTATCAGTTGAAAGCATCAGAAAGGCCAATGGATTTAAGAAGAATCAAAAGCTTTATATAGGGCAGATAATAATAATTCCAAAAAAGATTACCGGAGTTAAGAGATGATATATACACTCACACTTAATCCAGCACTTGATAGATCCATAGTTATAAAGAGATTTGTGGAAGATGATACAATCAGGGTGTTAGAAGAACAGTATTATGCAGCAGGTAAGGGAATAGATGTATCCAGGGTGATAAAGGAGCTTGGGGGGCAGAGTGTGAGCTTGGGATTTGTGGGTGGATATCATGGGCTACACCTGGAAGGATTGCTGATAAATGCAGGAGTTATGACAAATTTTACAAGGATTGCAGGAGAGACCAGGACCAATCTGATCATAAAAGAGCAGGATACAGGAATTCAATACATAATAAGTGCAGCAGGCCCAGAGGTAAGTGCTGCAGAGATAGGTGAGCTATACAATCAGATACTCTCTATTCACAATATGGACTATTTTGTTATGAGTGGAAGCCTTCCAAGAGGGATAACTCCCAATCTGTATGCCCAGCTTATTCTTGCAGGAAAGAGGAAGAATGCAGTGGTCTTTCTGGATACCGATGGAAAGGCACTCAAGGAATCTATTAACTATCAGCCAGATGGCATCAAACCCAATAAGCATGAACTTTCAAGGCTTATGGAAAGAGATATAGAGAAAGATCATGATGTTATACGGGCATCAGATATACTGCATAAAAAAGGGATCAGATATGTGCTTACCTCGTTGGGAAAAGAGGGGCTCTTCCTTTCAACTGAAGACTATAAGATTAAGGCCATCCCTCCTGAGATTGAAACAGATAGCACTGTAGGTGCAGGAGATTCTGCCCTTGCAGGATTTATTCTTTCTCTGTCACAGGGAAAAGACCTCAAAGAGTGTTTAACGGTTGCATGTGCAGCGGGCACAGCAACTGTGCTTACTCCTGGAACCGAGTTATGTCATAGAGAGGATGTGGAAAGGTTAAAGGGCCAGATTCAGATAGTGGAACTCTCATAAACCTGGTTCTATGAGCTCTCTTTAAATGAATCCTCCTCTTTTATCTTTGCACAAAAGGGGCCTTCTTGATATTTAAATCTATATCTAATTCGGTTAAAGGGGTTAGCATATGAAAAGGCTCCTGATATTTTTCTTGACCCTTCTCTTTTTATCAGCTCAGGCAAAGGCCTTAGCACAAAAGAGAGATAGCAGACCTTCTGAAGAAGAGCTCAGAGATATGATCAATCTACTTGAAAACCAACAGAGAAGAGAAAGGCTCTTAAAGGAGCTAAAGTCGCTATTGAGGACTATGGAGATAGAAAAAAAGGAGATGCCCAAATCTAAAAAGGCACTCATTATGGAAAAGGGCTTTGAAAGATTTGATATGTTGGTATCTGAGTTCCGAAATTCAACCATATCTACCCTAAGGCTATTCTTTCTATTACCTCAGAAATTAAAAGAATTAAGAGGATTCCTTTCTGTTGATGAAAACAGAAGGCTTCTTATAAATATCTTTTTATCCTTAGGAATAAGTCTCTTTTTTTCACTCATTATCAGATTTTACTTAAGAAGACTCAGATTTGATCCCTTATCCCAGAGGTCCATAAAAAGAGTCTATCTACATATAATTGAGATATTTATTAAGCTACTTCCTTATGGTGTATTTTTGGGCTTCCTATTTATTACCTTCAATATATTTAGATCATTTCCTAAGTTAATAGGTCTTATGCTATTTTTTGCATTTTCAGTCCTATTCTATAAGGCCCTATACGAGGTCGGTAACTTAATCCTTTCGCCTCAAGATATCAAAAAGAGGCTCATACCCTTAGAGGATGAAAATGCAAATTATCTCTGGATCTGGTATCTCAGATTTCTCAGATATTCTGTATTCTATCTGATTCTAAAAGATCTTATCCTCACCATCTCTATACCTAAAGACTCTCTTACTCTTATATATGGAATACTATTTTTACCATATCCTGTGCTCTTGACTGTTTTCACCCTTCAGCTTGGAAGGATTGTAAAGGCATATGTGGAGAAAAAGGGGCTGAAATATAAAGACAGAATGGGAAGCCTCTCGAATATGATTATAAGATACTGGCATATCATCACCGTGTTGTATATCTGGACAGTATCCATATTTATTCTCTTTAATTTTAATAGGGGATACCGATATCTCATCTTTACCACTTTAGAATCCCTTATAACAATTGCAATCGCATATCCCATATTCTATCTCTCTGATCTACTCTTTAATCGCTTCTTTGCCATAAATGAAAAGATCAAAGAGAGATTTCCAGGTCTTGAAGAGAAGACCAACCGATATATCGCCTTTCTTAAAAAGGGAATTAAGGGATTCATGATCCTTCTACTATCTGGAACCGTGCTTCAGATCTGGGGTGTGCCAGCGGTTATGATAATATCATCAGAGCTTGGAAGAGTCATAATACTTAGAATCATAACCATCCTGATTATATCAGCAGTGGTGCTGGTGATGATCGAGCTTTCCCAGTTCTTTAGTGACTTCATCTTAAAAGAGGGATTCCAAAGGAAGGAGATTTCCCAAAAGGCACGCACATTGATACCGGTGGCGAGATCAACTTTAAAGATTGGGGTCACATTTGTAGGTGGGATAGTGATACTTGATCAGGTGGGCATAAATACCACTCCCATACTTGCAGGTGCAGGATTGGTGGGTCTTGCAGTTGGATTTGGGGCGCAGACACTTGTAAAAGACATAATAAATGGTCTCTTTATCCTGTTTCAGGATAGCATCAGAGTGGGAGATTGGGTTATGGTAGCTGGAAGATCGGGGCTTGTGGAATCCATTGGTCTTAGAAAGATGGAGATAAGGGGGCTTGAAGGGGATCTCCATGTGATTCCATACAGTGCCATTGATACTGTCACAAACCTCACAAAAGAGTATTCAAGAGCAGTTGTGGATATAGGCGTTGCCTATAGGGAGGATGTGGATCAGGTTATGGAGGTGCTAAAGAGGATAGGAGAGGAGCTAAGAGAAGATCCTGAATATGGAAGATATATACTGGAGCCTATGGAGATATTTGGTCTTCAGGAATTTGCAGATTCAGCAGTGGTAATCAGGGTGAGGTTTAAGACACAGCCTCTTAAGCAGTGGCAGATAAAGAGGGAATTTCAGAGACGGGTTAAAAAGGTGTTTGATGAGCTTCAGATTGAAATCCCCTTTCCCCATGTTACCCTATATATGGGAGAACCAAAGATGGGGACCTCTCCACCCCTTAATGTGAAGCTGGAATTAAAAAAGGGGAATATACAAGAGGGCTAAAGGTATTGTTAAATATCAATGGATTATTATCTTAAATAATATGGAAATCCAGAGGAGGGAATAATGGAAAGACATCATAAATTTTCTCTATGGTATCTGCTAATAGGCATCTGGATCGTGCTCCTGATCCAGAACTATCTAGCCACTCTCTTTGCCATAAAGAGCATACCATATAGTGAATTCCTGAGGCTTCTTAAACAGGACAGGATTAAAGAGATTGCCGTTTCGTCAAACCTTATCACCGGAAAGATGATAGGAGATGATGGCAAACCCCATCTCTTTAAGACCATCAGGGTAGATCCAGAGCTCTCTGAGCTGCTTTCCCAATATAATATCATATTTAAAGGGAAGATGGAGTCCACATTCCTTAGGGATCTTATCTCCTGGGTTGTTCCCATCTTCCTCTTTTTGGCAATATGGTATTTCTTCTTTCGCAGAATGATGGGACAGCAGGGTTTTATGACATTGGGGAAAAATAAGGCAAAGATATATATGCAAGAAGACTTGGGAGTTACCTTTGAGGATGTAGCAGGTGTGGATGAGGCCAAACAGGAACTGATAGAGATAGTAGAGTTTCTTAAAGAGCCCCAGAAGTTTTCAGAGATCGGCGGAAAGATGCCAAAGGGTATACTCCTTGTGGGTCCTCCTGGAACAGGTAAGACACTGCTCGCTAAGGCAGTAGCTGGGGAGAGTGGTGTTCCATTCTTTAGCCTGAGTGGTTCAGAATTTGTGGAGATGTTTGTCGGGCTTGGAGCTGCAAGAGTTAGGGATCTCTTTGTTCAGGCAAAGCAAAAGGCACCATGCATCATATTTATTGACGAGCTGGATGCCTTGGGTAAGGCAAGGGGGGTGGGAGTTACAGCCGGACATGATGAAAGGGAACAGACCCTTAATCAGCTCTTGGTGGAGATGGATGGCTTTGATCCCAGAGTGGGTGTAATTCTCATGGCAGCTACCAACAGACCTGAAATCCTTGACCCTGCACTCCTCAGACCCGGAAGATTTGACAGGCAGATACTGGTGGATCGGCCTGATAAGAAGGGAAGGGTGGAAATCTTAAAGATACATCTTAGAAATGTAAAGACAGAGCCGGATATAGATATTGAAAGGATAGCCAATATGACCTCAGGGATGGTGGGAGCTGACCTTGCAAATATTGTAAATGAGGCAGCGCTTCTTTCAGTGAGAAAGGGTAAAAAGAGGGTTGGAATGGAGGAATTTGAAGAGGCAGTGGAGAGAGTCATCGCAGGACTTGAAAAGAAAAACAGGCTAATTAATGAAGAAGAGAGAAAGATTGTTGCATATCATGAAATTGGACATGCAATTGTGGCTCTCTCCCTTCCAGGGACAGAACCGGTCCAAAAGATATCCATTATCCCACGGGGAATTGCAGCCTTAGGATACACCATACAGGTTCCCACAGAAGAGAGATTCCTTATGAAAAAGACAGAACTACTCAATAAGATAGCTACCCTCTTGGGTGGTAGGGCTGCTGAAGAGATTGTATTCGGGGATATATCTACTGGTGCACATAACGACCTTGCAAGAGCAACTGATATTGCAAGAAGCATGGTAAAGGAATATGGAATGAGTGACAGGATCGGGCAGGTATATTTTTCACGCAAAAAGGGGGCTCAGTTTTTGGATATCTCAGTTGAAGGAGCAAAGGAATACAGTGAAGAGACTGCCAAGATGATTGACGATGAGGTAAAAGAGATAATTAATTTCCAATACCAACGGGCAGTCTCTATCTTAAAGGATAAAAGGGAGGTTCTGGAAGAGGGTGCAAAGATCCTGCTTGAAAAGGAAAAGATAGAGGGAAAACTCTTAGAGGAGCTTATGAAAAGATATAGCAAGGATAAACAGGAGAGCCTATCTTGATCTCCTCTTTTTGAATCTTCCTGAAATATATCCAAATATAAACCCGATAAATATGGAAACGGGAATAAAGATGGCCTTAGAGACAGATAGCTTCCAGAAATATAGCTTTATGCTTATATCAGACTGATTCTGAAAGGCCACAATACCAAGCAATATGATAATTATTAACACCACAATTATCTTTGTCTTCATCCTTTACCCCTTTTTGAGCCTTTATATATTTACTCTAATAAAATCCATTTGAAATAGCAATTACAATATGTTTTAAGGTAAGGATATGGAACTATTAAAAGAGCTCAGAGAAGATGCAGAGAAGATATTTGCTTCAGCAGTTCATGCGGTTGACCCCTATGTAGCGGTTAAGGATCAGATTGATTTAGTTAATAGGTCGCTCCTCACTATAGAGGATAAAGGAATTGAAATTCCCCTTGAAAGATTCAAGAGTATCTGGGTTGTGGGAGGTGGAAAGGCCTCTGCTCCTATGGCAAAGGCTCTGGAAGAGATCCTAAAAGACAGGATAAGAGGTGGAATTGTAAATGTAAAATATGGCTTTGTAGAAGAGCTAAGATATATTGAACTTGTTGAGGCAGGCCATCCTGTGCCAGATGGAAACGGGCTAAAAGGAACTGAAAAGATATTAAGGCTGTTAAGAGACTCAGGTAAAGAGGATCTTATAATATCTGTTATCTCTGGAGGTGGATCTGCGCTCCTTCCTCTGCCTGCTGAAGGCATCACCCTTCAGGAAAAGCAACAGATCACAAAGATGCTCCTTGCATGTGGCGCAAGCATTGATGAGATAAATACCATACGAAAACACATATCCCTTTCAAAGGGTGGGCAGATGGCAAGGGCTGCATATCCTGCCTCAGTCTTAAACCTCATGCTTTCTGATGTGGTGGGAGATAGCCTTGAGGTGATTGCATCTGGCCCCTTTGTGCCCGATGATACCACCTTTTTGGATGCAAGAAAGATAATAGATAAATATGGTCTAAGAGACGCTCCAGAATCCATATTAAGACATATAGAGAAGGGGGTTAAGGGTGAGATTCCAGATACTCCAAAACCTGGAGATAGCTGCTTTAATGATATTCATAATGTCATCATAGGGAACAATCTAAAGGCCCTTAAGGCAGCATCAAAGAAGGCAGAGGAATTGGGATATAGAGTGTTGCTTCTATCTTCCATGATTCAGGGTGAGAGCAGGGAAGTGGCAAGGGCAATGGCAGGTATCTGTAAGGAGGTGATCAAAAGTTCCAATCCCTTTCCCCCACCCCTCTGTATACTGTCAGGTGGAGAGACGACAGTTACCCTACGGGGGGATGGAAAGGGAGGAAGGAATCAGGAATTCTGCCTTCAGTGTGCCATTGAACTTGGTGGAATGCCAGAGAGGGTGGTGATATTGAGCGGGGGAACAGATGGAAATGATGGTCCTACAGATGCAGCAGGAGGTATAGTGGATCCTCTTACAGTTTCTAAGGGGATAAAAAAGGGACTGGATGCTATGGATTTTTTAATTAGAAATGATAGTTATAATTTCTTAAACTCAGTAGGAGATCTTCTGATAACAGGGCCAACAAAGACAAATGTGATGGATGTAATTGTTATGCTTATAAGATAGTAGGGTAAAATGGGTAAGCTTGGGAATTATCTTTTCCACACCATAGATTATGAAGTATGCCCCTCTTTTTGCCTTTGATTATATGGGGGAAGATTCATGTATCCTATCCCTTTTTGGATGTCTTTTTCTTCCTGCCCTTTTTCTTCTTCTCTTCCTCTTCCTCCTCTCCAAAACTCTTTATTCCCTCTGCAAGTTCTCTTAGCCTTTTGTCCACCAGATAGTTTATGGTATCTTTTTGATATGTGCCGTTCTTTTTCCTTTCTCCTGCCTTTTTGCCAGTCAGGATCTCTATTCCCTCATCTATGGTCTTTACCGCATAGATATGGAATTTGCCTCTCTTTACGGCATCTACCACATCCTTTCTGAGCATCAGATCCTTTACATTTGCCTCTGGAATCATTACCCCCTGCTTACCATTTAGTCCCAGCCTTTTGCAGCAGTCAAAGAAACCCTCTATCTTCTCATTTACTCCCCCAATGGGCTGTATCTCCCCCTTTTGATTAACTGAACCGGTTACCGCTATATACTGCTTAAGGGGGACTCCAGAGAGACTGGAAAGCAGTGCATATAGCTCTGTGGATGAGGCACTGTCTCCATCAACTCCTGAGTAGGACTGTTCAAAGGCAATGCTTGCGCTCAGAGTAAGGGGTTTGTCTTGTGCATATCTCTTTCTCAGATATCCGCTAAGGATCAGGACACCCTTGTTGTGGGTCTTTCCAGATAGATCTGCCTCTCTTTCTATATTGATTATCCCGGCCCTTCCCATGGAGGTAGTGGCAGTGATTCTGGAAGGTTTTCCAAATGTGAGATCTCCCATATCATATATTGCCAACCCATTTACCTGACCAACCACCTCTCCGTCCACATCAATCATCAGGGTTCCCCTGTCTATCATCTCCTGGATCTGCTCTTCAATCAGGTTGGATCTATAGATCCTCTCTTCAATTGCCTTTTCCACATGCCTTTCCATTACAAGATCAGAACCTTCCTGTTGTGCCCAGAAATCTGACTCTCTCAAGATATTGGCTATCTTTGGGAAGCTGGTGGATATCTTCTCGGTTCTTCCTGTCATTCTTATGGCCTCTTCCACTAAAACAGCTATGGCTGTCCTGTCAAAGGGTCTGAGATTTTCCTCTTCTACCTTTTTCTTTACAAAACGTGCCATCTGATAGATATTCTCACTGGTATTATCCATAGAGGTGGAAAAATCCGCCCTTATCTTAAATATCTTTTCCATATCCTCATCATAATAGAGCAGGAGATGATAAATATAGGGGTTAGATATAACTATTACCTTTACATCTATATCAATGGGCTCTGGTTTAAGACCACTGGTAAAGAAATAATAGAAGGGATCAAAGCTCTGTATCTCCATCCTGTTTGTCTTAAGGGCCCTCTTAAGCGCCTGCCAGACCCCTGGCTCAAACAGTGCATCTAAGAGGTTTATTACCAGATAGCCCCCATTTGCCTTTAGAAAAGAGCCTGCACGGATCTTTGTAAAATCGGCCTTCCACACTCCGGTCCTATCAACCACCCTTTCAATAATACCAAAGAGGTTTCTATATGTGGGATAGGATTCAATTATAACAGGGGGGCCTTTGGTCTCTGAGTTATCCACCAATAGATTTACCTCATATGCAACAAAGGGATCAACATTAAACAGGGAAACAGGTATTGGAGATGAAGCCTTGTGCGTAAATATCTGGATATTCTCTGCCATATCTTCAAGCATCTGATTCAGGTATTCCTCCACCTTCTCATATGGGTATCTCTCCTTAATGGGCTGAAGCAGCTCTGAGGCCATCTTTAAGAACATCACCCTGTCCATCTCCTCAATATTCCTTTGGACCTCCTTCTGTAATTCCCTTAGTTCTATAAAGATCTGATCTATCTCTTCCCTGAGCCTTTTCTGCTTTTCTCTTATCTTTTCAAACTCATCCTTTGGAAATCTGCCTTTTTCTACCATCTCTTCCAGCTGGTCAATATGGACCGGGTTTCCATCCACAAGGGGCATCACCTCTGGCCTTCTTATCTGCCCAACCTGGATATCCACTAAGGTAAAGCCTTCAGAGCGGACCTGTTTATCCAGTTCCTTAAAGAACTGCTTCCCCTTCTGTTCATATTCTTCCATTATCTGCTTTTTTCTATTGATATATTCCTGACTTTCAAAGAGCTGGGGGACCTCCCTTTTAAGGTTTTCCACAAACTGCTTTATATCCTTTTTAAATTCCCTTCCTTCCCCTGCCTTAAGCCTTATAAGCCTTGGAGAGTCAGGATCTTTAAAATTATTAACATATATGAGATCATCAGGGGTCTGTCTTTGGTCCTCTGAAAACTCTTTGAGCAGCTTCTTAACCAGTGAGAGTCTTCCGCTCCCTGGCCAGCCTGTCACAACCACGTTATAGCCCTCTCTTTTTATTCCCACTCCAAACCTAAGTGCCTTGACCGCCCTTTCCTGTCCTATGATCTCATCTAAGGGCTCTAACTCTTCAGTGGTCTTAAAGGGCAATTTTTGGGGATCTATTCTCAGCCTCAGTTTATCATAGGGAACATCCTTTCCCCCCCTCTTCCTTTTTGGCATATCTAAATCCTCCTTAAACCACTTCGATAGGTATGCGTCTCTTTAGTTCTTTTCTCAGCTTGGGCATCTCAATTTCCAAGATCCCATTCTTATAGTTTGCCTTTACCTCATCTACCGCCACAGGGCATGGAAGGGGAATCTTTCTTGAAAATGAGCCATATTGTCTTTCCACCCTTCTGTATCCTTCATACTCCTCTGACCACTCTCTCTTAATTATTCCTTTAATCTCTAAGACATCATGCTGTATGGATATATCCAGATCTTCTGGCTGAATCCCTGGAATCTCTGCATGGACATATATATAATCTTCTGTCTCTGATATATCCACATATGGAACCCTCTTCCAGGATCTGGGATATATTGGGACACTAAATTCATCAAATATCTGGCTAAAGAGCCTATCAATCTCTCTTCTTAACCTGCTAATCTCTCTGTCTTTCCAAAGAATAAGACCTGCCATAATTTCTCATCTCCTTATGGAATAAAGATCTATTTTTTTATTTTATTCTGGATATATCCCTATGGCAAGCTAATAATGATATTTGAAAAATTAGTCTTTAGGATATCTTAAATTTTTATATACTATGGGGGAGAGAGATGAATCTTTTCCCAGGGATAAAGTCTACTAACAACAGGGCCATACTGGGCTTTCTCATCCCATTTTTCACTGCCGCTTTGGGGTGCGGGTTTATATTATGGAAGAGGGGAAGGCTCCTTTCTTCTTCCCTCCTAATACCCTTTCTCATATTAATACCTTCGCTTCTTATCTTGGGAACTGTGCTATCCCTTAAATCATTTGCATATATTGAAAAGAAAGGGGACAAAGACTATGCCTATTCAGGACTTGCATTTAATCTCTTCCTATTGGCTCTCTACCTATTTACACTCATTATGTCTATTTTTAAATATTCCTGATCTTTCCTCTATCTATATTATGATACCCTAAAATTTTAAAATACAATATATTGTAGGTAAATAGATTATCTTTAAATTAAATTTTTTCTCTTGACATGGGGAACTAATTCCCGTAAAAAGGGGAAAAAGTGGGGGATGGTGGAGTTTAAGTGGGGGAAAGTTACTTTTATGGTAGATTCAGACACTCAATAGATGAGAAGGGTAGGCTGGTTATTCCAGCCAGGTTCCAGGGTGTGCTTAAGAGGAAGGGTGAAGATATTGTGGTAATAACCAATGGTGATATAGGGCTATGGGTATATCCAGAAAATGAATGGGATAAGATCGCAGATGAGATTCAGAATATGTCCATATATGAGGAAAAGGTCAAAAGGTATGTGGACTATTTTATATCTGGTGGACATCCATGTCAGATCAAGCAGGGCAGGATCACTATTCCTCCAAATTTAAGAGATGTGGCAAAATTAAATAAAGATGTTATGGTGGTTGGCTCCGTTAGATTCTTCAAGATCATAGATACTGAGACATGGGAAAAGTATTTTGCTGAGATAAGAGAGGAATTCCCCAGCATAATAAATGAATTATTTTCAAGAAAAAGTGGCCCATAGCTTATGGTCTTTCATACACCTGTAATGGTGGAGGAGGTATTGAGATATCTGATCACTGATAGAGACGGAATCTATGTGGATGCAACTACAGGCACAGGGGGGCATAGTCTCCATATCCTTAAGGCCACATCTTCAAAGGCAAAACTGATCTGTATAGAAAGGGATAAAGAATCCCTCCGCATTGCAAAAGAAAGGCTTAAGGAATTTGAAAAAAGAGTCTCTTTCCATAATAGCTCATTCACCCAGATTGCTCAGATTCTTCAATCAGAGCAACAAAGACATATAGATGGAATACTCCTTGACTTCGGGCTTTCCTCTTTTCAATTGGAAGGGTCTGGCAGAGGATTCAGCTTTATGCGAGATGAACCCTTAGATATGAGGATGGATCTTAGGCAAGATCTGAGGGCCTATGAGATAGTAAATGGATATTCTAAAGAGGAGCTTAGCAGGATATTTAAGGAATTTGGGCAGGAGAGATATCATAGAAAGATTGCAGACATAATCCTCAGAGAGAGAAAGAAAGAGCCCATTAAGAGCTCCAAGAGGCTTTCTGAGCTGATACTAAAGGCTGTACCTGTAAGATATGCACGAAGAAGGATTCATCCTGCCACAAAGGTCTTTCAGGCCATAAGGATTGCTGTAAACAAGGAGCTTGAAAACTTAGATAAGGTATTGTCCATAATACCGGGGATCTTAAAGAAGGGTAGTAGAGCAGTATTTATATCCTATCACTCCTTAGAGGATAGGCTTATAAAAGGGGCGATCAAGAGATGGGAAAACCCATGTATCTGTCCGCCAAGGCTTGAAAGGTGTGTATGTAATAGGAGCCCTCTTTTTAAAAGACTAAATAAAAAGGCCATTAGGCCTAAGGCCCAGGAAATTGAGGAAAATCCAAGGGCAAGAAGTGCAAAATTAAGGGCTGTAGAGAGGATATAGATCATGAAAGGTGCATATTCACCTGTAAAGATAAGATTAAAAGGAAACAGAAAGCTGGGCAATAAAGATGGGGCACTTTCATGGAAACAGATATGGGCTGTAATGATGATTCTCCTCTTTATAATGCTATCCGGAATAGGATATGTATGGTCAGGCTTTGAAGGAACCCAATTGGGCTATGATCTGAGTGAGTTAAAAAGAAAAGAGATGAAGCTTCTTGAAGAGAATCGGAAGCTCAGGCTTGAACTTGCCAGGCTAAGATCACCATCATACTTAGAGAAGGCAATCAGGGGCTTAGGTCTAAAAGAGCCTGTGGCAGAGCAGGTGATAACATTGCCATGACCAAAAGGCAGAAGATATGGATAAGATTGAGAATATTTATCGTAGCCGTTATATTTCAGGCACTCCTATTTGTCTTACTTGGAAGGGCATATCAGCTTCAGATATTAAGAAAAGAAAAATTAAAGGCCCTCTCTGATATATGCTATAAAGATATATTAAAGATTCCACCTGAAAGAGGAACCATATACGATAGACAGGGATATGAATTGGCAATCAATATAAAGACCTGCTCTGTCTATGCACATCCACATCTAATAAAGAAAAAAGGTAAGGTATCAAAAGAGCTATCTCAAATTCTAAACATTCCCTACAGAGAGATATACAGAAAACTAAGAAGAAAGACCACATATGTATGGATAAAGAGGAAGGTGGCAATAGATAAGGCACAGAGGATTAAGGCACTCAGAGACAGGGCAATAGGTCTTATATATGAGACAAAGAGATTCTATCCCTCTGCAACTGTTGCAGGTCAGGTAATAGGCTTTTCTGGCATAGATAATCAGGGGCTTGAAGGAATTGAAAGGTCACTGGATAGCCTGCTGAAAGGGCCTTCTCAAAGGATAATCATAATGAAGGATGCAAAAGGAAGGCCCTTTCACATAAGTGAACCATTGAGCAATAAATTAGGGCCCTATAATGTCTATCTGACCATAGATAAGGATATTCAATACAAGGCAGAGAGGGTATTAGCAGATACTGTAAGAAAGACCAATGCAAAGGGTGGAGAATGTATAATAATGAATCCATTCAGTGGCCAGATCCTTGCAATGGCAATTGTTCCCCCCTTTAATCCAAATAACTTTAGAAGATATTCACCGCATATCTGGAGAAATAGGGCAATAACTGATTGCTTTGAACCAGGTTCTGCAATAAAACCCTTTCTGCTGGCAGCTGCTTTGGATAGCAAGGCCATCACCCTCAATGAAGAGTTTTACTGTGAAAAGGGCCTCTTAAGAGTGACAGGGCATCTGATCCATGACATAAAGCCCTATGAATATCTGACAGCTAAGGATATAATTGTGCACTCTAGCAATATCGGGGCTATTAAGATCGGAATGCAGCTTGGATATAATAACTTTTATGAGTATCTAAAGAGATTTGGCTTTGGAAGTAAGACCCGCATTGAACTCATCGGGGAGAGAAGCGGATATATTAGAGCTCCAGACAGCACAAGGGAGCTCGACAGGGTAAGTGCCTTTTTTGGTCAAGGGCTTTCTGTAACCTCTCTTCAGCTCGCTGTTGCATTTAGTGCCATTGCAAATGGAGGAACCCTTTTAAGACCCCATATTGTATACAAGATTACAGACAGATCCGGTAATCTTGTAAAGAAGACCGAGACAGATAAGATCAAAAGGGTGTTATCAGATAATGTGGCAGAGCTTGTAAAAGGGGTCTTGGGGGAGGTTGTAAGTGAAAAGGGAACCGCAAGACGCGCTTCTATCTATGGTTACAAGGTTGCAGGAAAGACAGGCACTGCACAAAAGATTGATCCCAAAACCGGCACCTATTATCAAGAAAGATACATATCCCTGTTTGTGGGATTTGCCCCTATAGAGCATCCCCATATTGTTATGCTTGTTAAGATTGATGAACCACAGGGGATCCACTATGGGGGGCTGGTGGCCGCCCCCGTATTTAGCGATCTGGGAAGATGGACTCTGCTCTATATGGGAGTTTCCCCATCCTATATAGAGCATCCTATCTATCCGCTTCTCATTGCTGAAAGGGAAAGAAATAACAGAACTGAAAAAGAAAAGGAATCCATAGATGGAAAGCTTCTACCAGACTTCAGGGGTAAGACAATAAGGGAGGTCCTAAGAGAGGCAGAAGAGCTGGGTATAAAGGTATGGCCAGAGGGATCTGGTTATGCCGTCTATCAGATACCAGAACCTGGCATTCCATTAAAAGAGATCTCAAAAGTAAAGGTAGTCTTTATACCGTCCATCTATGGTAGCCTATGAGTATGTGGCTTTATGAACTTATAGAGGAATTGGAAGAGGTTGATATAATAGGTGATCTTAAGCAGAAGATTTCGGGAATCTCTTATGATTCACGAAAAGTAAGACCTAAGGATCTCTTTGTTGCCATTAAAGGCACATATCTTGATGGACACGACTATATAGCGGATGCCATTCAGAGAGGTGCAGTTGCAATATTGACAGAGAGATATATGGAAAATCTCAAAGATATATGCCAGATAATAGTGAGAGATTCAAGGGATGCCTTGGGGAAGGTATCATCCTGCCTTTATGGAATGCCTCAAAAGGATATGACATTCATAGGTATTACTGGAACAAATGGAAAGACCACCACAGCCTATCTTATTGAAAGCATCCTTAAAAGGGCCGGAAAGAGGGTAGGAGTAGTTGGAACCATAGAATATAGGTATGGAAACAGGCGTCTTAAGGCCCCTGTAACCACACCAGAATCATTGGATCTGATTAAGATGCTATATGAGATGAAAAGAGACGGAGTCACTCATATTGTTATGGAAGTATCATCCCATGCCCTGAGTCAAAAGAGGGTGGATATTATTCCATTTGGTATAGGGATATTTACCAACCTGAGCCACGACCATCTGGACTATCACCAGAGCATGGAAAGATACTTCCAGGCAAAGAGGCGATTATTTGATATACTGCTTCCAAAAACAGGTGGTGTGGCAATAGTAAATGTGGACGATCCAAAAGGAAGGCTTTTGAGTAGATCCCTTCACACCGAAAGGCTCTGTTATGGAATTAACACAAAGGAAGATATCTGGGCAAATGATCTCTTATCTGATATAGAGGGAATAAGAGGAAAGATATTCTATAATGGCAAAGATACTGCCTTTAGATCACCCCTTTTAGGAAGGTTTAATGTCTATAATATACTTGCTGCATGGGCAGCATCACTTTCCCTTGGTATAGACCAAACTGAGATATCAGGTGGGATTGAGGCCTTAAGTGAAGTTCCGGGCAGGATGGAGAAGATAGTGGCTCCAGATGGAACAACCGTTATTATAGACTATGCACATAGCCCAGATGCCTTAAAGAATGTCATCCTATCCATAAGGGAATTTTTTAAAGGAAGACTTATTACAGTCTTTGGATGTGGGGGGGAAAGAGATAGGGCAAAGAGACCTGAAATGGGACTTATTGCAGCTTCTATGAGCGATATCTTGATTATAACATCCGATAATCCACGCAGTGAAGATCCTTTAAGGATAATTGAAGAGATTAAGGTGGGGGTAGAAAGAAGTGGCATGGATAAGTTTGAAGATGATAAGTCGGGTGGATACCTGATCATTCCGGAGCGAAAATATGCGATTAAAAGGGCTATAGCCCTTTCAAAAAGCAGGGACATTGTATTAATTGCGGGAAAAGGGCATGAAGAATATCAGATCATAAAAGGGGAAAAGATCCCTTTTAGTGACATAGAGGAGGCAAAGGTTGCCCTTAAGGAGAAAGCCATACAGGATAGAAGATATTAGTATCTCTGAGATACTCAATGCAGTCTCTGGGCATATCTTATGTGGAGATCGTAGGCAAGATATCAGAGGTATTTCCATTGATAGCAGAACCATAAAAGAAGGGGAGATCTTTTTTGCAATAGAGGGCAAGCGGTATGACGGCCACGATTTCATAACCGATGCAATCAAGAGAGGAGCAAGAGGTGTTATAGTTGAAAAGAAGGAGTATATAGAAAAGGTACGTAATAGGGATATTTCAGTAATTTTGGTTGATAATACCATATATGCCTTAGGTGAACTTGCAAGATGGTGGAGAGGACTGAATAGTGCAACTTTAATCGCTATCACAGGAAGTGTGGGAAAGACAACCACAAAGGAGATGTTATATTCAATAGTTTCAAGACAAAGACCCACACTTAAAAATAGAGGAAATCAGAACAACCTCATCGGTGTTCCCCTGACCCTTTTTAGGATGGACTCTTCCCACCAGGTGGTAATACTTGAGATGGGAACCAATAGCCCTGGAGAGATAGGAAGACTGAGAGAGATAGCAGACCCTGACGTCTCACTTATCACCATGATAGGTAGTGCCCACCTTGAAGGTCTCAAAGATGTGGAAGGGGTCTTAAAAGAGAAGCTTTGCCTATTTGCTGAAACACGCAAAGAGACAATCAAGATAATAAACGGGGACTGTGATATCCTAAAAAGTGCATGTAAAGGGCTTGGAATCTCAGCACTTACCTATGGCCTTAGAGAAGAAAACAGCTTTCAGGCAAGGGAAATTGAAGATAAAGGTATGAATGGAATTTCATTTAACGTGTGCTATAAAGATCTCTGCCTTCCCATCACCCTAAATATTTCAGGACTTCATAATGTATATAATGCCCTTGCAGCCATATCCATATCCATATTATTGGGAATACCACCGGATGAGATCTCAAAGGCGCTTTTCCATTTTAAGGGAATTGATGGAAGGTTCAGGATCATAAGATGTGACCATAATATAACCCTTATTGATGACACCTACAATTCCAATCCCACCTCTCTTAAGGCCGCAATACAGAACCTGCTTGGATGGAAAATAGATGGAAAGGACCTTATAGTGGTTATCGGTGATATGCTTGAGCTGGGTGCAGAATCCCCCGTATTTCACTTAGAGGCCGGGAAAGAGATTGCTCCACTGAGACCACGTCTTTTTATTACCATTGGAAGATATGCAAAAGAGCTTGTAAGGGGTGTATGTGAAGAGGGGCTTCCAGTAGAAAATACAGTGGTATTAAACAGGGTGGAAGATATCGTATCCATAATATCTTCGGAGATAAGAGAAGGAGATATAATATTTTTAAAGGCATCCAGAAAGATAGGGCTTGATAGGGTGATTGATGCACTTTTAGAAGGAGTATCTTAGTATGCTTTTTAAACTCATCTATATGTTTCATACCCATATATCCTGGCTCAATGTCTTTAGATATATAACATTTAGATCCATATTGGCCGCCCTATTTTCCCTTTTAATTGTTCTATTTTTGGGCTCTTGGACCATACGAAGATTGAAAAGTCTTCAGATAGGTCAATATATCAGGGATGATGGTCCCCCAAACCACAAAGACAAAGAAGGCACACCCACTATGGGAGGATGCCTTGTAATTCCTGCAATAGCAATATCCATATTGCTATGGGCAGATCTCAAAAATCTGTATGTATGGCTTACCTTAGGGGTACTGATAGGTTTTGCCATAATCGGATTTATTGATGACTATCTAAAAAATATCAGAAAGAGTAGCAAAGGTCTCAATATAAAAGGCAAACTCATACTTCAACTTGTTGTTGCCACAATATTTTCACTGATCCTATATTCTCTTAATTTTGACACCCATCTAAATCTTCCCTTTTTTAAAAATATCAGACCAGATCTTGGAATCCTCTATATCCCATTTATGGTGTTTATAATCGTTGGAACCTCAAATGCCGTAAATATAACAGATGGGCTTGATGGCTTAGCCACCGGTCCTCTTATAATTGCCTTTACCACCTATCTGGTCTTCATATATGCGGCAGGTCATGTAAAGATAGCAAACTATCTTCAGATCCCTTATGTGCCAGGCTCTGGTGAGTTGTCCGTAATATGTGGAGCGGCAATTGGAGCTGGACTTGGCTTTCTATGGTATAATGCATATCCAGCTGAGATATTTATGGGTGATGTGGGCTCTCTTTCCCTTGGTGCAATGCTTGGATTTATCTCCATCCTGGCAAAACAGGAGATAGTTCTCATATTGGTTGGAGGGCTCTTTCTCTTTGAAACTCTCTCTGTAATCTTTCAGATAGCCTATTTTAAGATCACTAAAGGACAGAGGATATTTCGTATGGCCCCCATTCATCATCACTTTGAACTAAAGGGTTGGCCAGAGAGCAAGGTGACCATAAGATTTTGGATAATAGCTATTATCCTTGCACTCTTATCAGTGAGCACCCTTAAATTGAGATAGGACTATGATAGAGAAGCTAAAAGATAAACAGATACTGATTGTGGGATGTGGAATAACAGGTATGAGTTGCGCACGTTTTTTAAAAAGACAGGGTGCCAAGGTGACCATAAGCGAGAAGATGAAATTGGGTGAGATTGATCTTTCTATTTTAAAGGAACTCTTGGATATGGAAGTTGAGATAGAGACAGGGGAACATAAGATCTCCACCTTTCTAAAACAGGATCTCATACTCCTATCTCCAGGTGTGCCCTTAGATATTCCAGCTATACGTGCCTCAAAGGAAAAGGGGATACCTGTTATGGGTGAGTTGGAATTTGCCTCCGTGATGCTCTCAGCTCCTATAATTGCAATAACAGGCACAAATGGAAAGACCACCACTTCCACCCTGATAGCCGAGATATTAAAAGAGGCAGGTTATAGGGTATTTCTGGGAGGAAATATCGGAACACCACTTATTGAATCTTTATATATAGACCCTTTAGACTATGTGGTATGTGAGGTAAGCAGCTTTCAGCTGGATACCATTTCACACTTTTCCCCGTATATCTCCATATTGCTAAACATCACACCAGATCACTTAGAGAGGTACCCTGACTTTTCCTCCTATATCAGAAGCAAGATGAAGATATTTAAAAATCTAAAAGAGGACGGAGCAGCGATAATAAATAGCGATGATAAAAATATTAAAGGCCATATGCCATCCATAAATACTCAGATACTGCGATATGGGATAGAGCAAAGAGATGGGCTTAATTGTTATACAGAAGATAATATATTAAGGGTCTTTATAGATCAGAGATACAGAATGGAGCTTTCCTTTGAGGACTTTAGACTTAGGGGAAAGCATAATCTATCAAATCTGATGGCAGCGGTATTGTGTGTGGCCTATGTAGGAGTAAAAAGGAATGTTATTGAGAAGGTTATTTCCCAATTTTCAGGGCTTCCACACAGGCTTCAGTATGTAAAGACCCTAAATGGCATAGCCTTCTATAATGATTCTAAGGCCACCAATTTGGACTCTTTTCTCTCTGCAGTAAGGAGTTTTAATGAAAAGCTAATTGTGATTATGGGTGGAATATTTAAAGGGGGAGATTTAGATAGCTTGGTAGAAGAAGTGAGAGACAGGATACGTGCTGCAATATTGATAGGAAGTTCAAAGGAACTCTTTATTAAGGCCCTTAAAGGGAAGATCCCTTTTATTGTGGCAGATGATATGAGAGATGCTGTATCTAAGGCATATTCAGTCTCCCAGCCTGGTGATGTGGTGCTCCTTTCCCCTGCATGTTCCAGTTTTGATATGTTTGAAGACTACAGGGACAGAGGAAATAGCTTTATAAAGGCGGTAGAGGAGCTATGGGAAAAGAGGTCAGAATAAAGAGATCGGGTTACAACCCGTTCATCCTGCTTCCCACCCTAATTCTTCTTTTAATCGGCCTTGTTGCCATATATAGTGCCAGCTCCTTTTTGGCACAAAGAGAGGCAGGGATGAGCACCTTTTACTTTAAAAGGCAGATGATATTTTCTCTTACTGGGATCTTGCTTATGATAGGTGCCAAAAATTTCCCTATTGATCTATTTAATAGATACTCATGGATCATATACCTTCTTCTCGTATTTAGCCTAATACCTCTTGTCTTTCTCCTTATCCCTGGTTTTGAAAGGGCAGCAGGGGGGGCAAAGCGATGGATCCATCTGGGAGGATTTTCATTTCAACCCTCTGAGTTTTTAAAACTCACATTGAGTTTCTATGTGGCATATTCCATGTCAAAAAAGATAGATATGATGAAGTCATTTTCAAAAGGCTTTCTCCCTCACATAGTAGTGATATCCATCTTTCTTATCCTTATTCATGAACAGCCCGATATGGGCACATGTATAATAATTTCTGCGTGGACTATCATCATGCTATTTATAGGGGGGGCAAGAATAATACATATCATTATGCTAATCTTGGTATCACTTCCTGCCCTGATATTTCTCATATTGAAAGAGGGATACCGATTGATGCGATGGAAGGCGATGCTAAATCCCTGGGAAGACCCATACGGATATGGATATCAGATTATACACTCACTGATTGCCTTTGGATCAGGAGGGCTTACTGGAGTAGGACTTGGAAACAGTATACAGAAGATGTTCTATCTTCCCACCCCTCATACCGACTTTATCATGTCAATTATTGCAGAAGAGGTGGGTTTTATAGGCTGCTTTTCAGTTATCTTTCTCTTTTCCATACTTATCTATGAAGGAATAGTGGTCTCACTGAATGCCAGAGATCTATTTAGAAGCTATCTTGCCTTAGGTCTTGTGCTATTTTTGGCATTGGAGGTTATAACCAATCTGGGAGTGGTTATGGGGATGCTTCCTCCAAAGGGTCTTACCCTGCCTCTTATAAGCTATGGAGGTTCATCCCTGTTTAAGACCCTTATTACAATAGGGCTTTTGCTTAATATATCGTCTGAGCGAAAGAGGTTAAAGAGATGAAAAGGGAGGTATTCTCAAGAATATTGATTGCAGGAGGTGGAACAGGGGGGCACATATTTCCTGCAATAGCAGTAGCGCAGAAGATAAGAGAGAGGATGGAAAATTCTGAGATCCTATTTGTGATAGGCAAAAAGGATATAGAAAGAAAGATACTTCTAAGATATGGCTTTCCCTTTGAAGTGCTTGATCTAAAGGGCCTAAAAGGAAGGAATATGATGTATCTTCCTTATACACTTCTAAAATTTATCTCTTCCATATTAAAGGCACTATCCATTGTAAGAGGATTCTCACCTCACCTTGTGCTTGGCATGGGTGGCTATCTATCTGCTCCCATATGTATATCAGCTAAGATGTTAAAAAAGGTGGTGGCATTACAAGAGCAAAACACAATTGCAGGTGTAACAAATAGATATCTAAGTCGTATATCGGATATGGTATTTTGTGGATTTGAAGAGGCAAAGAGATTTTTCCCGAAAGACAAGGTCTATTTTACAGGAAATCCGGTAAGAGAGGAGATATTAAAGCTACGTTCAATAAAAAAAGAGGGGCGTGACTTTACCGTGCTTGTATTTGGAGGGAGTCAGGGCTCTATTACCATAAATAGGGTATTTCTTGAAGCAGTTAAGATATTAAAGAGGCAATCATATATCTTTAATATAATTCATCAGACAGGATTGAGGGATTATCATCTTGTAAAGAGGGAATATGAGATGATGGGAATTAGAGCAGAAGTCTTTGCCTTTATTGATGATATAGCAGAGGCATATCAAAGATCAGACCTTATAATTAGCAGGGCTGGTGCTATCAGCGTATCTGAGATATGCGCTGTAGGTAGGGCATCAATTCTTATTCCCTATCCCTATGCAGCCGATAATCATCAGAGATATAATGCAGAGATCTTAAGATCAGCAGGTGCCTCAATTGTCATAGAAGAAGACAAGTTGGATCCTGAAATTCTTTCATCTCATATAAAACGACTCTTACTTCATAGTAAAATAAGGGAGCAGATGGCAGAATGTGCTAAGGGGCTTTACAATGTCTATGCATCTGATGAGATTGCGGGCATGATCTCTGATACCATATCACGAATTATCAAAAGGAGTTCTTAGATGACTAATACCCTATTTAATAGATTAGGTAGGACAAGACATATACACCTTGTGGGGATCGGTGGAATAGGAATGAGCGGAATAGCTGAGCTACTTTTAAACCTGGGATTCAAGGTAAGTGGATCTGACATAAAACGATCATCCATTACTGAAAGGCTCAGTGCACTTGGTGGAATTATCTTTTATGAACATAAAAGGGAAAATATAGAGGGAGCTGATGTGGTAGTTTTTTCATCTGCTATAAGAGAAGATAATCCTGAGCTTTTAGCCGCAAAAGAGCTCTTTATACCCATAATTCCAAGGGCTGAGATGCTTGCAGAACTTATGAGATTAAAATTTGGAATAGCAGTTGCAGGTGCTCATGGAAAGACGACTACCACGTGTATGATAGGGTTTGTGCTTACAAAGGCAGGACTTGATCCTACAGTGGTTGTAGGGGGGAGGCTAAGGCTTTGGGGTGGAGGAAACGCAAGGCTTGGAAAGGGAGATATTATGGTAGCAGAGGCAGATGAAAGTGATGGCTCTTTTATGCTTCTTACCCCTGCCATCTCCATAATAACAAATATAGACAGGGAACATTTGGATCACTATGGTCATATGGATAGGTTAAGAGGTGCGTTTGTTGACTTTGCAAATAAGACACCTTTCTATGGTCTAAATGTGCTCTGTTTTGATGATCCAGAAGTTCAGTATATCCTCCCATCTATAAAAAAGAGATATATCACATATGGAACTTCAGGGCAGGCAGAGGTCAAAGCCGTAAATATAAGAACAGATGGTCTAAGGGTTATCTTTGACTGTCAATATATGGACATAAGCTGGAAAGATATTTCAGTTGGAATGCCTGGAAGACATAATGTCTTAAATGCATTAGCCACAATATGTGTGGCCTTGGAACTCCAGATTCCTTTTGATCATATAAGAGATGGGCTTAAGGATCTGGGAGGTCTGATGAGGCGGTTTCAGATAGTCACAGAAAAGAGAGGGATAACAGTTATTGACGATTATGCACATCATCCCACAGAGATTCAAGCAACACTTAGGACCGTAAAGGAATGTTGGCCACATAGAAGGATAATTGCCTGTTTTCAGCCCCATAGATTTACCAGACTAAAAGATCTATATGAAAGATTTGTGATCAGTTTCAATAATGCAGATATATTGATCCTGACCCCCCTTTATTCTGCTGGAGAGAGGCCCATAGATGGGGTGGACTCCCAGTGGCTGTATCAAGGCATAAGGGAACATGGACACAGAGAGGTCTATCTTAGCTCTGATATGGAAGAGGCATTAAATTTCTTAAAAAAGGCCCTAAATAGAGGAGATATACTTATTACTTTGGGAGCTGGAGATATCTATAAATTGGGAAGGAGACTATCTGAGGAGATATGAGCTGGCATACAGAAGTAGCGGAGATAGTTGGGAAAGAGAATGTAATTAGAGAATTTCCGCTTAAAAGGCTCTGCACCATCAAGGTGGGTGGTAAGGCCGATGCCCTTATATGGATAGATGATTTTAATGGTCTTAAAAGAGTGACAAGATTTTTAAAAGAAAACGAAGTTCCATACCTTGTGATAGGAAATGGAAGTAATATCCTTCCAATGGATACAGGATTCAAGGGTGCAATTTTAAAATTAAGGGGCGAGTTTTTAAGATTAGATTTTAGAAGGAATACAATACGTGTAGGCTCTGCCTTAAAATTAAATGCCCTTTTAAGGGAATGTATAAGATCAGGTAGAGGTGGACTTGAATTCCTCTCTGGCATTCCTGGATCAGTTGGAGGTGCAATCAGGATGAATGCAGGAGGTAAGAGTGGGGAGATATGTGAAAGAATTAACAGATTGACCATGTTTTCTCTGCATGAAGATCGAATTATTGAGCTTCAAAGGCAGGAGATCAGATATGAATATAGGAATATAGGAATACCAAAGGGCTATATCTTTCTTGAGGCAGAACTCCTTGTGGAAAATAGTCCATCGGATTCTATAAAGAGGAAGATAAGGGATGTATATATAAAAAAGAAGGTGACTCAACCGCTAAATCTGCCTTCCTCTGGATGCATCTTTAAAAATCCAGTGGGATATTCAGCAGGAAGACTAATTGAGCAGGCAGGCCTTAAAGGCATGAGAAGAGGAGATGCAATGATAAGCACACTACATGGAAATTTTATTCTTAACCTTGGAAATGCCAGCTCATCTGACATTCTATATCTGATAGATCTATGTAGAGCCGAGGTTAAAAAGAGATTTAATATTCAGCTTAATCTTGAAATAGAGATATTGGATCAGAGGGCTAAGTGGTAAAAAAAGGCAAAAAAAGGGGATATATATTAAAGAGAGGTATATTTAAGGGAGTAAGGTTTTTTTATAATGCAATAGTCAAGAGCATAACACTGATGGTCTTAGTCATCATGGCCTCTCTTTTGGCACTCACCATTTACGAATACCTTGTGGTATCAGACCTCTTTAAGATCAAAGAGATCATCTTAGAGGGTCTTAATAAGAAAGATCAAAAGAGATTAAATGGCTTCTTAGATACACCATCTAATAGATCCCTTATATCCATTGATATAAAGAGGTTAAAGAAGCTCTTATTAGAAGATCCCTGGATATACGATATCCATATAAAGAGGCAATTTCCTCAGACATTAATTATTCAGGCAAAGAGGATGAAACCAGTGGGAATACTCTTTTTAAAAGAGCCATATTATCTTACTGATATGGGCCGTCTTATAAGGGACATCTCTTTTTCAAAAGGTAGAGACTACCCTATTATAAGCGGAATATCTCTTGAAGACCGCGATTTAAGAGAAAAGATAAAGCGAGTTTTAATATTACTTAGGGCATTAAATGGATCATATGAACCAATGGAAGATAGGGAAATCTCCGAAATCCATATGGAAGATAATGAAACTGCCATACTATATCCCATCAATATTCCTTTCCCTATTGTGCTGGATATAGATGAGATTCAAAAGGATATAAGAGACCTTGTAACTCTCATAACTTATCTAAAGGAAAATGGCACCTTAGAGGCAGTTCGGTCTATAAGAATGGACTATGGAGATAAGGCAGTGGTTGCATTTAAGGATAGGATATTCTGAAAGAAGGGGGGTATATGCCGGAGAGGATAATTGCAGGGCTTGATATAGGAACCACAAAGATATGTGCCATGGTAGGTGAGGTGAAGGATGATGAAATAGAGATAATAGGTGTGGGAACACACCCCTCAGAGGGGCTGAGAAAAGGGGTTGTAATAAATATAGAAAAGACAGTGGAGTCCATAAAGAGAGCGGTGGAAGAGGCAGAGTATATGAGTGGGTGTGAGATAAATTCAGTCTATACCGGAATTGCGGGGGGACATATACACAGTTTTAACAGCGAAGGGGTTATACCTTTAAAAAACAGAGAGGTAACCAGGAAGGATATTGAAAGGGTGATTGAGGCGGCAAGTGCGGTTGCCATACCCACAGATAGGGAAGTGATCCACATCCTTACTCAGGAGTTTATTGTGGATGGTCAGGACGGTATCTTAGATCCTCTTGGTATGTCTGGAGTCAGATTGGAGGTGAAGGTTCATATCGTAACAGGTGCGGTATCCTCTGCTCAAAACATTGTAAAATGCGTAAATAGGGCCGGCTTAGATATCTATGATATCGTGCTTGAGACACTGGCATCCAGTGAGGCGGTGCTTACAGAGGAAGAGAAGAAGATAGGAGTGGCTCTAATTGATTTTGGTGGTGGAACCACTGATACAGCCGTATTTTCGGGTTCAACCATTAAATATAGCTCTGTCCTCTCCTTGGGAGGGAATAATGTCACCTATGATCTTTCCATTGGACTCAGAACACCCATAAGTGCAGCAGAGCGTATAAAGATAAGATATGGCTGTGCCATGGAAAGCATGATAGGAAAGGAAGACCGAATTCAGGTCCCAGATATAGGTGGAAAGAACTACAGGTCCATTCCCAGATCTGTCTTAGGTGAGATAATTGAGCCCAGAGTGGAAGAGATATTCACACTTATATATCAGGATCTCTTAAAAAACCAAGCAAATGAGCACATAAATGCAGGCATAGTTATTACCGGAGGATCAGCGGAGTTAAGCGGAGTATCCGAGCTTGCTGAAAAGGTATTTGGAAAACCTATAAGAGTGGGCTATCCAAAGGGTCTATCCGGAGATACAGACTTTATAAATAAGCCCATGTATTCCACTGCTGTAGGGCTGGTATTATATGGTGCAAAAAAGGCAAAAGATGAGAGAAAGAGATTTGGGAAAAAGGAGAAAAACATATTTTTTAAGGTAATGGATAGGATGAAGAGATGGTTTCAGGAAATTATATAAAAATTTAAATAGGAGGGAGTATTATGAAATTTGAATTAGTTCAAGAAAGGAATACCTATAAGGCAAGGATAGGAGTTATTGGAATAGGGGGGGCAGGTGGAAATGCGATAAACAATTTGATAAATAGCCAGATCCCTGATGTTACGCTTGTTTCTGCAAATACTGATAATCAGGCACTTGAGGCATGCCTCTGCCCTTTTAAGATCCAATTGGGACCAAATATTACAAGGGGCATGGGAACAGGAGCCGATCCAGAAAAGGGAAGAAAGGCCGCAGAGGAAAGCGCCTCCGATATAAGAGATGCCCTAAGTGGATTTGACATGGTATTTCTTGCCGCAGGAATGGGTAAGGGAACAGGAACAGGTGCAAGCCCTGTAATTGCAAGGATATGCAAAGAAGAGGGGGCATTGACTGTGGCAGTGGTTATAAAGCCCTTTGAATTTGAGGGTCCCACCAAGATGAAAAGGGCAGATGAAGGTATAAACGAGCTTAAAAAAGAGGTAGATACCCTTATTGTTATTCCCAATGAAAGACTCCTGACCTTATCAGATGGAAGGCTATCTCTTACAGAGGCAATGAAGGCAGCTGATAATATCCTGGTAAATGCCATAAGGGGAATCTCCGATCTCATCACCCATAACGGATTTATAAACTTAGACTTTGCAGATGTAAGAAAGATAATGGAACAGAAGGGGAATACAGTAATAGGCTGTGAAAGGGCAAAAGGTGAAAATCGCTGTAGAGAAGCGGCTATGAAGGCGATTGAAAATCCTCTCTTAGAAGGAATATCCATAAAGGGTGCAAGGGGGGCCTTAATAAACTTCAGAGGGCCTTCAGATATAAATATGAAGGAATTTCATGAAGCCGCTGCCTTTATTAGAGATCAGGTACACCCCGAGGCAGAGATCCACTATGGAGTAGTGATAGATGAAAATATGAGAGATGAGGTTCAGGTTACAGTGATTGCAACAGGTATTAATTCTGATACCGCCTCAAAGATTGTCCGTCTTAGAGATGTAACCTCTGAAGAGGCAGATGAACCCTGGACGGTTAAATTGAATGGAAAGGCCTTAGATGCTGCCCTCTTTAATAGCTTAGATAGAGATGATATGGAAGGTGGACAGATCGCCCATAAAGATGAAAAGCCAAAGACAAACTTTTTAAAAAGGGTCTTTAAGAGGGGAAGCGGAGAAGACCTGGATGTCCCTACCTATATAAGACTTAGAAAGGCGGACAAATTGAGTGTCTGATCTAAAAAAGAGCATAAAGGATCGTCTAAGGGTAGAGAAGGGCTTTATAAGAAAAAAGTGGAAGGACAGACTCAGAGTTGCCCTTGTATATCCCAATACCTATTGGATTGGGATGTCAAACTTAGGCTTTCAGATCCTTTACCAGATCCTAAATAGCAGAGATGAGATTGTTGCAGAGAGGGCATTTCTGCCCGACCCAGGCCTATTAGATATTGGGACTGTCTTAACAATGGAATCTCAGAGTCCTCTAAAAAGATTTCACCTGATAGCCTTTTCCATCTCCTATGAAAATGACTATCCCAATCTCTTAAAGATACTGAAGATCTCTCATATTCCTCTTCTTTCATCTGAAAGGGGATCACCCTATCCCCTTATAATGGCTGGTGGAGTGGCCGTCTTTATCAATCCCGAGCCCATTGCCCCATTTATAGATCTCTTCTATATGGGAGAGGCAGAATCCAGACTGAATAAGCTCTTAGACATACTCATCTATAATTTAACCAAAAAGAGGATTGATAAAAAGGAGCTTCTAAAAGATATTTCAAGGGAGTTAAGGTGTGTCTATATCCCGTCTCTTTATAATGTCTATTATGGAAAGGATGGTTGTATAAAAGGTATGGAACCTATTGAGCTGCACCTCTCCAATAGGGTTGAAGTAGCAAAGACAGCTGCTGAAGACTTCAAAATTACCACTTCTACCATATGCACACCTAATACGGAATTTTCAAACAGGACAATTGTGGAGATGGTAAGGGGCTGTGGATGGGGATGTAGATTCTGTGTAGCAGGTTATATATATAGACCTCCAAGGAGACATCCTGAAGACAAGCTCTTAGAATATATAAGAGAGACCTTAAAAAAGAGAAGGGAGGTAGCGCTACTTGGTGCATCCCTTTCTGAAATTGAAAACCTATCCCTTATTACCCATGAGATATTAAGGCAAAAGGGCAGATTTTCCATATCATCTATAAGAATTGATTCCCTTACTCCTGAGCTCTTAGAAGATATCTTAAATGCGGGGCAGAGGACAATAACAGTTGCACCTGAAACAGGCTCAGAGAGACTCAGAACCGCAATAAATAAACATCTAAAGGACAGTCAGATATTTGAAGGTATTGAAAGGATAGCAACAATTGGAAATATATCAATAAAACTCTATTTTATGATAGGACTTCCAGAAGAGACCTGGGAGGATCTGGAATCCATCGTCACCTTGATAAAAAAGATACGCCACCATATGATTAAGAGATCTAAAAAGAGGGGAACAATAGGAACGATCAAATGCAGCATAAACTGCTTCATCCCAAAACCATTTACACCACTTCAATGGACCCCCCTTGAAGATGTGGAAATCTTAAAGCAGAAGCAGAGATGGCTTAAAAGGGCCTTATCAAAGATTGGAGGTGTAAGAGTGACATTTGATGTCCCCAAATGGGCATATATTCAGGCGCTTCTTTCCCTTGGAGATAGAAGGGTAGCCGATATATTACTCAGAGTTATTGAAGATTCCCTAAGCTGGAAAGATGCCCTAAGGGGAAGCCCCATAAATCCCGATTTTTTTGTGTATAGAGAAAGGAATCTGGAAGAGATCTTACCTTGGGATTTTTTAGATCATGGAATTAAAAAGGGTTTTTTAATAGAGGAATTCAGACTCTATAAAGTGGCAAAGGAAAGCCCACCCTGTTTACCTTCTAAAAGGTGTACCAGATGCGGTATCTGTAGCCTGTAATTTTATTATTAATACTTCTATTTTGAAGGATCTTCTATCCCAATTGCATCTTGTATCCTATATCTTTCTATCATTCCTTCCCTGAGTATCTTTGGAGGAGATACCGTAATATCTACAATCGTTGAAGGCCTTAAGGCAGTAGCTCTTTCACCTCTAATTATTAGATCAACCCTATCTCCGAATACTTCCAACACATCCCTTGCATCTCTACATTCCCTCTCTCCGCTTATATTGGCACTGGTTGCAGTGATAGGCACTTTACAAAGCTCGGCAAGCCTCTTACATATGGGATTTGATGATATCCTGATTCCGATCTTTTGAGTGTTAGATACAAGTATGGACGGAATAAGGTATGAGGCATAAAATATGATTGTAAGAGGTCCTGGCCAGAATCTCTCTATTAATATCTCACCTTCCTTAGGGATTTCCCTTACATATCTATTTAAAGAAGATAGCGAATCAATTATTACAGGAATGGGCCGATCCTTTGGCCTCTCTTTTATCCAATAGAGTCTTTCAATTGCCGACCCATCCAATGCATTTACCCCAAGTGCATAGAATGTCTCTGTAGGATATGCAATTACTTTACCTGAAAGGATCGCCTCCTTTGCGGCTAAGAGTTTGTCCTCTGATATTTCCCCTTTTTCAATCTCTATGATAAGAGGCCCTTTCATTAATTACTCTGGGTGGATCTACCCTTATACCTTTCCATATAGTCTTTGAGTCTGGAAACTATCTCTGGATACTTTAGGGAAAGGATTCGGGCTGCAAGAATAGCGGCATTTTTTGCCCCCCCTTTCCCGATCGCAACTGCTGCAACTGGAACAGGTGGAGGCATCTGTAAGGTTGAAAGGAGGGCATCCACTCCACTTAAGGGAGAGGAATCAATGGGAACCCCTATAACGGGAAGAAGGGTTTGGGATGCAATAAAACCGCTCAGATGTGCTGCCCAGCCTGCACCTGCAATTATAACCTCTATGCCCTTCTCTGAGGCACTCCTTGCATATTCCATGGTCTCATCAGGACTCCTATGTGCGGAGAGGATCTTTGTCTCATATGGGATCTTAAGTTCATCTAACACCTTCATACATTCATTCATGATAACAAGATCCGATTTGCTTCCCATTATAACAGCGACCTTGATGTCATCCATACTCATCTGACCTCCTTCCCCTCTAAATATCTCCTCAACTCACCTATTGCAGGAAAGACTATCATCTGTGAAAGCCATGCGATATCCTCTGCAGAGAGAATTTGAGAGATATTTTCATCAAATAGGATATTTCCCTCAGGTGGAAATTCCTCATCCCCCTTCCACATCACCAAAAGGACCCTTATAAGGGGAAGAGGAGAGAGCTTGATACTTACATCTCCGTAATCTGAAGGCTTGCCAGCGTAAAGGGAGCTAATAACAGGGATAAGAAGATCTGGATCTTTCCCAAATGCATCCACTAATGGATCTTTTGCCCTTTTATTAAATGCATCTAAATAGAATCTTCCATCTGGTATATCTTTAAAGGAGATCCAATTATTAGTAAGCTCTCTTTGCCTTGCTTCCATACATCCAATTATGTAGTGTAGTATCAATATGCTTTCCTGTATGGGAAGTTCCCTTCCCCCCTCTACATATTCCATATGGAATTCAGGCCATTGTATCTCTACATCCCGATTTAGCCATCTGATCTTAAATATAAGATTGGACTCACTCTCTTCTATATCCATCCCTGCATATCTGCATATGAGGTGAGGATTTCTATCCTTAAGTTTCTCCTTGCCCAGCCTGAGTGCCATCCTATAGTCGTCAATTCTTGCCATTTGACCTCCTCTCTTTTTTATGTATATTTAATAAAAGGAGATTTATCAATTCATTTCTCTTTGAATCATGGCCTTAGACGGTTTTCATAATGGTTATGACCCCTTATTCCTTGAAGAGATGGCAGATGTAACCCCTCTTCAGGATAAGGAAAACAGGATATTGCCTCTATATAAAAAGCATCTCAAGACCCCCTATCCCCCCCCTAATAAAGACAAAGAGGCAATAAGGACTCTCTCTGAACTCCTATCTGGAAGGCTGGGGATAGATTTCACCATGACAGATGAATATATTGAAGGGAAACTTAAAGGGCTTCGTCCTTCTCTGATTAAGAAATTCCGAAGCGGTCAGATCCCATATCAGGACTATCTGGATCTTCACGGAATGAGCCGGGATGAGGCAGAGCTCTGCCTTAAGGACTTTATTATTAAATGCTCCAGAAGAGGGCTTAGATGTGTCCTCATTATCCATGGAAGGGGGCTCAACTCACCGGGATCTTATCCTGTCCTCAAGAGGCATATCCCATACTGGCTTAGCCATAGCCCACTCAATAAGATTGTGCTTGCCTTTGTAAGCTCTCAGCCATATGATGGGGGGACAGGTGCAACCTATGTGCTTCTGAGAAAGAGAAGATGAAGATAGGAATAATAGGACTTACTGGATCAGGAAAAACCACCATATTTGATCTTCTTAAAGGCAAGAGGGGAGAAGAGGAGAGGGAAAAGGCAGGTAAGATCAGAATTGCAACTGTAATTGTTCAGGATCCCAGGTTAGACTATATCAAAGAGATACTCAGACCCAAAAAGATCACATATCCAAGAATAGAATACCTGCTTCCATCCCGATTCCATATTCAAAAAGAAAATGAGACCATCTCCTGGGCAGAGGTGCGGGCATGCGATGGCTTTCTGCATGTGCTTAGAAATTTTAAGATTCCTGGCCTACCGGAGCCTGATCCTGAAAGAGACTTCTGGGAGCTGGAACAGGAGATGATTCTAAATGATCTTATGGTATCAGAAAAACGCATAGAGAGACTGAAGCTGGATCAAAGAAAGGGGAAAAAGATAGATCCCAAGGAGATGGAGCTCTTAGAGAAGATAAAAGGCCTTTTAGAAGATTCCATTCCATTGAGATCAGAACCCCTCTTAGCCCATGATCCTGACCTCAGACCTTATTCATTCTTGAGCTCAAAACCCCAATTTATAGTAATAAATAATGAAGATGATGATACCCATATTCCCAAATGGAAAAGAACGCCAGATAATGTGGGGATGATGGCAATAAGGGCCAAGATTGAGATGGAGATTGCATCCCTTTTGCCTGATGAGAGAGAGGAATTTATGAAGCTCTATAACATTAATGAATCCTTAGTAGATAGGCTTATAAGAGAGTCATATAGGATGCTTGATGTAATCCATTTTTACACAGTTGTAGGAGATGAATCTAAGGCATGGGAGATACAAAAAGGAACTCCATGTATTGAGGCTGCGGGAGCGGTGCACACCGATATGAAGAAGGGCTTTATTAAGGCTGAGGTCATCTCCTTTGAGGATCTTAAAAGATATGGCTCACTTAAAGAGGCACGAAATGCAGGAGTATTTAGGCTTGAAGGAAAAGACTATGTGGTTCAGGATGGAGATATTATAAACTTTAGATTTAAGGTGTAGAAGGAGATGGGAAAGATAAGGGTTGCCATTATAGGTGCAGGGGGATATGGGGGGTGTGGAGCTATTGAGATACTCCACAGGCATCCAGATGCAGAGATTGTTCAATTAGTTGATATCACAGGTATAGGTAGAAAAATTTCTGAGATTCATCCCCATCTTAAGGGCCTTGTAGATTTAAAGATCAGATCATTTGAAGAGTTTCAAAGAAATGGGGTTGAGGAGGCAGATGTGGCTCTCTTTGCCACCCCTGATGGAGTGTCCCAGCAATATGCCCCATATCTACTTGGAAAAGGGGTAAAGGTGATTGACTATAGCGGTGATTTCAGATTCAGGAACTTAGCTCAATATAAAGAATATGCAAAGAGGATAGGAAGAAAAGAGGGACATGAATCACCACAGCTTTTGGAGAGAAGCACCTATGGGCTTCCTGAAATACACAGAGATGAGATAGCAGGTGCAGAGCTTGTAGGAAATCCCGGCTGTTTTGCTGTCAGTATCATACTCAGTTTGGCTCCTGTGGTAAAAGATCACATTATAGATACAGAAAACATAATATGTGATTCCAAGACAGGGGTTTCAGGAGCAGGAAAGAGGCCATCACCTGCCTTCCACTACCCTGCAAGGCACGAATCCATCAATGCCTATAGGGTGGGGGAACATCAGCATCTAATTGAGATGGAAAAGGAGCTCTATGAGATATCTAATATACCAATAAAATTAACCTTTACTCCCCATGTGATTCCAATATCTCGTGGTATATATAGCACCATATATTGTAAGATGAGATCTTCTATAAAAAAAGAGGATATAATCTCTTTATATAAGGAATCCTATAGAGATAGCCCTTTTGTAAAGATATGGGATGGAGCCACTCCCCCAAGCACAATGGATGTGAGGTTCAGTAATTACTGTAGGATCCATATAGATGAGGATTCCCATACTGATACCCTGATAATCATAAGTGTTATAGATAACTTGGTGAAAGGTCAGGCAGGAAATGCCATACAAAACATGAACATCATGTTTGGACTTCCAGAAGATATAGGCCTTAGCTACCCACCCCAATATCCATAAAATAATATCTGAAAAGACTCATTTAGCCCAAGTTTGGCAACCAGAAGGCATTTTTCATCAATTTTAAGTAGCTATTATTCCGTAATTTATTGAAAATTTTAGTAGATTTTTAAAAAATTTTGGCAAAGGGACTAAGCTAAGGATTTCATACATATATTATGAATCCTGAAAAATATTTGACTTTTAAGTTAACAAAAAAGAAAATAGAAAAAACTCTACAGGAGAGCTTTGAAAAATTCAAAGCTCTCAGAAAGAAAGCTGTAAATGGAATCTGTCATTGCGAGCGAAGCGAAGCAATCTATAAAAGGTATGAGATTGCTTCGCTTCGCTCGCAATGACAGGGGTCTGGTCTCCGACCCAGAGGGTCATC
>CAYTXJ010000004.1:0-35815 GCA_964440775.1 uncultured Desulfobacteraceae bacterium | reverse complement strand
AAAGTAGAATCAAAGATCTTTGGATAAGGGATGTATGTGATTTATTCAGAAGTACTTTACATTTACATATCTTACAGAAAATGTGTATAAGATAGTAAATCAAAAAAGATTAAGATAAAGTGATATGAAGGCAATGCTCTTATGTGCTGGGTATGGAAGGAGGCTTAGACCCCTTACCCTGAAGAGGCCCAAAGTGCTGGTTCCTGTTGCAAACATCCCTGTTTTGTTGAGAAACATTAAGTACATAAAGAGATACGGCTTTGATGAAATTATACTAAATTGCCATCACCTCAGAGATCAACTAATAGATTTCTTAGAGAGGCTTGATATTGAAGGGATCAGGATAGAGATAAGTATTGAAGAGAACATCTTAGGGACAGGTGGGGGAATTAAAAAGGCAGAGTGGTTCTTTAGTGATGAGCCGTTTCTGGTTATAAATGGGGATATCCTTACAGATATTGATCTTAAAGATGCGCTTAAAGCTCACTCTCATTCAGATTCATTGGCTACCATGGTGATTCAGAGATATCCCAAATTCAATCAAGTTGGGATTGACTCAAATGGGTATGTCTGTGAAATAAGTAAGGAGCACAAAAAGGGGCTTTATGCATTTACAGGTGTGCATATATTAGATCCGAAGGTGTTAGAATATATACCGGAAGCGAAATTCTATAGCATAATAGATTGTTATAGAGGAATATTAAAGAGGGGAGGAAAGATTAAGGCATATACAGCTGAAGGCCATTATTGGTTTGATATAGGAACAATAGATTCATATATTGATGCAAACATATTTTTTTTAAATGAAAAAAAGGTGCTTATAGGAGAAAGATGCAAAATCAGCCCTGATTTAACCATAGAGGAATGGGCATGTATTGGAGATGAATGCACTATAGAGGAAGATGTAAGTGTTGTACGCTCAATTGTATGGGAGAGGGTTCATATAAAAAGAGGAATAACACTAAGAGATTGTATAATAACAGATAATAATCTTATAAGACACGATCTATATGGAAAGATTGTCTAAGGGAATTAAGAGATTTTTAAAAGTATCAGAAGATTACTCCTCTGAAGATATAAGGGTAGTTGAGATTGAAAGTGATGGCTCAGATAGAAGATTTTATAGGGTGTTGTGGGAAAATGATTCCTTTGTAATTATGGAAAATTTCCCTATAACTGAAAACATTAAAAAAGAAAATCTTTCGTATCTTAGGATAGCGCAACACCTAAATGGTAAAGGACTGCCTTTTCCGTCCATATATCTCTATGATCTATCTGAAGGCATCTTTATCCTTGAAGATGCGGGAGATATGAGTCTTGAAAGATTTATAAAGACATACCCCAATGACACACTTACAATATATAGAAGGGTATTGGATATATTGCTTGAAATTCAGATAAAGGCAACAGATGGATTTGACACTAACTGGTGTTACCAGTCTCCATACTTTGATACAGATATAATGAGAAGATTTGAATCTGAATATTTTAAAAGGGAATTTCTATCGGATCTCTTATCTTTAAGAGTTGATCTCAGCTTTTTAGATCCCATATTTGATCACATATCTCTTATGGCATATGACAAAAGGAATATCTCATTTTTGCACAGGGATTTTCAGTCACGGAACATCTTAATTAAAGAAAGAAAGATATACTTGGTAGACTGGCAATCGGCAAGGCTTGGCCCCCCTGGATATGATCTTGCCTCCCTTCTGATTGATCCATATGTGGAATTAAGTGAAGCAAAGAGAGAAGAGCTTTTCTCTTATTATATGGAAAGGACCAAAGAGACAAAAAGATTTGATATGGGCTTTCTTTTAAAGAGCTATCCATATCTTATGTTACAGAGAAATATGCAGATCCTGGGTGCATTTTCATATCTATCTTTAAAGAAGGGAAAAGAGAAGTTTAAAAAATTTATACTACCAGCATTTCAAGGCCTTTTAAAGATTATCTCTACGATTGATGATCCTAAGCTTCTTCCTTTTGTGAGATTCCTTTATGATATAGACATAAACAGTGTGATGGAGCCCAGATAGATAAAAAGCCCAAGTATATCATTTGAGGTTGCAATAAAGGGCCCAACCGCAAGGGCAGGGTCAATATTTAGCCTTTTTAGAACAAGGGGAAGCAGAGTGCCTATAAACCCTGCATTAAAGATGATGACAACAAGGATAAATGCCACAATGGAACCCAGCTTTGGATCCTTTAACCAGATGGATACAACAAACCCAAGTATGATACCACATATTATCCCATTGAGTATGGAGGCCCTGATCTCCAGCCAGACCCTCTTGCCTATCCCTAAAAGCGTTATATCCCCCGTTGCGAGCCCCCTTACCACAATAGTGGCTGCCTGGTTCCCTGTTGCTCCTCCCATTGCCATTATAACTGGAATAAAGAAAGAAAGTGCAATAATACGATTGAGAGACGATTCAAACCTACTGATTACAAAGGCAGCAACTATCTCACCAAAGAGTGCACCCATAAGCCACGGAAGCCTTGCCTTTGATATCTTTAGTGGAGAGTCTTCGGCAATTTCCTGATTTATAATTCCTGCCATAAGATTGATATCTTCATCTGTCTCCCTCTCAATCACATCTATCACATCATCGTGTGTGATTCTGCCTACCAATCTTCCCTTTTCATCTACAACAGGGATGGCAACAAGGTTGTATTTCTTAACAATATGGTAGATCTCTTCCTGATCTGTATCCACCCTCACTGATATTACATCAGGGTTCATTATCTCTTTAATCTTTCTGTCTGGAGGCTCCACTACCAGATCCTTCAAAGATACCACACCTACCAGTTTATCGTCGCTATCTACCACAAATAGATAATATACATTTTTTACCTCTTTATGCATCTCCCTTATCTTTTCTATGGCATCCTGCACTGTGGCATCTTCCCTTACCGCAACATATTCAAGGGCCATCAGGCCACCAGCAGTATCTTCTGGATAGGGAAGGAGCTTTCTTAGATCTTCAGAGAGTTCTTCTTCAACTGAGTCAATAACCTCTTTGGCCTTCTCCGGAGATAGATCTCCTACAATATCTGCTGCCTCATCGGATTCCAGCCCTTCTATCAGCTTTGAAAGATACTGTATATCTAAAAGGTTTAATATGTCTTCTTGGATGGGAGATTCCATTTCCACAAGCACCTTTCCAGCCCCTTTAGGCTCAAGGAGGTCAAAAATAAAAAATCTTTCATCACTATCTAAGTGTTCAATCAGATCAGCAAGATCAGCAGGCCTCACACAATCGATTATCTCTTTAAGTGCCTTTTTATCTCTTCTTTCAATAAGCTCTTTTATCTTATCAATGAGCTCTTGATCCAACTTTTTTATGGAATCTCCACGCATCCTCTTTATCCTATCTATGATCTTTTATCTTCTTAAATATAAAATCACCCATATCCATTCCCTCTTGTAGTTCCCCTTTTATCCTTTCAAGCTCTATCTCTGCCCTTGCCGCATTGATATGTCCCCCGGCAGAGCCCAATTTCCCAAATGCCCTCTCTGCCAATCTACCCATATCTCTTTTAAATTCCGCATTCCTGAATATTACCAAAATCCTGCTTCCATACCTTCCAGATACCACGGTAAAGTTTACCTCTGCAATCTTTAAGAGAAAATCGGCAAGTATAACTAAGTGGTCAGGGCTTTGGACCTCTTCCATATACAGAAATGCCATATCTTTGTGGAAGCTCACCTTTTCAAATGCCTTGATAAATATATTTAATGAGTCTCTTGTAATTTCTGAAGACTCTATCTTCTTTATAATATTTATATTTGCAAAGGAGTATAAAAACCTGAATGCATTTATATCATTGGGAAGAGAGGATCTCATAAAGTTATCAGTATCTGTCTTTATTCCATAAAAGAGTGCTGTGGCAATTCTTGGAGAGGGTCTGATCCTGGCTGCCCTCAGATATTCGGTGAGTATGGTGGAGGTGGCTCCATATTCCTCTCTTATATCTAAGAATCTGGCCTTACTGGAGTTATTAAAGGGATGGTGGTCAATTATAATATCAAATTGGAATCTGCGAAACATCTCATGGTGATGGGGCTGAGAATCCAACAGGGCAAAACGGGTAAAGTTGTGTATCTTTAGCTTTCTAATGTGTTGATTTTCTATATTTAACGATCTTATAAATGCTAGATTATCAGGTCTTTTCACCACATTAATCCTGAATATATTGATCTTCTTTGCCCTTCTCCAAAAAAGCCTCCTTAGGGCGAGTGCACTTGCAAGGCTATCAGGATCAGCATTTATGATTATGGCAAGGGAATCCTCGGTATGTATCAGATCCATTAATCTTTTGTAACGCTCAGCAATTGAGCAGGATTTGGAAAAGGGATGTTCCATCCATGTATCCTGTTTTTCTATATCTTTTTGATCTTCTTGCATTATTTACTTTTAAGTATCTGTTTTATTCTTTTTGTTTTAAGTTCAATATCTGAGGCAGTTAATATGTCAGATATGATTGCAACCCTTCTACACCCTGTATCTATTATATCTGAAAGATTATCCTCTGTTATACCACCAATTGCCACAAAAGGAATTGTTGATAGTCTATTTAGCTCTCTTAATATATCCAGACCCACCAAAGGATCTGGATTTTCCTTTGTAGAGGTTGAAGATATGGGGCCAATACCTATATAGTCAGCACCGGCCCTTATGGCCTCTTCTGCCTGAGGGATAGAGTGTGTGGATATACCTATTATCTTTTTAAACCACTTCCGCGCATAGCTGATAGGTATATCCTCTTGACCCAGATGAAGCCCATCTGCATCTAAGATAAGGGCAATATCAAGATCGTCGTTTACAATAAAGAGCCTATTGTATCTCTTTACAAGATCACGCACCCTGATGCCAAAATCGATCTTTTCCCTCTTTGACATCTCCTTTTCCCTTAACTGTATTACATCAGCACCACCCCTAAGCTGTGCCTCTACCATCTCTATGGGATCCCTATCCCTTTTAAATGGCCCAGGGGTAAAACAGTATAGTATATCTTCCTTAAAGATCTGCTTCACTTTTTATTCCTGAGCTTTTCCACTATAAGGTCTGCAACCTTTTTGCCGGACAAAAGCATCCCCCCAAATATGGGACCCATCCTGGGTCCTCCAAACGCATTATTTGCCGCCATTCCAGTCACATAGAGCCCCGGGAACACCTCCCTTGTATTGGTAACTGTAAAGTTTTCTCCCTTCTCAGCCCACATGGACATCTCTCCCACCACACCACCTGTCTTTGTGTGGAGCTTTACATCCATCTTCTTAGCTACAATATTACATATCTCTGCCGGATGTCCCGTGCCATCCACCACGAATGAGGCCTTTATAGCAATGGGATCCACCAAAAGTCCTAAGCTTTCAACAGGAGACCAGTTTATCACAAGGCCACATACCCTTTTTACACCATCTTCTTCTCTGAATACCACATCAGTAACCTTTATAAGATTGAATATACGGGTCCCTACACCAATACACTTAGATATTATGATAGAGGTGGCCTCAATACTGTCCATGGTATAATAACCCTTCTGAACCTCTCTATATCTTATTCCCAACTCCTCAATTAGGTTTAATACCTCATCCTGAACCACCACCTCATTAAACATCATCCCCCCTCCCCACATGCCACCACCAGGAGCAAGCCTGGATTCAAGTATGGCAGCCTTTATCCCACTCTTTCCCAAGTAATATCCTGCAATCATATTAGATGGGCCAGCCCCCACCAATGCCACATCTAACTCAATGCATTCCAGTAGCTTATCCTTATAGACAGAGACTATGGATCTAGAAATAGCAATATCTTCAAGCACCATCTGTTCCTCCTCTATTGCATTATCTGAGGTAGCTTAGAAAAAAGATCCTTAAATTTCAAATAAAAAGAGGATTATATTGACACCACACTGTATTTAAAGTAAGAAGCCTATACTAACTGTTTGGTAATGCTACTCCAAAAAGGAGGGAATATGAAAGCAGAGTTTACAGCAATTATTGAGCCTGCACCTGAAGGTGGATATTGGGCTATCTGCCCAGAGGTTCCCGGAGCTAATGGACAAGGTGAAACAATAGAAGAGGCAAAGAATAGCTTACAAAAAGCAATTGAACTGATTTTAGAAGATCGTAGGCAAGATATCCTTTAGAGATTTGATACTTTTTGTCGGTAGGTTAATCTTTAATAAAAATTTTAAAAAGGAGTCCTTGTCCCTCTCTAATTTTACCAATAAGTAATATGCCATATGAATATATTTTAAACTAAATTTATTACAGGAGGAGGCCTATCTTGGAGGTGAATAATAATGCTTGAGGTAAAGGATATTCATACCTTCTATGGCTTAAGCCATATACTTTTTGGTGTTTCAGTAGAGGTAAAAGAAGGGCAGGTGGTATGCCTTTTGGGAAGGAATGGGGCTGGAAAGAGCACAACCATGAAATCTATTATAGGTCTAAATCCTCCAAGAGAGGGTAAAATCATATATAAGGGTGAGGATATAACTAAAAAAAAGCCCTATCAGAGAGCAAGAAGGGGGATAGGTTATGTGCCAGATGAAAGGAGGATATTTGCAGATCTAACTGTTGAAGAAAACCTGGAGATAGCGGAGAGAAGAAAGGCTGAAAAGATCCAATGGACAATGGATAGGGTATATGAGCTTTTTCCGTCTCTTAGGAGATTTTCAAAGAGAAGGGCCGGCTTTTTAAGTGGAGGGGAGCAGAAGATGCTTGCAATCGGTAGAGCTCTTATGGGAAATCCCAAGCTCTTGCTCTTAGATGAGCCAACCGAAGGTTTAGCCCCTCTACTGGTAAAGGAGCTGGAAGAGAGGATCCATACCCTGAAAGAGATGGGCCTCACAGTGCTTCTTGCAGAGCAGAATGTGAAGTTTACGTTTTCATTGAGCGATTATGGATATATAATTGAAAATGGAAGGATATACTATGAGGGCGATATAGAGGATATGAAGGATAATGAAGAGGTGAGGATCAGGTGTGGAATAGGTTAAAGGGAAACTTCTTGGAGGGTGGATATGAATCTTTTTCATATAGATAAGATGGAAAAGAAATGCCCTGCTAAGGGCGTGGAGTTGTGTTTTCTTAGTGGGGAGAGGATGACCTTTGCATATTTTAAACTTGCCAAAGGCTCCCAGGTTCCGGAACACTCTCATCCCCATGAGCAGATCGGAATGGTGATAAGAGGGAGGCTTAGATTAAAAGTGCAAGGGGAGGAGCAGGAGGTAATTGGAGGAAATATCTATCATATCCCATCTGATGTTTCTCACGGTGCAGTGGCGTTGGAAGAGTGTGAGGTAATAGAGGTATTCTCCCCCAGAAGGGAGGATCTATGAGAGCTTTGAGTTTTTCAAAGCTCTCAGGAAAAAGCTGTAAATGGAATCTGTCATTGCGAAGCAATCTGAGAATGTTTCGTGGTTCGGGGGTAGAAGGGGGATGAGATTGCTTCAGCTCCTTCGGAGCTTCGCAATGACATGTTGCTTTGCTTCGCTCGCAATGACAGGGGTCGCAGTGTAAAAAGGGGTTATGCAAAGCTCTCGATCTATAATAAAGGATTAGTATATCAATGGCAATAAGAGATAGGATTATAAATCCTGGAAGTTAAGATGAAACTTTCATTGAGGAGGATGGATAGATTTAGGGGCAGGGAGGGTCCACTGCTTCTTATCATAATGGATGGTATTGGAATGGGAAGAGAGGATGAAAGCAACGCCGTCTATCTTGCCCACACCCCCACCCTGGATACCCTATTTTCTTCACCCCTCTTTACCACTTTGCAGGCACATGGAACAGCGGTTGGGCTTCCTACTGACAGAGATATGGGAAATAGTGAGGTAGGGCATAATGCACTTGGTGCTGGAAGGGTCTATCCTCAAGGGGCAAGGCTTGTAAATGAGGCCATTGAAAGCGGAAGGATATTTAGGGGTGAACTATGGAGACAGATAATGGAGAGGGGTAAGAGGGGAGGGACCATACATTTTATAGGACTCCTTTCAGATGGAAATGTGCACTCCCATATTGATCATCTCTTTTTGCTGATTGATCAGTGTGTAAAGGAGGGGATAGAGAGGGTAAGGGTTCATCCTCTATTAGATGGAAGGGATGTGGGTGAAAGATCTGCCCTAAATTATGTTATTCCAACAGAGAAGAAGCTGGAAGATATACGAAAGGGAACTGGATATGACTATAGGATAGCATCTGGTGGGGGGAGGATGAAGGTTACAATGGATAGATATAATGCGGATTGGAATATAGTTAAAAGGGGATGGGATGCGCATGTGCGTGGAATAGGAAGATGCTTTAAGAGTGCCAAGGAGGCTATTGAGACATTTTATAGAGAAGATCCTGAAATCACAGATCAATATCTGGATGCATTTGTCATATGTGATGAAGAAGGCAATCCTGTGGGTAGGATTGTGGATGGGGATTCGGTTGTATTTTTTAACTTCCGTGGCGATAGGGCAATAGAGATATCAAGGGCATTTACAGAGAAGGATTTCAATGAGTTTGAAAGGGGGCCTCTTCCAGATATCCTCTATGCAGGCATGATGGAGTATGATGGAGATCTCCATATCCCACCTCTATACCTTGTCTCCCCTCCTGAGATAGAGAGGACAGTAAGTGAATATCTCTGCACAGAGGGGATAAGGATGTTTGCCATCTCAGAGACCCAGAAATATGGCCATGTCACCTATTTTTGGAATGGTAATAGATCAGGATACATGTGCCCAGAACTTGAAAGGTATGAGGAGATACCTTCAGATAGGATTGAATTTGATAAGGCCCCCAAGATGAAGGCCTTTGAGATAAAGGAAAGGGTTATAGAGCTTCTAAGGGAGGGGATATATGAGTTTGGAAGGGTAAATTTTGCAAATGGTGATATGGTGGGCCATACTGGAGTAATGGAGGCAGCCATAGTTGCGGTTGAGACAGTAGATAGATGTGTGGGTGAGCTCTTGGAGGAGATAAAACGGCTTAGAGGGATTGCCATAGTTACTGCAGACCATGGAAATGTGGATGAGATGTGGACAATTGGAAAAGACGGTAAAAAAAAGGTTAAGACATCCCATAGCATTAATCCTGTTCCTTTTGTGATCTTTGACCCAGAATATAAAAATGAATATGTCCTGGCTGATCTTGAAAAGAGGGGGCTTTCCAATGTGGCATCTACCATATTGAATCTTTTAGGATTTGAAAAGGTTGAAGACTATGATCCATCCCTTATAAGATTTCCATAAACATATTTTTATATTAGGGGTAGGAGAGATGAAAGACATCCTGGAAGGAAAAAGAATATTGGTAGTGGATGATGAGGTGGATATAGTGGAAAGTCTAAAAGAGATATTTGATATGTGTGAAGTTGATATAGCCACATCATATGATGAGGCAAAGGATCTGCTCTTAAAGAACAGTTATGATGCAACCATCTTGGATATAATGGGGGTAAAAGGGATGGAACTCCTTGAGATCGCAACAAAGAGAAAGATCCCTTCCCTAATGCTTACAGCACATGGAATGAGCTTAGATACGCTTTCCAATTCTCTTAAGATGGGTGCCAAGATGTTTATACCAAAGGACAGGATGCATGAAATTGATCAATATGTGAGAGAGCTCTTAGTGGCAAAAGAAAAGGGTATGGATATCCCTATTGAGTGGTTTAAGAAGCTGAGTGCCTTTTTTGAAAGCAGATTCGGTAAAGACTGGAAAGAGAGAGACAGAGAATTCTGGGAGGAATTTGAAAAGAAGATATACCTTTCTCAGGAAGAGGATGACTCTGAGAGATAGAGGAGAAGATGTATGGAGATAAGAGATGGCTTAGAAGAGAGATTGAGATCCCTGAAGGATCAATTGATAAAGGAGGAGCTTAAAAGAAGGCAAGAGAGGGAGCTATTTATATATATGATCAGGATGCTCAAAAGGGTGATAATCTCTGAAGATAAGGCCAAGATACTTTCAGATATAACAGATGAGATAGAAGATTCAGATAATCTTCCATTGGATTCCATAAGGGAGAAATTTGACGCCTTTTACGATACCATATTCCAGGAGATAGAAAGAGGAACTGAGGTAGATACCTCTTCTATTTATAACGAATTACTTGAGATGTGTAATATCACAAGGGGTGTGATCTTTTTCCTTTTAAATGACTTTTATCCTTTGGATGAAAGGCTAAGGCATATTTCAGAGAAGATAGATGTGAATTGTTCAGAGGAGATCTTGGGGAAGGATCTTAGGCTTTTAAAGGAAAATTTATACAGATTTATAACCACCTTAAGGGAAAAGATAGTTCGAGATGGAAATAGATACAGAGATGCCTTACTAAATTTTTTAAAAGAGGTAAGGGAACTGGAAGAGAGCATTAATAAGATATTTGAAAGGAAAAAGATCTCTCAGGATATAACCCATTTTGAAGATGAATTAAACAGTTCCATAAAGGAAGTGGAAGATTCTCTCAAGGGAAATAACATAGATGAGATAAGCAGAATCATTAAGGCACAAATTTTACGAATCAAAAAGATAGTTGAGGAGAAGAGGCAAAGAGAGCTTAAAAGACTCAATGAAACAGAGAAGGTTATTGGAGAGCTTAAAAAGAGAGTGGATGAGGCAGAAAAGAAGGCACATGAGATGAAAAGGGAGGCTAAGGAGTTAGAAAAGATCGCAATGACAGATCCTTTAACCGGTGTATTTAACAGAACAGCATTTGAAAAGAGATTAGAGGAGGACATGGAAAGATTCAGAGGTGGTGGCCCCCCTTTCTCTCTTATCATCTTGGATATGGATAACCTAAAAGATATAAACGATAGCTTTGGCCATGATACAGGAGATAGGGCCATAAAGGAGATGGTATCTGTAATCAAAGAGGTCTTTAGAAAGGATGATTTTATTTGCAGAATAGGAGGAGATGAATTTGCAATCGTGGCGGAAGGTATTCCAGAGGCGGTTTTGGAAGAGAGGATGGAAGGATTTGTAAAAAGACTTAAAGATATCAGTAAAGAGAGATTAGGCTTTGAGATAGAGATCTCTTATGGCATATCCAGTGCATCTCCTGGAAGGGATCTAAAAGATCTATTTAAGATTGCAGACAGCAGGATGTATGATCAGAAGATCAAAAAGAAAGGAAAGAAGAACCGCACAAAAAGGCGCCCTCTCTTAAATTGGCTTAAAATAGATAAATAAAAAGACTGATCAAGATCAGCCCCTTTAGAGAGTCGGAGCGACAGGATCTAAATTGGCTTCTAAAGACATGGAAAAAATTACACAAAGATATTGACGGTACCCGAGGATAGAGGTATTAAAAATTCTTATGATTAAAACTGGATTAAAGGCTGAGGTTAAATTCATTTTTGACATTGAGAGAGCTTTAAATTTTTAAAGCTCTCTCAATGAAAGGAAGGATGTTAAAAATCTGGAAAATTCAAAACCTTTCAACTATGAGCAACAAGGACGGGACTTTTCGAGAGGAATCTGGAAGAGGAAGAATAGATTATGGACGTAGATTTTAATCCCGCTTTACAATGTTATCTGGGCATACCAGGCTACATCTATACGGCGCTTATTTTGATACTGAGTCTTTCTCTGTTTACCTACGTAATCTTTAAAAGAGTCCAACTGCTTAGACTGGGGGCAGCAGATCCAAGATTTGACCAAATAGGGAAAAGAATCCTTGATGTTATTAATTACGGCTTCTTACAAAAAAGGCAGCCGAGATATTTTTGGTCAGGACTAATCCATATTCTTATATTTTGGGGCTTTGTTGTCCTTGGGCTCCGATCAATATATCTGGTAACCCAGGGCTTGGGAATTCCTATTCTTTGGCCTCTTATGCAAAGTAGTTTTGGTTCGTTTTATAACACACTTAAGGACATCTTTGAATTGGTTGTGCTGGTAGCCTGTATATGGGCTATGCTCAGGCGGGCTTTAATAAAACATAAAAGATATGAGGGCAGTCATACATTTGAGGCATATTTTGTCCTATGTTTGATCTCATTTTTGATGATTACCGATATGTTTTACGAAGGAAGCGCTCTTGTTTTAGATCCTTCCAGGGAGACATGGCTTCCCGCATCCAGTCTAATAGCAGCGGTCTTGTCCGGTTCTACCACCCCGTTTATCAAGTGCATACATATTTGGAGCTACTGGCTGCACATTCTTACCTTTTTCTTTTTCTTGGATTTTCTCCCCCTTGGTAAGCACTTCCATATTATAACAGCCCTTCCTAACGTATTTTTAAGAAAGCTCTCAAAAGGATCACTAAAACCTGCAAAATGGGGGGTTGAAGACATCGAGGAACTGGAAAGCCTGGGGGTTGAAAAGTTTGAAGATTTCACATGGAAGCATATTCTTGATTTTTACACATGCACAGAGTGCGGCCGCTGCTCTGACAACTGCCCTGCAAATGCGGTGGGCAGGCCCCTTTCCCCCAAGATGTTGACGCTCAAGCTCAGGGATTATGGTTATCAAAAGGTTCCCATTTTTAAATGGAATAAAGAAGCTTCAAAAAGCGATTCTCCTGTGATGATAGGGGAGGTTATATCCTACGACGAAATCTGGTCATGTACCACCTGCGGAGCATGCGAGGAGGAGTGCCCTGTCTTCATAGAGTATATTGATAAAATCATAGATATGAGGCGTCATCTTATTGAGACATCAAAGAATCCTAATGCATTTAACCAGATCCTGATGAACTTTGAGAAGACCGGTAATCCTTTTGGTAAACCACTCGTCAAGCGAGCTGAATGGGTCAAAGAGATAGAGGATATCCCTGTAAGGCTCTTAAAAGAGGGGGATGAAGTAGATGTCCTCTACTTTGTTGACAGTTACGGCTCATATGATCCGGCAGCGCGGGCAATTGCCTCTTCAATAGTGAGGGGACTTCATTTGGCCAGAATTAATTTTGGCATACTGGGTCCCCTTGAAAGGGATTCCGGCCATCAGGTGCGAAGGATGGGAGAGGAGGGGCTTTTTCAACTTTTGGTTGAAGAGAACATGAAGTCTTTTAATAGTATCCGGTTTAAAAAGATAATTACTACGGACCCCCATGCCTTTAACACGTTGAAGAAGGATTATCCAGCATCATTTGATATCTACCATTATTCCCAGTTTTTTCTGGAACTGGTTCAGAATGGCAGGTTAAGACCTACAAGAGGAGTTGAAAGAAGCGATGTGTATACCTATCATGATCCCTGCTATCTGGGGCGTCATAACGGAATTTATGATGAACCGAGGGCATTGCTACATTCGATTCCAGGGCTTAATCTGGTGGAGATGAAAAGATCGAGAGACAGGAGCTTTTGTTGTGGTGGGGGGGATATTGCTCTCTGGTATGAGATCGAACAGGAAGAGATGCGTATGGCTGAAAAGAGGATTGAAATGGCCCGAGAGGTTGGGGCCAATGTGATTGTTACGGCCTGTCCTTTCTGTCTAATTCACTTGGAAGATGCCATAAAAACAGGAGGATTTGAAGACGAAATAAAGGTAATTGATTTAATGGAGTTATTTATTTCAACATTATAGGAGTTCAAGATTTCAAAGTTTTCAAAAATATCATGGCATAGCCTCTTTAATTATTTGATATTATTGAAATCTTTGCAAAATCTTGAAAAGTTTTCTAAAGATGTATAAAATTTTTTGGTTATGTCTCTAGTGGGTATCTTGTACTTGACAGATCTTATTGAAAAGGCTGGTATTAAATGTCTGATGAGAGAGCTTTGAATTTTTCAAAGCTCTCAGAAAAGGCTGTAATTATAGGTTATTTAGGGGTGTAACCCCCAGTGTAAAAAGGGGATTATGCAAAGCTCTCTGTCTGATGGAGCCTATGCGGTTAATAAAGAGGTAGAAGTATTTTAAATTATTCTACGGGGGGATCTAAATAGGCGAAAAATACCGATTTCTTACTGGAGAGGAGAAAATTACAAAAAATTTTAAAAATTCAAATCTTTCAGAGGAGGATTATTTGATGAAAGGAATCGTTTCTTACGGTGTGTATTTACCGGTAAACAAGATTGAGCGGAAGACTATATTTCAGCATATGGGTTGGCTAAAACGTGCTGCTTTTATGCGCGGATCAAAGACGGTAGCCAATTTCGATGAAGACTGCGTCACCATGGCAGTGGCAGCAGGGATGGACTGTTTAAAGGGATATGAAAGAGAAAAGGTCGGTGGCCTTTATTTTGCGACTACTACCTCGCCATTCAAGGAGAGAAGATGCGCAGATGTCGCAGCTACCGCCATGGACCTGACTAATCAGATTAGGACCGCTGATTTTACAGATTCTCTCAGCAGTGGAACATCGGCCTTGATTGCCGCCATTGAATCGATTGAAGCTGGCTCAATGGACAGGATTCTTGTTTGCGCATCTGATGTTCGGTTAGGAAAGCCAGGGAGTTCACAAGAAATTTCTTTCAGCGATGGCGCTGCATCTCTATTATTAGGAAACAGTGGCGTTATTGCCAGTTATGAAGGTTCCTACTCTATTGCTTACGATTTGCCTGACCATTGGAGGATGGAATATGATAAGGCGGTTCGCTCTTGGGAAGACAGACTGGGGAGAGAGCAAGGCTATAAGCAATTTATTCCAGAAGTTATTCGGGGATTACTTAATAAGTATAATCTTCAGCCGAAGGATATTACCAAGTTGGTATTCCCTGGTGTTTATCCAAGAGACCATGCCGTGATAAGTAAGAAGTTGGGGTTTAATCCCGATCAACTTCAAGATCACTTGATGGAATCTCTGGGGAATACAGGTTGTTCCTATCCTCTAATGTTGTTGATCTCGGCACTTGAAGAGGCTAATCCGGGAGACCGAATTCTTATTGCAGGTTATGGCAGTGGGAGTGATGCCCTGATATTCCAAGTTACAGAAGAGATAGTAAAATTTAAAAACCGGCACAAAAGCCTTAAGCAGTATCTTGATTCCAGGAAAGAACTACAATATGAAAAGTATCTTGCCTTCAGAGATTTTATAACCCCGGAGAGCGGAATTCGAGGAGAATCCATCCCATATACTTCTTTGTCATTAGTTTGGAGAAACCGAAGGGAGATATTGGGTCTATGCGGGACGAGATGTAAAAGATGTGGAACACCACAATATCCAGCCCGGAGGGTCTGCGTTAATCCTAATTGTGGTGCCATTGATGAAATGGAGCCCTATAGATTTTCTGACAAGAAAGGAAAGGTATTTAGCTTTACAGGTGACCTGCTGGCGTTCACGCCTAATCCCCCTGGCATATATGCTGTTGTAGATTTCGATGGTGGCGGTAGATACTGGTTCGATGTGACAGACTGTGACCTTGAATCAATGGAAATAGGTATGCCAGTGGAGATGAGCTTTAGGAGAAGATATACGGATGAAAGGGGCGGGGTTATCGGTTATTTCTGGAAGGCTGTTCCTATAAGGATGTAAGCGGAGGGGCAATCTACAGCTCTATTATACAGGGAAAATCAGTACAAAGAAAGGAGGGCGTCAAGAATGAAAAAAGGAATAAAAGATAAAGTTGCGATAATCGGGATGGGCTGCACTAAATTTGGCGAACATTGGGATAAAGATGCCGAAGATTTGATAGTTGAGGCATATAAAGAGGCTATTGAAGATGCAGGAATAGAAGAGAGGGATATTCAGGCCGCATGGTACGCCTCTTGTTATGATGAATTTAATGTGGGAAAGTCAGCACTGCCTTTAAGCCGGACCTTAAGTCTTCCATTCGTGCCAGTAACAAGGGTAGAAAATTTTTGCGCTAGCGGTTCAGAGGCCTTGCGGGCCGCTGTCTATGCGGTTGCTTCTGGGGCATGTGATATCGCTTTGGCCCTCGGGGCTGAAAAGCTTAAAGATACTGGATATGGTGGTCTCCCTGAGATGAGCACTACTCTGGGAACTAAAAACAGGATTATAATGCCTGGAATAAGTGCACCGGGAGCATTTGCTATGTTGGCTAACAGGTATTTTGCGAAATACGGTCTCAGCATTGAAGAGGGGAAAAGAGTTCTTGCCAAGATATCGGTAAACAGCCACAGAAACGGCGCCAAGAATCCAAGGGCCCACTTACGTCGAGAGATAACAGAGGATGATGTATTAAATGCCCCTATTATTGCTTCGCCACTCGGTCTTTTTGACTGTTGTGGCGTTAGTGACGGGGCGGCCGCAGCGATTGTCTGCCGTGCTGATATGGCAAAAGATTTTAGGCCTGATCCGGTCTTCATTAAGGCCCTTCAGATCGGGATTAGTTCAGGTGAAGAACTGGGATATACTGACTGGGATGGCACCTATATTAAGACAACAACACTTACAGCAGCCAGGGCCTATGAGGAGGCCGGGATAAAAAATCCCAGAGAAGAGTTAAGTATGATGGAACTTCATGACTGCTTTTCCATCACGGAGCTTGTAACCTACGAGGATTTGCAGATATCACCCAGAGGAAAGGCTAAAGACGATGTTGAGGATGGCTTTTTTACTATGGAAGGGAAAATTGTCTCCCAGCCTGACGGCGGGTTGAAATGCTTCGGTCATCCCATTGCTGCCTCAGGTTTGAGAATGGTGTATGAAATGTACAAGCAGCTTCAAGGAAAGGCAGGGGATAGACAGGTGAAAGATCCCAAAATTGGGCTTACGGTAAATATCGGAGGATTTCCCCAGATGAATATAGTTAGTGTTGTAATTGTAGGTTTATAAACTAAAGGATTCCAAAGTGAGAGCTTTGAAAAAGCTCTCATAAAAAGCTGTAATTATGGGTTATTTTAAGTTAATTTTTGGAGACCTGGTCCCCGACCCGGAAGGGGGTGTAATCCCCAGTGTAAAAAGGGGTTATGCAAAGGTCTCAGAGTATCTTCAAAGGTGTCTGTTTTTTAAAATGCTATCCTTTTGAATAGCAGAGCTACTGTTTTGTAACTTACTAAAATTTAAAAAAGATATCGGGACGACAGGATTTGAACCTGCGACCCCCTGAACCCCATTCAGGTGCGCTACCAGACTGCGCCACGTCCCGATACATAAAGATTTTATTATCCAGAAATTATATTTGTCAAGTTAAATTAGATTTTATAATCTTATCTAATCCACTTGTTCAATCTGAAAATATGAGCAGGATTGATTGTATCAATAACAGGATAATTAAGATCATATCAGATTATGTAAAGAATAAGACAGGTAATTATCTGGAATTATTTAAGGATCTCCCTTATCCTGAAGATAGATTCAGGGGTGCTGAAGATTTCTTTTTAAATGAAGATGAATGGACAACCTTTGATAACTTTATAACGATCCTCAGAAGAGGAAAAGAATTGGTGGGGGAGAGATATTTCTATTTTAATTGTGGAGCATCCTCTGCGTATCTTAACTCCTGGGGAAGATTTGAGTATTTTGAAAGGATATTTACTGGCCCTAATGATGCATTTAAGAGGATCCCATTTTTCAATAAAAATTTTGTGGATACAAAAGATATTGAACTGATCCTTCCTCCAACTATTGATTCTGAAACACAGAAGATAATGACTATTCTAAAGATTAAATATCACCCAGACATTGATCCTAATTATGACTATATAGGTGAGAGATTTACATGTGGAATTATATCTTCAATCCCCACTATCTGGGGGCTACTGCCTGCGGAAATCAAGGTGCCTGTGCGTGCCTTTGACCCATTGGTTCTTTTTGAAAAGGAGCCGGAATTTTCTATATATGGGCTTAAACCCAAGATGGAAGGAAATTTTCTTACCCTGATTGATCCAGAAGATGGAAAGAGAAAGATAGTGGGTCAAAGGGTGAGGCTTATTCCAGAAAGAGTCGGAAATGGGGAGATCTTTAAAGGAAAGTTTGCCATAATAAAAGAAGAGGTGGGGAGAAAAGATCCATCTTTGGCATTCAGAATTAACAGGACGATAAGGGCAGATGAGCATACCATAATAGTGAAGGAGGGTGAGATATATGATGCGCCGTATTTTATCTTGGAAATATATTATTCAAAACTCTCATGGCTTGATAGGGTAAGGCAGATATTCAGATTTAAAAAGGAATCCGAAATCCCTGCTAAGGCATTGATAGATACAATTGATAAGCTTAGAGAAAGCATTGAAGCTCGCAATGAGGCATATTATGAGCTTCAGAGGATAAATAATGAACTCATCATCGCAAAAGATAAGTTGGAAAGGTATAATAAAGACCTTGAAAGAATTGTTCAGGAGAGGACAGCACAACTTACAAGGTTAAATAGCAGGCTTCAAGATGAGATAAATAGACAGCTCAACAGAATTAAACGGTTTGAAGAGTTGAGAAGATACCTCTCTCCCAAGATAGCAGATGAAATTCTTCGCAAAGGAGAGGTCTTAGGTGCTAAGCCTAAAAGAAGGCTGATTACAGTTGTATTTACAGATATCAGGAATTTTTCATCAATCTCAGAGAGTATTGAGCCTGAAGAGCTATTTCATTTAATGGATCAATATATGAAGGAGATGATAGAGATTATTCACAGATATGACGGCACCCTGAATAAGATAATCGGAGATGGGATGATGATCTTTTTTGGGGATCCAGTGCCCATAGAAGATCATGCAGAAAGGGCTGTATTAATGGCCTTGGAGATGAGAGAAAGAGTAGGGGTGTTAAAGAAAGACTGGATCCAGTTTGGACATGAACTTTCCATTGGAATAGGAATTAATACAGGTTATATGACAGTTGGAAATATTGGATCAGAGACCCTTAGAGACTATACAGTTCTGGGGAATCAGGTAAATGTGGCAGCCAGACTGGTAAACATAGCAGGTCCGGGCCAGATACTAATAAGCCAAAGAACAATGACAAGGGTAAGGGATATGGTAGAATCAGAAGAGATGGGTGATATCTCTGTTAAAGGTCTTCAATATCCTGTTAAGGTCTATAATGTGATAGGGAAAAGGAAGAAACTATCTTATTCCTGACTCCTTTAAGACATCTAAGGAAGATATTATATCATCTATGGAAAAATGACTTTCCACTTCAAGCACCTTAGGTATACCCTCCTTTAAGAGCCTGGCAATTCTACCAAAATCCACTTTGCCCCTTCCAGGAGGAAGATGATCGTTGAAACCTCTTACATCATGAATATGACTCCCCAATATATTATCGGCATAGCTCTTAAGGAGTATATCCTGGGGAATTATCTTGGCATTTTCCTGCACAATGGCGTGTCCCACATCATGCCAGTATCCCACATTTCCCCCTTCAAACTCCTTAAGTATTATTCCAAGCTCTTCAAAGTCAGGAATCTCATGTAGATAATAACGATTTTCAATGCCTAAGAATACCTCTCTTTTTATTGCTTCCCTATTTAATGCATCTATGCTTAAAAGCACAGAGTCCATATATCTCTGCCTCTTTTCTTCCTTTTCCTTTAATAATCTTTTGATATAACTTTCTGTATCATCCCTTTCCATAAGGCTTTTGTAAAAATCCTTCTTTTCAATATCCATCTCTACATATCCTAAGTGAAGAATTACAAACCTTGCTTCCAGATCCGACGCGATTTCTATTGTCCTCTTTGTGAGTTTAACGGCTATTTCCCTTTCGTAACTGTCTGGGCAGGAAAGGGGTATCAGATCACCGCTTGGCCTCTTTTTCCCCATAAATTCCTCAGGAAATGGAAAGAAATTATGGATACTGATAATAGTGGTTTCCTTTTTAAGTCTATCCTTTATCTCATTAAAGAAAGGTTCAGGGATTCTGTATTCAAGCTCAATGCCATCTACTGGAATAGCCAAAAGTTCTTTAAATAGATCCTCTCCTTTATGTAATTTTCCATTCCACCAGCAGGTAGATATTCCAATCATTTTTCCTCTTTTAAAAGTGCCATCTTCCGCACTATATTATCTTTTATCCAATGAGGATCCCACCACTCAATAGGATTTACAAAAATGCCACTGACAAGCATTGAAAAATGCAGATGGTCTCCTCCTGCAAGCCCTGTAGAATCACTCTGCCCTATAATATCTCCCTTCTTTACCATATCATCTTTTTTTACTGAGATGCTATTGAGATGCCCATAAAATGAAAATATTCCCATTCCATGGTCAATTATCACTGTCTCACCATATATACCAAGCCTTCCACCATATATGACCTTGCCTGTATTTGCCGCAAGCACAGGAGAGTTGGCAATGGAGGCGAGATCTACCCCCAGATGGAGCTGTTCATCTATCTTTTTTCCTTTATAAAAATAGAGCCTATGGTCTCCAAATCTTGCCATAGTTGCAGAGTTGGGCTGTCTTAACCATGGGCCTTCCCATAATATTGCCTCTGTAGTCTTCTTGCATATGGAATATATGGTTTCGTGATTTTCTTTTCGCACCTCTCTATTTATTTTTAGGAATCTTTCAATTGGGGTATCCTGCTCTTTAAAGGATACAAAGGAAAAGTATGGTAGCACCTTATCCAGAAATTCATCAGTTATATTGATCTTTTTTGTGCAAAATTTTCCCCTCAGAATATGATAATAAAAACCGCGTTTAGTCTCATTGCCTGCCTTGTCCTTCGCATATAGATATATCTTGGGTCTTCCTTTTGGAAGTAGATATCGGGGAAGTGCAAAGATACACATAAAGATCCCATCTTCAGGATCTAAATAATATCCAGGAAAGAATAGATCATTTACATATACTCCACTCTTTTCAATATCTTTGGATCCTTCATAGATTATAAGACATGATCCGCCCTCTCGGATATTGTGAAGCCTGGTGATAGGTCTTATATGGGGAGGAATGGTGTCCAATATCATCCTATGATGGAATACCTTTAGATTCCCATCTCCTCCTCTTCTCCTTGAGTAGTCCCAGACGTTAATATAGAGATCAAGTCTTCCCTGGGGCACAGATAATTGGTGGGGATCTAAGATAACCTTCTCTTTTGTCTCATGAATCCCATCTCTATTTAAAAATCCCCTAAATGCATAAATCTTATTGAGGATTTCAATTTCCCTTGTATCTTTCTTCAAAAATACTCTTAACCTTCTAATTCCCCGTTTCTTGTCCCTTATTTCAATATCTATTTGCTGGGTCTGGTTAAGATATTCAGGGGTAGGATATACCTTTATTTGGGGCCTCTCTCCTTCAAAGATAGTGGTGCCAATCCAGATTATGGGTATGAGAAGGAGTAAGACTATAATAATTATAAGATATATTGATCTTGTCCTCTTCATGATTCCAGACTCCATTTAAGGCTATTAGGTTGAATTTAATACCAGTTATATTCTGCTATTACAACATATTTTTAGAAAAAGGAAAGATCTTGATCTATAAGTTAAAGATATGTTTAAGATAAGCTTAACTTCTTTTAGATAGAGATACTCAAAAGGGGGAGTGCATGATATATGTGGGGATAATTGGAGCTGGAAGCTGTGATCCTAAGACCTTCAAATTAGCAGAGGAACTTGGTTATAAGATAGGAGAGGCAGGATGGTTTCTGGTATGTGGGGGGCTTGGTGGAGTGATGGAGGCAGCTTCCAAAGGGTGTGTGGAAGCAGGTGGAATCACCATTGGATTACTTCCAGGCAGGAGCAGATCTGATGCAAATCCCTATATAAAGGTGGCCATACCCACGGGGCTTGGGGAGGGAAGAAATATACTGGTGGTCAGGGCGTCGGACATATTGATTGCCATTTCAGGTGGATATGGGACACTTTCTGAGATTGGATTTGCACTAAAAACTGGAAAGCCTGTTTTGGGACTGAATACATGGGAAGGAATAAAGGGAATCCATTATCTATCCGCTACTGAAGGGCTGGTAGAAGATATCCTCAAAATTCTTAGCAGATGATAACACTAAAGGGTAGATTGCTTTATCCCTTACACTCCCCACAATGACTCTTACTCAGTCATTACAAGGCCCTTTTTTATCATGCAAGAAACGGCACAAAGAGTCAATCTCATCTTTATTTTAACACGGAGTCGGGTCGGATGACCCTCCGGGTCGGAGATCAGACCCCTAAAAATTAAAGCGTCGAAAATGAAATCTACTTCTAATGATTTCAATATGTTACAAAAAATTTTACCAAACTTGTGCTAACGCAAAAATAAAGATTTTAGCCAAACTATCTGGTTAAGGGGAGGATTGTGTGATCAGCCATTTATTTAGAGGGTCTTTGGCCTTGACAATATGTGCACCCATAGATTCAAATCTCTTAAATGCACTATCTGCCTGATCAGTATAATCAACTACTTCAGGGATTACAACAGGGCTTGCACAATCTTCAAGGAGATAGATCTTCCGGGTAAGAGAGGGGTCTCTATCTCTTAACTTTTCCAAGAGATCCTCTACGGTCCAAGCAACACAATGGCTCTTTGCCTCACCTGCAATTATAATCGCATCAAATGAAAGGAGATGTTCAAAAAGGGATTGATCTTCCTCGGCTATGTTTTTGCCTTCATGGTCATCTGTTACCTCTGCCCTAAGTGCAGAATAGAATTCGGTAAGAGGAAAATTTCCCTTCATTCTAAATAGGGGCTGGGAATATCTACAGAGGGAGTGGAAGAATATGGCCTCTTCAAGCGAAGGAACTAAGGCATGACCGATACCTCCAAGCATTCCGTGATAGGGCCATATGGTAAGCTGGTATTTCCCCATCTCTTTTAGTCTTTCGATGTAATGTAAAAGGAATCTATCTCCATAGTCCTTCTCTATTCCAAGGGCATATATGCACTCCTCTGCTATCTTCCATCTTCCACCTATCACATCATCCCTTGTAATTATGGTATAGGGCTCAGGATGTCTTCCTTCAGGGTCTTTAAAAAATATGGAATGGAATATCTGAACTGTCTGATGGGTATCCATTGTAATTACAATCTCTGTAATATGGGAAAGATTGGTATATATAAATTCACATATATTTATACAATCATCAACAGCTCCCCTTCCGGATCTACCTGCCACAAATAGCTCAAAGTCTGGAATACAGAATGTGTTTTGAAGATCAATTAAAAATAGGCATATACGAAAATCGTCCTTATAGGCAGGAGGGATTGAATGTCTCTCTTTCCACTCTTCTGCCTCTTTTGCCCTTTCTTGATAGGGAACCCTCCATATGTCTTTTACCTTTTTGGGTTCAAAAAAAGAGGGAATAGGCAATTGTCTTAGTTCCATATCTAATCCTCCCATCTTTCAACCCTTATAGGCCTTCTTCTTTCAAAAGGAAGAAATATCTTAAAGGATGTTCCCACACCCAAGGTGGATTCTACCTTCACCCTTCCTCCGTGATCATGAATTATCTTTTTAAGTATGGCAAGATCAATTCCTGCCCCTTTTGGTTTGGTTGAGAAAAATGGATGAAATATGAATGGTAGATCATCTTCCTGAATACCCTTTCCTGTATCTTTAAATACAATGAGGGCTGAGTCACTTTCCTGCTTAAATTTTACCTCAATACATCCTTCCCCTTCCATGGCATCAAGGGCATTCTCTATTAAGATGGAAAATACCCTCTTTATGAGCTCTGGATCCACCCTGAGGATGAGGTCAACAGTTTCTATCTTAATATCAATTCCCCTTCTCTTTATCTCATCCATGTATGACATCAGTGCATCGTTTAGGAGCTCTAAGAGATTACACTCTTCAAGACACGGAGGCTCCGGCCTTACAAAGAAATCCACCTTTTTAATTATGTTTTCAATCCTACGAAGGTTATAGAGGATATATCCATACTCCTTTTTATTGTAATAGTATTTTTCACAGCTCTTATACAGCCTCTGCATAAAGCCCCCTAAGGCAGTAAGCGGATTTCTTATCTCATGGGCAATTCCATTTGCAATCTTTACAAGCTCTTTATAGTGGAATCTTTTAAGCTCATTTTCAAGCCTTTTCCATCTGTCAATATCTTTAATGGAAAAGAGAATGCATCCCTTTCCATTATATTCATTCCTTATGGGCTTCATGGTAAGATTAACAAAGAAGGGGGTCATATTCTTCTTCAATAACATAATCTCATCATCAAATCCCTCCCCCTTTTTTGCAAGGAAGAGAAGATTCCTATATAATACCTCTCTGTCATCACTATCAAAGAGACAGGCTAAGGACTTACCGTGGAGCTCCTCTGGAAAATAGCCTAACATATCCTTTGCCATATGATTTATTGCGCTTATATTTCCTGCCATATCGGTAATAATTAAAAGATCCTTTGATATTAAAAAGAGCTCCTCACGGAGTTGTGAACTCTGAAGACACACATTCAGAAATGGTCTGATATATAGGTTCGACTTCATTTTTTAAAATTTTAATTCTTTTAAGGGCCTTAAGTAAAGCAAAAATTGTTTTAAAAAGATATATTGATTATATTAAATTAAGTCTTATATAATTTTCAAAAATTTTGCATGATGAACTTTTTAAAAAAGGTTTATATCAGGATAAAGACATTCTTAAATGAGGATATATGGGAGTCTACCCCTTCCTCACCGCTTGAGGGACTTGTCTATAAAATTTTAAAGGTGGCATTTGTAAGCATAAGTGCCATTTCAAAGGATAAGGTATTTCTGAGAGCATCTGCATTGACATTCTATTCCCTCCTTTCCATCGCTCCTTTCCTTGCCATGGTATTTGGAATATCTAAGGGGTTTGGTTTTGAAAATGCCCTTCGCACCATTATTCTAGACAGATTTAAAGGCCAGGAAGAGGTGGCCACAAGACTGATAGAGATATCTACCAGGATGCTTGAAAATGTCAAAGGGGGGGTGGTGGCTGGCATAGGGCTTTTTTTTCTAATATACACATCCCTTAAGATACTATCCCATATGGAAAATGCAATGAATGATATCTGGTATGTGGATAATTCAAGGGGCCTCTGGAAGAAGTTAAATGACTATATAGCAATCATGTTTATTGGAACCTTGGTATGGATACTTTCAAGTGCGTTTATCGTAGGCATTGCTACCGAGGTAAAAGTCCTGCTCTCTAAGATATCCATCCTAAATGCCATAAGTCCTGCTATCTATATTGGATTCCGTTTTATTCCAATTTGTGTGATATGGATATCATTTACCTTTCTTTACTCTGTAATACCTAATACAAGAGTAGCTTTTACCTCTTCACTTATTGGTGGAATCACAGGGGGATCCATCTATCAGATATTTCAATGGGGATATATAAAGTTGCAGATCCATATGCTTAAATATAATACGGTATATGGCTCTTTTGCCGCACTTCCCATGTTTTTTATATGGCTGAATATCAGCTGGCTTATCTTTCTGTTTGGAGCCGAGATCTCCTATGCATATCAGAACCATGAATCCTATAGATCGGAAGAAGTGCTTAAAAATCTCAATCATTCAAAAAAGAGGCTTTTAGAGCTTGCAATCCTTCACCTGATAATTCAGAAATTTAAGAATGAAGAACCCCCTCCCACACTATCTGATATCTCTGAACAGCTACATATCCCTGCCTCTCTTGTGGATGCAATGCTGGATGAACTTCAGGGAGCTGGTCTTATAAACAGATTAGAGGGAGATAGAAAGGTTTTTCAGATTGCAAAGGATCCTGATAACATAACCATAAAGAGTGCTATGGAGCGTTTGGATAAAAAGGGTATGGATATGAAAGCAAAGGTTATAGACAATGAGGCAATAAAGAGGCTTAAGAGACATCTAGATGTGCTTGAAGCTTATATTGAAAGCTCCCCGTTTAATATAAAATTAAAAGATATCTAAAAGAGTGAAAGTTGAGATTGATCCCTTTTTATCCTCTTAGGTGCTTCCGTATGGACTGAAAGCTCTTTAAAGGCAGTGAGATATGGAGAGGGTGGAAGGGATACCCATCTGCCATTAATCATCCGCCTCTCTGTATATATCAGGGTGAGAAAGAGCCTTGCCCTTGTCATTCCCACATAAAATATCCTTTTTTCTTCATCCATATCCGCATTTTGGTATATACTAAGCGGTATAAGGCCATCTTCAAAGCCACATATAAATACTGACTGCCATTCAAGCCCCTTTGCAGCATGGATAGTCATAATGGATACCCTATCTCCAATGAGTTGGTGCTGATCCATCCCCCTTTCCAAAGAGATAAGATTTAAAAAGGAAGTGAGATTTCCAGAAAAATCCTCTGCCATTCCCTTAAATCGCTCAAATAGATGGAGCTCTTCATCTGAGTGAAATTCAATCTCCAAAATCTTTGCAATCTCATCTAAGATCTCAGAAAGGGGCTGCTCAGAGGGGATAGCCCTTATCTTTTCGTATTGCCTTTTACCAATATCTTTCAAAAACCTATCTCTAAGCAAGGGTATTTCAGGGTAGGCAAGGAGCATCATCCCTTTCCAGATCCTGTCAATGGGGTGTCTCTGAATCAGCGGTTGCTTTCCCGATCTTATATAGGGTATTCCAAATCTTTTAAATGCATCTTCAAATATATCGGCCTGCTGATTTGTCCTAAACAGTATGGCAATATCTGAAAAAGATATGGTATCCTGTAGCTCACCTCTTTTATGTGATGTATCCATCCACAGGAAACTGGTACCTCCTATGGCATCTTCTATCTCTTTGGCTATAAATTCTGCCTCTTTCCAATGATCTTTGCATCTTACCACCTTAATAGGCACCTCTCTTCTATCATATGCCCTAAGGGGGGTTTTGTGTCTCATTAATCTTGCACCACAGCGGAGTATATTGGATGTGGATCTATAATTCACACTTAGAGAGATGGAAGATGCGGGGGGGAAGTCTTTAGAAAATCTAAAGAAGTTTTCCCTATCTGCTCCTCTAAAGCCATATATGGCCTGATCAGGATCTCCGATTGCAGTAATATGTGATCTTGAACGCTTAAATAGTCCCTTCAATATGAGTACCTGAAGGGGATTGGTATCCTGATATTCATCCACAAAGATATAGGGGAATCTCTCTGCATATCTTTTAGAGATTTCCCTTTTCTTTAAAAGCCTTACGGTCTCTATCTCAAGATCCACAAAATCAAGCATGGAATTTTCTCTAAGCCTTTCTGTATATAAGTCAATAAGATCCTTTACATCTTTACCTATATCCACCTTGCCTTTTGATAGCCTGATCCTGGATGGAATAAATTCTTTCAAGAGCCTCTGCCTTTTCTTTGCCTCCTTACATCTTTCTCTTACTATATCCTTTAAGATCTCTTCAGAGAGCCTTTCATTACATATGATAAATGGATCTGGAAGGGAAAGGATCTGGGAATTTTCTTTCAAGATATCTGCGCAGAATCCATGAAATGTATTCACATACAGCCCTCTTATGTCTCTTATCTTAACTATTTCTGTTATTCTCTGCCTCATCTCCTCCGCAGCCTTTCTTGTAAAGGTAAGTGCCAGGATCTGAGACGGGCTTGCCTCCTGGGATATAAGAAAAGAGGAGATCCTATGAGCTAAGGTAAAGGTCTTACCTGTCCCAGGCCCTGCAACTATCAGGAGATTTGCCCCCCTAAGGAGAACAGCCTCTCTCTGCTCCTCATTTAGCTCCTTTAATATACCATGATCCTTCTCTCTGAGGGTAGAAGACATAACCTCTTCTTTTTTCTCTTTTCTATGACCTCTCTTATCCTCCGTTTCTCCTTCCTCTTTATTTTCCTCAGGTATGGAAAAGAGCCTCATCTGGGAGGAGAGTTCTAAGAGCTCTCCTTCTTTAAAGAGTCTTATCCTTCCATACCTTCCATCATATCCTGCCTCCCTTATAACCTTTCCCTCCCTCATCCTCCTAATTGCCTCTTTTAAAAGCGGAGGATCATCCTTTATCTCATCTAAGGGGATATCCATGAGTATATGAAGCTCAGGCCCCATCTCTTTTAAAAGCATCTCATATTGCTCTCTTACCTTCTTGGTAGAGGGAGAACTTCCCATGAGCTCAGCCAAGATCTCATCTAAGGGGATAAGGGAGTAAAAGGGCCTTTGAAGCTGAGGGCTCTTTCTATCTGCAAGTTCAAATACCCTATGTAATACCCCAACTGTTACGGGCCTATTACATACAGGGCATATCCCTCCATATCTTCGGGTCTCTTCTGGGTGAAGACATATACCGCACCTTCTGTGCCCGTCTAAGTGATATTTCCCCTCTTCTGGAAAGAACTCTATTGTGCCTAAGAATCCTTCACCCGTCTTTATACATTTAAAGATAGAGGGGTAATTTAACTCTGAGTCCATCAGATTTGCTTCCCTTCCAAGCTTTGCTAGGGAGTGGGCATCGGAGTTGGAAACCAATATGTAGTCGTCTAAGCAAGAGAGATATCTATTCATTATGGGATCGGATGAAAGCCCTGTCTCTAAGGCAGATATTTCAGATGAAAGCTCTCCAAAGCACTCCTCTATCTCATCAAAGCCAGAGCGTGAGCCAAAGAGTGAAAACCAAGGGGTCCATATGTGTGCCGGGATAAACAGCGATCTTTGATCAATTTCAAGCACAATCTCAAGCAGATCCTTGGAGTCAATTCCCAAGATAGGCCTTCCATCTGCCGCTATATTACCTATCTTTGAAAGTCTTCTGTTCAATCTTTCAACCGATCTGAAATCGGGCATAAGTATCAGATGGTGGAGCTTTCTAAGTCTTCCACCCTTCTTATATATGCAACTAAGCTCACCTGAAAGGATAAATCTGAGCTCACTTCTACAGGAGTCAGGAATATCCTTGGATACCCTATCCCTTAACTCTCTTTTTAGAGTATATAACCCTTCCTCTGCCTCTGATAGCTTTTCTTTTAGCTCCTTTAACCACCCAGGATGGGTAAAATCACCTGTTCCTATGAGATTAAGCCCCTTTTTCTGAGCCCATATATAGAGATTTTCAGGAGTTAGCTGCGAAGAGGTAGCTCTGCTAAAACGGGAATGTATATGGAGATCAGCTATGAGTCTCATATTCTTGACACTGCATATAACCTTAAAGGAAGATTTTATCAAGGACAAAAGGCTTGATAAATTGCTCTTACAAGGGATATAAGGAAAAAAACAGGGAGGTAAAGATGGCAGAGGTAACCCAATTCTTTCGCACCAAATGCTCAAAGGTAGAGAGAATGGATGATAAGAAACTTAAGGTAATAGGCTATCAGATGGACTCCCATTGGAGGTTGTATGGGGAGATGGAGGTGATTATTCCAGATCTTGAACCCAAATTATGTGTTAATGGATAAAAGGTCTTAGGATATGTTTTCGAGTTCGAGCTACGAGGTTATCTTGATACTGATTTCAGGGGATTTCCCAGCATATATTGAGACTTTCTTCAACAGCAAGACCCCATCCTTCTTAGGATTGTATCTCAAAGTAGCTTTGTAGTAATGTGTAATTCTTATATACCTTATTATTACTACATTTGGAGGCATTTTTCTTTAAAAATCTTTTATTTTGTGCATAATCTGAGATTATATAGGGAGTTTTAGCCAACTAAATACTCCGATCATCTTCATCCCCATATAAAACATAACAGTAATAAAGATGTATTTTAGTTTCTGGCCGGGGAGCCTGTGTGCCACACGTGCCCCTATTGTTGCCATAGGAATGCTACAGCCTGCAAGTAATATCCATTGTAGCCAATTAAGATACCCTGTTGAATAAGGAGGCAGTCCCTGTATTCCAAGCCCATTTATCAGATAAGAGATTGCACCTCCAATGGCAGTAAATATCATTAAGGCAGTTGATGTGCCTACTGCCTGATGCATTTTAAAATGCAAGAAAAAGACCATAATAGGCACCATTAGTACCCCACCACCTATTCCAATAATACCTGATACGATACCAAGCGGAAAGCCCCAGAGCACCAATAAGGCTGTACTCTTGGATGGTTCCTGTTCGATCTTTGGTGGCTTTGCTGTAAGCATCCTAATAGCACCAAGAATAACTGCAAGGCCAAAACCGGCCTTAAGAAAACTCCCAGGGATATGGGAGGCAATGAAAGCTCCTAAGAATGCGCCAATTGCACCAGTAATACCGAGTATTACTCCTGCCTTCCACAAGACAGCCCCTTTTTTGTGATGTGTCATTGCTCCACTGAATGCGGTAGGCAAAACCACAAGCAGATTTGTGCCAAATGCAATCCTGATAGCAATGGTGGGATCTACACCAATGGATTTTAAGACCCAAAACTGAACAGGCACCATAATAAAACACCCACCTACTCCTAATAGGCCAGATGCAAATCCAACACCAATACCAGTTACAAGAAGTGCAATAATTTGAGGTAAATGCATTACCATCTCTATACCCCCCTTTTTTTACAGATCTCTCCTTTCCTGATATAAGAGAGCCTCTTTTTTAGTCTTGATATATCTTGATCCTCTACCTTTATAAATTCCCTCATTTAATTATATTCCTTTTTTGGAATATAATTATATTTCTATTTTATGTCAAGCCAGAATAAAAGGATTTTTAATCCTACTTAAGTAAGAGGTATCCTGTCTATAAATGAATATAAAGACTGTTAGGGATATGGTAGATAGGCTTAAAAGATTTAGACTTGGTCGTGTGATATCTGTATCTGAAAAAACTGTCAAACTTAAGTTAATTTAAGATCTTGAATATAAGGAAATTTCTGATTTAAGATAATTTTATATTATGTCCTGAAAACAGTTCAGCATGAGAGGGGTGGCAAGTAAGAATGATAATCTGTTTATTCTTAGAAAATTCCTCCAGGATTTCAGCTGCCATTTTCTGTCTTTCAGGATCTAAATCCACTAAAGGATCGTCCATAATTATGAAATTTTCTTGAGATCCCAGAAATCTTTTAGTAATAGCAAGTCTAAGGGCAAGTCCAAGCACATCCAGTGTTCCTCTTGAAAGATAGCCAATAGGGATTTCTAAACCATCTCTCCTTTTGAGTCCTTTGGGGATTGACTCATCCATCCTCACACTCTGATAACGACCATGGGTAAAATTTTCAATATAGTAAGCTATATCTCTTTCAAGCCCATAAAAGGTGTCTCTGTCCATTTCAGATAGCAAGTTCTCTATGATATTTTTTATCTTAGCAATAGCCTTCCCTTTCTTTAGATCTCTATTAAATCTCTCTTCTGCCTCCACAAGCTCCCTTTTGATCTCTTCAGAAGATCTGTCAGGTCCGGTGCTTTCCAGTCTGATCCTTTCTTGAAGCAGTTTATTGTATTCATCCCTTAATTCTATTAGTTCTCTCTCTTTTATTTCATAATCTTCAATAAAGCTATTTTCATCCTTTATTTCAGATGGAAGAGGCCTTAATTTACTTAGTTCTCGTTGCATCTCTTCTTTTTGTGAAGATATTTTTAAAAGTATCTTAAGCAGGTTTTCTTGTGTTCTATATTTTTCACAATATTCCCTTTTCTTTTGCATATATTCTTCAAGTCTCCTCTTTAAATTCTCCTCTTTAGCCCTTAGCTCAGCAATTTCATTTACAGTGGATTCAAAATCTCTTTCTGGCCTTAAAACTTTTGTTTCCTCAATTTCTCTTTTTATTTCCTCATATGAATAATCACCAAGCGCATCCTTATATCTGGAATCTGCCATTTCAAACTCTTTTTTCTTCTGTTCATATTCCTGATTAAGTGCTTCAGCCTCTGTTAGGTCATTAACTCCTAACTCCTTTAAAAGGAGCTCATATCTTTTTTTGAGATTGCTATGCTCATATAAAATATTTTCGAATTTAGCGCCAGAGCTTATTTCCAACTCCCACTCAGAGTGAGAAATTCTTAATTTTCCTTCTGCTTCTATCTCTAAAGAGGTATCCTTTAGTATATATTCCCGTTTCTCAGCTTCTATACCCCTTTGAATGATAAGTTCCATATCATTTTTAGGGGTGAATTTAGCAAATAATCTGCCCGCTGATAATGCTACCTCTTTCTCTTTTATCTTATTAAATATATCTTTAAGCCTTTTTAAATCTTCCCTTGTGATTTTTCTTACTTGATCAAGCCTCTTTTCTGCTTCAATAAGCTCTTTGCTCCTCTTTTCCACCTCTTTAAACCTATCAAACAGCTCTTTATATCTATTGAATGACTCTATTTTCCTTTTCTCATCTTCCAATTGATCTATTCTATTTCTTATTTCAGGAAGCATTTGGTTAAGCTCTGCTATTTTACTATCTACAACAGGCCAATCCCTGTTTATCTTTGAAAGATTTTCATATTCAAGGTTAATTCCCTTTAGCTCAGCATTGATCTGTCTTCTTTTTACTGCATCTTCTTTTAAGCTCTTATTTTCTTTTAAATAGGTATCTAAGTTATTAATCTTTAAAAGATAATCAGATATCTCTTTGTTTATCTTATCTAATTCTTTCTCATACCTTGTAGCTGATTCAAATTCTCTTTTAATTTTCTCTTTTTCATAAAAGGAATATAGGACCTTTCCTACTCCTCTTATCCATTTATTATCTATACCTCTATTTTTCTCTGGGCACCCTCTTAAAAGGTCCCATCTTCCCAAAAATTCCTCGTAAAGCTCTTCAACTCTGTCTTTTAAAGCATCTACAGAGACTCCGTCCATTTCCATAATTGCTCTACGAAGCAAATCCCCTAAGGATACAAGGGTTTCTTTATCATCTTTCAAGGTCTCAATAGTTTCAGATAAGCCCGCTTGGTATGTCATCATTAATGTCTTGCATGTTCCTTCTTGAACTCCAATGCATTCCTTCACTATCTCTTTAATTCTGTCTTCATCTACCACTAATGACCCATCTGGAAGTCTCAATTCAGAGATCCCACTTTTCCCCCATCTTCGATGAAGGAGATATTTGCCACCATCATTTTTAAATGTCAGGGAGACTTCTATAGTATCTCCGCCACCAATTGGTAAAAAGCGGGCCATATCTTTATTAAATTGAGTAGAGGTAAGATTAGTAGCGGAAAACAGGGTCTTTTTAATTGCCTCAAATATAGTTGATTTTCCAGATTCATTAGGGCCCAAAATAATATTTAGACTTTCCTGAAATTCAATCCTTATATTAGAAAGTCCGCCAAAAGAGGTAATTTCAATCTCCTTTAGGATCATCTTCTTATCTCCTTAATCAATTCATATGCGATCTGCAATGCCTCAAGATCACCATCATCAGCAAGCCTTTTAAGTAATCTGTAAGGAAATGAATCTTCTGTAAATTCCTTTTCAATTAGATCTGGTGTAATTCTTATTGTTACTTCACTGGTATCAAAATTAAGAAAACAGACATCTTCTTCAATCTTATACTTTATGCTGTTCAATTCTTCAAATGCATCTTCAGGTATAGCTCCCTTTAGTTTCAGTTTTAAAAGGATATTTTTGCAGGATGGATCTGTGTATCTATTTTTGATATGTTTTAAGGTAGATAGATCACTTATATCCTCTTCTCTATATATAAATCGGAACTTTCCAGTCTTTAAAAAATCTACCTTAGTTTTATTATCTATATCGATTACTATTGCTGTGCCTTCATGTCTGCAATCAAAACCATCTGGTTCAGGGGTTCCTGGATAGAATATTTCGCTTTTTGTGGTCAATTTAGACTGATATGGTATATGGGTATGTCCCATAAGCCACAGATCAAGTCCACATGCTAAAAGCTCGGCCTTTTTCATTGGGTAATAATCACCACTAAAATCAGGTGAGACGCCTTCAAGGGATCCATGAGCTATGCCAATATGAAATTTAACTTTTCTGTCTTTTTTACATTCCTTTATCCATCCAATATGATTTTCAGATGAATGTTTGGAATCACATGGAGCAGGATATAAACAGGCATTTAGGTCAAATTCAGATAGTAGATAGGGGCTTTTTTCCGCAAGAACAATTATTGGATAATTTTCCACAAATCCCATAAAATTTGCCCAGAGACCATCAGATCGTTTGGTAAAATAGTCATGATTTCCAGGTAAAACCGCCAAAACCCTTCCCTGAAACTCAGTTAGAATCCTTGCTGCACGTCCTATATCTCTCTTTGCAACTGAGATCCTGTCAAAGAGATCACCTGCTATAATAAATAATTCACATTCTTTTTCATTTGCAATCTCAACACACCTACTCAGCGTCTCAAACCTTGCTTCTATCAACTGATTTCGGACCTCATCAGGGTATCCAGCAAACTTCATCCCTAAATGAATATCTGCACACAGAAATATCTTCATTTTAAAAACCTCTCTTTAATTAATTCCCAATGCCTTAAACGCAGCTGTCATAGGATCACCGTAAAATATGGGATCAACTCTTTCCATTATGTCCGCAGATACTTCTAAGAAATGCCTCTTATTTTCAATAGGAATCATGGCCCGCCTTGCCCCGTTTTCCATTCCTACTTGTAATGGTTCACTTAGAGAACTTAGCCCTTTAATATTACCTTTAATAGTAATATCCCCAAATATCAACAGAGCAGGCAATACAGGCTGTTTTTTAAGTGCGGAAAAGATTGCTACAATCACCGCAGATCCTGCCTCACAGGATACCCTATTTCCCAAAAGATCTACAGGTTCCACATAAAAATCAGTATTGCTAAAGACCTGTGCAATACCCATCTCAACCTTATGTCCCTGAATATAGGTAAATGCCCTCTGAATTGAATCCTTCATCTTTTTATCCAATCCCCCCGGCATCTTTAGCTTTCCGGTCCCAGTAGAACACCCTACCTCTATTCTATAAAGACCCACCTTACCTTCGCTATCCACAGAGGCTGTATAAACACTACCTGGTGCAAGGGGATCAGAAGAGATGAGATTCCTTCCTCCCTCTTCATGAACACCAACAAATCTCTCTTCCCTTGTCTCATTATCAATATAAGAAAATGATGTCTTATAGTATTCAAAAGAGCCCATCTTTTTAAGCTGCTCTTTAACCCTGCGTCTTCCTTCAAGTGCAAGCTCCAAGATCTGTTCCATCTCTTCTTTTGTTACTTCAGCATGTGGGAAGATGATCTTTATAAGCCCTGCCACTGTCTTTCTGACTGCCTTTACATCCCTTGCATTTAGGTGTGACCCCAAGGAAAAATAATGATCCAGCATTTCTGCAAAGTTATATTTTCTTAGCTCTCTCAATGCCTCAGCCAGATAATCCACTATTAACCCATAATGCCCTGTGAAAAATTCGGTTTGCATCTTTGGAATTTCCCAGCCTGGTATATAAAAGTGAAGTCTGTCCAAGAATGCCATATCCTCTCTTACCACTTCTGGCAAAGGCATAAATAGGTGCGAGGTTCTAACCATAACCTCTACAGGCTGATTTGTATTTCCAAAAAAGGCTATTGAGGCCATACCTGAAAGTGCTTCTCTTCCCCTTGCAAATGTCCCGGACTCACAATAGGTCTTTAAGGTGGTAATTACCTCCCTTGGCATTTTCTGCAGATCAGCCACTTCATCAAATGCTACTGCATCCCAAAGGCCAACAAGCCCCATCTTTCTGGATGCCATATTATAAAACAGATTAGCAACTGTAGTTGGCCCAGTAAGAAGTATCACATATGGGGAAATCTCTTGATATGCATAGGATTTACCAGTTCCTATGCTTCGCACTAAAAGATCAATCCATTCATTAGTTGTAAATTCCTTACGACAGAGCCTATATTCTTCAATGTCAAATCTACCAAGCTGAATAGGTTGGAGTGTGTCTATCCAAAATGGACTTCTGGTTCCTCTTGCCTCTTCGTCAAATTCATGCCTTATATCCACCTGTGCCCATATTCCGCCCATAAGCAGTCTGTCGTATTCCCTTATATAGTGTTCAGGAATATGGACATAGTTGTGGCCAAAATTAACAAATTCAGCCCAATACTTATCTTCATGAGATAGTACCTTACCTTAATCTTATCAATTAAGGTATATTTGCCTTTTTCCCTTACAAGAGCCTGAGCCTTATTAGCCTCATCCGGTCTGTAACCGTCTAAGCAACCCATCTTTTTTGATCTATATAGGTGTGTTACCGTTGG
>CAYTXJ010000003.1:36906-40919 GCA_964440775.1 uncultured Desulfobacteraceae bacterium | reverse complement strand
TATCTTTGCAGCAGAGGAGGTAAATTCATCTGGAAAACCATTCAATCCGGTATCTTTTGCTGCCATATAGACCAGGTGCCTCATGGCTTCTAAATTTATGGCCATATCCGCAAGCTTCCATTGGAGGCCCTGAAGCGAGATCAGAGGTTTTCCTGATATCGTCCTTATCTTTGAATATCTCAGGGTTTCTTCAAATGCTCCCTTTGCAATTCCTAAGGAGATGCTGGCAAGACCTACCCTTGTGCCATTGAATAATGTAAGCATCTTTCTAAGAGATCCAGCACCTTTTATCAATACGTTTTCTTTGGGGACCCTGCAATTCTTGAAGATCAATTCAGATGTTCCCAGGCCTCTTAATCCCATAAAATTTTCCTTTTTGCCAACTGAAAACCCATCTGTATGCTTTTCAAGGAGAAGACATCCAATGGAGTTATCATCTTCAAATCTGAGATACACAAGATGGACATCGGCAACAGAACCCAAGGTGATCATTGTCTTTGTGCCATTTACTATATAGTGTGAACCTTCAGGTCGTGCAGTAGTCCTTAAATCATTTAGGTTTGAACCCACCTCTGGTTCTGTCTGTGCCATAGAGAATAAGATATCACCTGTTACAAGAGCAGGAAGAAACCTCTTCCTTACCTCTTCATTTCCATACAATATCAGATAGATAGGGGATGCATTTAGTTGAACATGTAGATTAACAGCAGAACTTGCGTCTGCCTTTCCTATCTCTTCCAGGATGATAACGGCTTCAAAAAGGCCTCTTTCAGATCCTCCATATCTTTTAGGAATCCTAAGGCCCATTATTCCAAGCTCTGCGAATGTCTTCATGTTTTCTAATGGGAATTGACGTTCTTGATCCCATTTTCTTGCATCTGGTATTATCTTTTCTTTTACCAATCTTTGAATAGATCTTCTAAGCATCTTTTCAGGATCTGATCGAAAGATCATCTTATACCCTATCTGATTTTAAAATTTAAATTTATCTATTCCCTGCCTTTGCCCCCTTCCTTTCCCACTAACCCATAATTACAGCCTTTTTATGAGAGCTTTGAAAAATTCAAAGCTCTCAATCATATCAGATTATTTTCTTTTAATTCTGAAAGTAACTCATCCACCACATCCCTGTAAGAGCCTTTTAATATCTTACCTTTCCTTTTAAACTTAGGTGTAAATACATCTATTACTTCTGTCATGGAGCCTCTCATTCCCACCTGGAATGCCTTTACTCCAATATCTGCCGCATTCCAGATATCAATTGGGACCTTTTCCTCACAGGCACTTAAAAGTCTATCGATTCTTACAAAGCGGGGGCTATTCAATTCTCTCTTTATTGTAAGCAGAGAAGGGAGCTGAGAGAAGACCCTTTCATATCCATCTTCAACTGAGCGGATAGCTATAATGGATTTTTCTGTCACCTTCTCGATCTTTGTAACAGATGTAATCTGTGGAATGTTAAGAAATTCAGCAAGTTGTGGGCCAACCTGAGCTGTATCACCGTCTATTGCCTGATATCCACAAAGGATTAAATCAAATGTCCCAAGCTTTTTAACTGCTCTTCCAAGGGTAAAGGATGTGGCAAGCGTATCTGCACCTGCAAATGCCCTATCTGTAAGGAGGATTCCTCTGTCCACTCCCATTCCTATTGCCTCTGTTATCGCATCAATTGCCTGCGGAGGCCCCATTGAAATGACAGTAACACTTCCGCCTATCCTCTCCTTTATCTCCAAGGATGCCTCTATTGCATTTAGATCATATGGATTAATAATTCCTTCAACTGATGAGCGAATAAGATTGCCTGTTTTGGGATCAATCTCTATATCAGTTGTATCAGGAACCTGTTTGATCATTACAATAATATCCATACAATTCTCTCTTCCTTTCAAAAGGATTCATCTGGTATTTCAACTATCTCTCTTCCATCTCTGATGCAGCTTTTTAGTCGAGCTATTGTCTGAGACAGGAAGACATCAATAAAATATCTTGCCTGAAAAATCTTACCCCTATAAAGATATGCCCTTCTTCCGCTCCTATCACTCATCTTAGATAACAGATTATCAGATATTATTGCCATATTTAAAAGTCTCCATGAAAGCAATATATCTCCATAACACTCTAAAAAGGGAAATGAATAGGAGGCGGATTGGAGTGGATCCACATCCATTCTTTCAATCATAATATCGGAAGCCCTTTTGAGCTCTTTGATCGCATCTTTAAAGATAGCTATCTCATTTATGAAATTTTTATTATGATCATTTTCTTTTAGAAATAGCTCAATCTCTTTAAAAAATGCCCTATATGCCTCCCCTGAATCTATTCTCATCTTTCTTCCAAGTAGATCCAGGGCCTGAATACCATTTGTCCCCTCAAAGATTGAAAAGATCTTTGAATCCCTCATGTATTGCTCCAATGGGTAGTCCTTACAATAGCCATAACCTCCAAGACACTGAATCGCTGTTTCACACACCCTGAAGCATAGATCTGCTCCGTATCCTTTGATTATAGGGGTTAAAAAATCAAGGAGCAATTTATAGTGCCTTCTTTTAGCTTCATCAGGATCTTCTGATGCGATATCCATATAATAGGCGGTAGTATAGATAAGGGAACGAAGTCCCTCAGTTACGGCCTTCATCCACAGTAACATTCGCCTTATGTCCGGATGATAGATTATAGGAACCTCCTCATGATATCTTCTTGCGATGTCAAAGCCCTGGATTCTTGTCTTACAATATTCAAGAGCATTAAGGTATGCAGAACTTGCGATAGACATGCTGCATACTCCAATATTTACACGCGCTTCATTCATCATCTGAAACATATGTGGTAGACCCCTATTTTCTTGACCACAGAGATAGGCCTTACATTGATTATTCTCTCCAAAACTCATCAGACATGTTGGTGCTGCGTGAAGCCCCATCTTTTCTTCAACGCCGGCACAGATTATGTCATTTGGCTCACCCAGTGTCCCATCCTCATTTACCCAGATCTTAGGCACTATAAATAAAGAGATTCCCTTTGTTCCTGAAGGTGCCCCTTCAATTCGAGCTAAGAGGAGATGGATTATATTCTCTGTTAGATCATGTTCAGCATATGTGATAAACTGTTTTATTCCACTTATCTTAAAATGATTCCCCTCCCTCTTTGCCTTTGTCTTAATATTTGCAAGGCTGCTTCCAGCATTTGGTTCTGTTAATGCCATAGTTCCGCTCCATCTGCCTGAATACATGTTCGGAACGAAGATCTTTTTTAGATTCTCATCTCCGAAGCTCTCTATCAGATGCCCTGCTCCATGGGTTAGGCTTGATAAGAAATTCATACAAAGACACGAACCATAGAGAAATTCATTTATAACGATTCTCATCATCTGAGGAAATCCCATCCCACCATAGGTTGTGTCTCTCGATACTGCAATCCAGCCATTCTCCCCCATCTTTTTAAAGGCATCTCTAAAGCCTGGAGTGAGATGAACGTTGCCATTTTCAAATATCACACCATGGCTTTCGCCTTCATGGTGAAGTGGTTCTAAGACCCCTTTTGCAAACCTTATTGCCTCTCTTACAAGCATATCCAGAGTCTCTAAAGAGAGTTCCTCGTATCTTTTGTATTTACATAATGATCCATAATCTAATTCCTCGTTCAGTATAAAGAAGATCTCATCTTCTCTAACTCTATAGTGTTCTGCCATTTTTAAGCTCCTCCAGATATATCTTTTATTTCTTCCTTCTTTTATCTAAGAATCTTTTAACAGCTTCATAATGCTCCTTTGTGGAAAAGCAATATGTAATAAGCTGAGTCTCATAATCTATTGAATCTTTAAGATCTGATTCTATCCCATATCTTAGTGCCTTTTTTGCCATCTTGATTGCCACTAAGGAATATCTTGAAATTATCTCTGCCATTTGCTTAGCAGTTTGCTGTAGTTTATCTTCTGGAACTACCCTATTTACTAAACCGATCTTTTCAGCTTCATATGCATCGATATCCTTAGCCGTCATTACCAGTTCAAATGC
>CAYTXJ010000003.1:28455-36806 GCA_964440775.1 uncultured Desulfobacteraceae bacterium | reverse complement strand
GCTCCGCCAGATCTATGCCAGTCCTCATAACGCCTCTTAAATCCCCTTATATCCCCTCCTGCACAAAATGCCTTACCCCTACCGGTTAAGATAAAAACCTTGACAGAGCCATCTGAGTCCAGACTTTTAAGACAATCTATTAATTCCTCCTTCAAGGGTTCTGTTAATATATTGAAATTTTCAGGATCATTTAATTCTATTCTTGCAATAGAATCACTGACTTTAAGATCGATTAATCCCTTTTCCATAAGTTTAACCTTTCAAACTCAATTCATTCCTTATAAAATTAATTATCTTTTCAGTAGGGGTGCCAGCAGGGAAGACCCCCTTTACACCAATTTTTTTTAATATAGGTATATCTTCAAGAGGGATAATTCCTCCTGTAATTACAGGGATATTATCCACTCCTTTCTCTTTTAATAGTCTTATTAGGTCTGAAAGTGCTTCAATATGGATACCACTCATACTGCTAATTCCTATAATATCTACATCTTCCTGAATCGCAGCTTCCACTACCTCCTCAGGTGTAAGGTTTAGTCCCAGATAGACCACCTCTATTCCTGCATTTTGTAATGCTCGTGATACAATAAGTGCTCCAAGTTCATGTCCGTCCAGGCCAATACTTCCGATTAAGACACGAGGCCTTTTCCCTGCCTCTACCATATCCTTACCCCCTATCCCCCTTTAAGAATACCTTTCTGAATACATTCATCGCCTCTTCTAATGTAACTCTGGATTTTGCAGCCTCAATCAGTACAGGCATGACGTTTTTACCTGATCTTGTAATGTCTTCAAGATCTCTTAGGACCTTTTTAATCTTTTTTAGGTCTCTGTTTTTTTTAAATCTCTGTAGTTTTTTAATCTTTTCCTGAGATATCTTTGGATCTACCCTAAATACAGGAATATGTTGAATCCCTTCCTCTTCTCTATATTTATTAAGCCCGACAACGGTTGTCCTTCCACCTTCAATATCTCTCTGTCTCTTTAATGCCCCTTCATTTATCTCATCAAGAATCAGTCCTTTTTTAACCCCCGCAATCATCCCTCCCAGCACTGTTCCATCTTCTCCCATATGGATGATGTGATCTATATAACCGTTGACCTCTTCCTCTATCTTCTTTGTAAGCCATTCAATGCAATAAGATCCGCCAAGAGGATCAACCGTGTTACATATACCGCTTTCCTCCTCTATAATCTGTTGTGTTCTGATGGATAAGATCTGGGATTCTTCAGTAGGTATACCTATCGCTTCATCATAGCAGGGGATTCCAAGCGCCTGTATTCCACCAAGCACTGCTGCAAGGCCCTGAATGGTTCCTCTGATCAGATTAATAAGTGGCTGTTGAGCCGTATAATCACTTGTCAATGTAAGGCAATATACTCTAAATAACATTGACTTAGGATTTTTAGCTCCAAATCTATCTTTCATAATCTTTGCCCATATCCTTCTGGCTGCCCTGAATTTGGATATCTCTTCAAGGAAATCGATTCCTCCTGATAGAAAAAAGGATATTCGGGGTGCGAATCTATCAATTTGGAGGCCACGTTCTACTGCTGCCTCAATATATGCCATTGCAGAGGCCAGAGTTAATCCCAGCTCCTGTATAGAATTTAGTCCTGATGGTCTGTATGAAAATCCAGAGACAGATATAGGATTCCAGTATGGCATATTCTCAGTGCAATACTCCAAGATATCCATACATAGTCTGAGCTCATCTTCGATGGGTAGAAGTTGAATCCTCTCAGCAAGGTAAGACTGAAAGGGATCATTTTTTCCACTTCCTCTAAGTTTAGAAGGTGAATAGCCCAGTTCCTCTGCAGCGGCTATATACATGGCAAGCAATATGGGGGGGGATCCATGGATTACCATATTGGTAAATCCTCTATCCATAGGAAAGTCTTTCATAAGCTCAATCATATCTTCTACATGGTCTACAGGAAGTCCTACCCTTCCGACCTGATACCTTGCTCTGGGATTATCAGAGTCATAGCCATAATTGGTTGGCATATCAAAGAGGAGGGTTGTTGCTGGCGCACCTCTATAGTCCACCTGTCCGCCCTTCTTTATCAATCTCTTATATCTCTCTGCGGTATGCTCACTTGAGCTAAACCCCATGGGCTGTCTCTTCATCCATCCAAAGCTTCTATACATATCTGGATAGATCCCCCTGGTAAATGGGTATTCCCCGGGTTCTCCTATATCTTTGCTGTAAGAGATGTCTGAGATATCCTCAGGCCTATATACCCTGCTAAGTGGTATCCCAGAGCGTGTGATAAATCTTCTTTCTTCTTCCTTGTTTCCCTCTTTCTTCATAGATTAGCATCCTTAAGAGATTAAATGTCCCCTGATCTAAGCTCCTGTAGCTTAGATACTATGCTGATAGCACCTTCAATTATCTCCTCTATTATCTCCTTTGAGCTTTTTAATTCATTAAGCATTCCACATACCTGACCAGCTCCGATTGTATCTTCCTCTATATCTTCCTTAATCCTCCTTAGCATCACAGATCTGAATCTTTTAAGCTCCTCCTTGGAAGCTCCTCTTTTCTTTAATTCTTCCCACTCTGAGGTGAACTTAGATCTTAAGACCCTTGTAGGCCATCCTGTTCTCATTGTGGTAACAACAGTATCTTCTGATGATGCCTTTAGCAGCTTCTGTTTTAATTCAAAAGGGGCAATACTTTCTTTTGAGAGGATAAATCGTGTTCCCATCTGAACCCCACATGCCCCCAATGCAAGTGCTGCCACAAAACCCCTTGCATCACCAATTCCACCTGCCGCTATAACCGGTATATCTACTACATCCACAACCTGAGGAACTAAGGTAAGGGTTGAAACTACTCCCACATGTCCTCCCCCTTCACATCCTGAGGCAATAACAGCATCTGCCCCCTTCTTTTCCATATTAATAGCCTGATCAACACTTCCTACAACAGGAAGGACTATTATTCCATGATCTTTCAGCAGAGAGATGGCTGGAATATCTGGATCTCCCCTACCTGTGGTTACTATCTTAACTCCTGCCTCTGCAAGGAGTTTAGCCCTCTTGGTAAAGTCATATGAGGAATGGATGGCTGCGATATTTACGCCAAAAGGTCTGTCTGTCAATTTACGAACCCTTTCTATCTCTTTTAAAATCGCCTTATCTGACAGATTCCATGTAGAGAGTATTCCCAATCCGCCTGCATCTGAAACCGCACTTACAAGCTTTGCATCACTAACAGGTCTGGTATGTCCGCCAAGTGCACCTTGAATAATTGGATATCTAATACCCAAAAGACCACATAATGAAGTATGGAACATCTATCTTCCCTTTTCCTTTACAAGCTCTATAATCTTTCTCTTTATCTCTTCTACAGGAGTGCCAGAGATAAATATCTCATCCACACCTATTCTCTTTAACTCTGGAATATCTTCAGGAGGAAGCACACCTCCTAAGATAAGGGCCCGATCATTTAGGCCCTTTTCTTTCATCAGTTCTATGATTATCGGAACATATATCCGATACTCCTCCCCGTGGATACTAAGGCCTATAACATCAACATCTTCCTGTTCTGCTACATTTATTATTGTCTCAGCCGTTTGAAAAGGGCCCAGATTTATAACCTCAAATCCTTCATCTCTTAGAAGCACCGAAATTATCTTAAGTCCTCTGTCATGTCCATCAAGACCTACCTTGGCCAAAAGAATCCTGATCCTTTTCTCTTTATTCATCTAAGCCCTCTTAAAAAGGGGATTTATTTATATTAAAAGGGTCGTAGCTATAACCAAAACACTCTCTTATTGTGCCAATGATCTCATCTGTTGTGGCATATGCCTCAACCGCATCTATTATTGCAGGAATCAGATTATGATTCCTTCCCTTCAGGGCCTCCTTTCTGAGATTTTCTTTGGCCCTTTCTAATCTTTCCTTATCACGCTCCTGCTTCAATCTCTTGACGTTATTGATATGTCTCCTTTCAGCCTCAAAGGAATACCTATGAGGTCTTATCTCTAATTCCTTTTCCTCTTCCTCTTCAACAAATGCATTTACACCCACCACAATACGTTCACCATTTTCAATGGAGCGCTGATATCGAAGCGCCTCTTTTTCAATCTCCTTTTCAATCCATTTATTCTTTATGGCCTCAATTGCTCCTCCCATATCATCTATCTTTTTTAGTATCTTCCATGCCTCCTCTTCTATCTTATTGGTCAGTGTCTCTATATAGTATGAACCTCCAAGAGGATCTGCAGTTGCTGCGGCACCTGTTTCATATGCGATGATCTGCTGGGTTCTTATGGCTATCTTTTGGGTAGTTTCATTTGGCAGTGCAATTGGTTCGTCATAGGAGCAGCAATGAAGTGATTGCACACCTGCAAGGACTGCCGCCAATGCCTCAATGGTTACTCGAATGATATTATTAATAGGCTGTTTTGCTACCAGAGAGCAGCCTGCAGTATGTATACCAAAACGGAATTTCCATGACTTGGGATTTTTGGCCTTAAAACGATCTTTAAGAATCTTTGCCCACATCCTTCTGGCTGCCCTTAGCTTTGCAATCTCTTCAAAAAAATCTATATGGGATGAGCAATAAAACGCAAAACGGGGTGCAAAGTCATCAATATTTAGACCCCTTCTGAGCACCTCCTCTATGTATGCAATTGCGTTTGCAAAGCCAAAACCGAGCTCTTGGGGGGCTGAGATTCCCGTCTCTCTTAGATCATACATATTCACATTAATTGGATACCAAAGGGGCATATATCTTGAGCAGAATTCGATAATATCCCCTGTGATTTTCAGTGCAAGATCAGGTGGAGTAGCATCTCCCATACCACAGAATCGTGTGGAAAGTGTATCGCTTTGAATCGTTCCTCTAATTTTTGAAATATCAACGCCTGCTCTTTTTGCAACAATAATATATTGGGATAACACTATTGGAGCTACACATGAAGAAGAGATAAGGGAAAAGCTTACATCCTTAATGGGTATTCCTTTGGTAAGCACTTCCATATCGCGAAGCGAAGTCAATGGCACACCGGTTGCTCCCACCTCTCCCTTTGCTAAGGGATGTTCCACATCCACTCCAAAACGTGTGGGCATATCCACTATCACGTTCAGCCCAGTCACCCCCATCTCTATCTGCTGCAACAACCTTTTGTTTGTATCAGCCGGTGTTCCAAAACCACACACCTCTCTTCTTGTCCAGAACCTACCTCTGAACATATTTGGATATATCCCTCTTGTATATGGGAATTTGCCAGGATCACCGATGTCTCTATGATACTCTATGTTATTGATATCCTCAGGCCTGTATATCTCCTTTATAGGGATTCCTGATAATGTCTCGGTAAGATCTGCCTTTTCATAATAGCCCTCTCTTATCTTCTTTATATCCCCTTTCATCTTGACTCCCCGATTAAATAATAAGACTGTTGGCAATTATTATTCTCTGAATCTGATTTGTTCCTTCAACGATCTGCATGGATTTTGCATCCCTTATATATCTTTCCATAGGGTAATCCCTTACATATCCATAGGCCCCTAAGATCTGTGCGGCATCGATGGATACCCTCATGGCCACATCTGTTGAAAAACATTTTGCCATTGAGATGATTCCTACAGCCTCCTTTCCAAAATCCCCTTTATCCACAAGCCATGCGGCCTTATAGACGAGTTGTCTGGCCGCCTCGATCTGCATTGCCATATCCGCAATCATAAATTGTATTCCCTGAAATGATGTAATGGGTTTACCAAATGCAATTCTCTGCTTGGCATACTCGATTGCATAATCAAGGGCTCCTTGTGCCAACCCCACAGCTCGTGCCCCAATAATCGGACGTGATCTATTAAAACTTCTTATAGCAATCTTAAATCCCTTATTCTCTTGGCCAAGCAGATTCTCTTTGGGAACCCTACAGTGTTCAAGGATCACCTCTGCAGATGGAACACCCTTCCCTCCCATCTTGTCCTCTATCTTTCCAATGGAAAGTCCTGGAGTAGCTTTTTCTACAATAAATGCGCTTATTCCTGATCTTCCTGCCTCTGGATCTGTCTTTGCAAATACGATTATAAAATCAGCAACAGGTGCATTTGTTATGAAACACTTTCTTCCATTTATAATATAGGAATCTCCACTTAAGACAGCCTTTGTCTGAATGGATGCGATATCAGATCCTGCATCTGGTTCTGTTACAGCAAATGCTCCACGATATTGACCACTTGCAAGACGGCCTAAATAGAATCTTTTTTGTTCATCATTTCCGGCCTCAAGGATGCAGCTTGCAGGGACATATGTCATAACAAGTATATATGCGGTATTATAACATACCTTTGCTATCTCCTCTAAAACCAAACAAAATGTAACCACCTCATATCCTGCACCCCCATATTCCCTGGGAATCGTCATTCCCAAAAATTCATACTCTTTTAAAAGTTGAAATATATCCTCTGGATATTTCCCGTCCCTGTCGATCTCTGAGGCACGCGGAAGCACCTTCTCCTTTACTATCTTCCTTACCATAGAAAGGATTATTCTCTGCTCCTGGGTCAGTGTAAAATCCATTATATTTCTGAATCAGCAAGATATATGCCAAATAATCATAATAGAGGTTGATCATTTAAGATATGCAGAAAATCCTTCAAAATGTGGTATTCTGTTTTAAGAAAGAGTATTGTTGCTTTTAGACAGGTGAATGGATATGGAAAGATGGTCTGTCCAAAATGTAGGACATACCTTATAATCACTCTATTCCTAATCTTTTCATATTATAATAGAGTTTACTTCTTGGGATTCCCAAAAATTTTGAAGCCTTTACCTTATTATTACCTGTATAGCTTAGGGCCCTTTTTATTATCTCCTTCTTTGCCTCTCGCAGTGCCTCTTCATATATCTGGGATTGGTTATATCTGTTTGGCCTTAGAATATCTTTAATATTTTTAATAACAAGCTTGGGTGGGAGATGGTTTACTGATATTGTATCCCCTTCACTCATATTTACTGCAGCTTCAATAACATTCTCTAATTCTCGGACATTACCAGGCCAGTTATAGTCCATAAGCACCATTTCAGCCTCTTTTGTAAGTTGTTTTTTGGGGATTTTCAATTTGGCTGCCATCTTGGTTAAGATGTTATCGATGAGAAGCGGTATATCCTCTTTAATCTCCCTTAAGGCTGGCATATTAAGGGTTATGACATTTAATCTATAAAAGAGGTCTTCACGAAAGTTTCCCTTCCTTACCTCTTCAGCAAGATCTTTATTTGTAGCAGCAATGAGTCTAAAATTGACAGGAACAGGGTAGGTAGCGCCGAGCTTTTCTATCTCTTTGTCCTGAAGGATCCTTAAAAGTTTTGGCTGTAATTGAATAGGTATCTCGGCTATCTCATCTAAGAAGATAGTTCCATTATTTGCAAGTTCAAATTTACCAAGTTTGCCTCTCCTGCGTGCGCCGGTAAAGGCCCCCTCTTCGTAGCCAAACAACTCTGATTCTATAAGCTCTGAAGGGATTGCTCCACAGTTTACCTTGACAAATGGACCACTTCTCCAGATACCTGCCTCATGAATGGAATGTGCAAGCAGTTCTTTGCCAGTTCCTGTCTCCCCTGTAATTAAGATAGTGGAAGAACTGTTTGCACATCTCATGGCTGCTTCTTTTACTTCTCTTATCTTCCTGCTCTTTCCAATTATATTGTCAAAATTGTATTTAGGCCTAAAACATGCATTGATATTACGTTGGTATAGTTCGATCCTTTGCTGTAGTTTTGTTACCTTAGCAGCCATCTTTATAAATTTATCAGGGGTATAAAAGATGACCTTTCCAACTGCCCCCACAATCTTTCCGTTTTTCTTCAGAGGAAATCTTCCAACTATCTTTTCTATGCCTCCTACATTCATCACTTCACCGATCTCTGCCCTGCCTGTCTTAGCAACAATATGGAGACGGGTATTTGGTATTACCTCTGTTACATGCCTTCCAAGGGCCTCCTCCCTCTTTGTGTTAAATATCTTTTCATTACTCTTGCTGAAAAAGGTTATTATTCCTTCTGTATTTACAATTACAAGCCCTTCATAGGGATTATCTAAGGTCAATCTTATTAATTCCCTACCATTATATCCTCTTTTCATAATGACCCCCCTCCTCTAAATTATATCTCTTCTAAAATTATATTAAAATTCTCCTACTGACAAGAGATAATCTTAAAATGTATGCAAAATTTTGGACATGTTCAAAAATTAGACATAATAAGATTGCTTATTAATAAGATTTTTTATTCATTTTATAGTGATTCACCACTCCTAATATTATCATCTCTTATCTATCAAGGACACCTTTTAGAATTAGATATAGATGGCATAAAAATTGCTTATTT
>CAYTXJ010000003.1:0-28355 GCA_964440775.1 uncultured Desulfobacteraceae bacterium | reverse complement strand
TCTATCAAGGACACCTTTTAGAATTAGATATAGATGGCATAAAAATTGCTTATTTTACAAAATTGAGAGGATTTCATTTTGCAGACAGCCTTAGGTGACATACTTTCCAGATCGAGCAGGAGATATCCTGAAAAGACTGCCATTATCTTTAAGGAAAAGAGACTTACATATAGGGATCTAAATATAAGGAGTAATAAACTTTCTCATGCCTTAATTGAGCTGGGGGTTAAGAGTGGTGAAAAGGTGGGACTCATTTTTAATAACTGCAATGAATTTGTGGAGTCAATATTTGCAATACTTAAGGCAGGTGCAATTGCAGTTCCTATAAATGTCAGATTGAATCCACAGGAGATATCTTTCCTTTTAGATCATTCAGATGTATCTTTGTTGATATTTCAGGGTAGTTTCATGGAAAAGATAGCCCCTTTTTGGGGAAAAAACAGAAAGATCAGACACTACATTATATGTGATGAAGAATACTATCCAGGCTTTCTTCACTATGAGACTCTGCTTCAAAAAGGGGCCTTAAGTGATCCTGAGATACGCTGTGCAAAAGAGGATGATGATGCCTTTATTCTATATACCGCAGGGACAACAGGCAGGCCAAAGGGTGTGATTCTTACTCACCGCAACTTTCTCTGGCTTGCGTTTAATTATTGTCTCTGGGGAATGACTGAACATGAAGATATCTCACTTTATGTCTTTCCTCTGTATCATGTAGGAGGGCTTGGGACATTTCTCTCACATATCTTTATTGGAGCAACCGCAGTTCTAAAAGATAGATATGATCTTAGTGATTGTCTTAAGACTATTCAAAGAGAGGGGATAAATAGGTGGAGCGCTATACCTACCATATATTCAGAAGTTGTCAACTTTCCAGAACTTGACAGATACAATTTAAGCTCACTATCTAAGATATCATCAGGTGGTGCTCCCATGTCCTCTGATCTGAAACACAGGATCATGGATCTCTTTCCATATGCAAATATTATGGAGGGTTATGGTCAGACAGAGTCATCTGGTGCAATTACCATGCTTCTTCCAGAAGACACAATCAGAAAGTCAGCCTCGGTCGGTATTCCATTTCCTACAAATGTGATAAAGATTGTGGATGAAGATGATAATGAATTGCCGATTGGATATACAGGGGAACTTCTCTATCAGGGATATACTGTGATGAAGGGCTATTATAAGAACAGAGAAGCTACTGAATATGCGCTAAAAGGGGGGTGGATGCACTCAGGAGATCTTGCCACAATCGATGAGGATGGATTTGTATATATTGTGGATAGAAAAGATGATGTGATAATCACTGGCGGTGAAAATGTCTATAGTAAAGAGGTAGAAGACACCATCAAACACTTAGATGGGGTTAAGGAGGTGGCTGTAATTGGGCTTCCTGATCCCAAATGGGGTAAGGCTGTGACAGCCATTGTTGTGCCTGAATCAGAAGTATATCTAACAGAAGAACAGATCATCAATTTCTGTAAGGGGAAGATAGCAGGATACAAGGCACCTAAGAGGGTGATCTTTACCAATGAGCTTCCCAAGAACTCTGTTGGTAAAGTAATTAAAAGTGAACTTAGGGAGATATATAGTAAAGAGGCTTCAATAAAAACATAAAAAGGAGAAGGAAGAGTATATGGTTGGGATAGTATCTTATGGAATCTATATTCCAAGATATCGATTGGATCGGAAACAGGCATTTCAATCCATAGGATGGTTAAATCCATCAACCGCTGCCTATGCCAAGGGTGAAAAGGCGGTGGCCAATTATGATGAAGACAGTATCACAATGGCAACAGAGGCCTGCATGAACTGTATAAGAGATAGGGATCAGTCCCATATAGAGGGTCTCTATTTTGCCTCAACTACCATGCCTTATAAAGAGAGGCAAAATTCTGTAATAATTGCTACTGCCCTTAATCTGCCAGAAGATATTCGAACCGCTGATTTTTCATCCGGCCTTAGATCTGCAACCACTGCACTTCTAAGTTCCATAGATACGGTTAAGGCAGGATCTTCAAAAGATATCCTCATCTGCTCATCTGATGAGCGACTGGGAAAGATGGGAACCACTGATGAGATGCTGTTTGGAGATGCGGCCTGTGCTCTTCTTATAGGTTCAGAAGATGTAATAGCTGAATTTAAGGGTTCCTATTCTTTAAGTCTTGATTTTGTAGATCACCACAGGGGATCTATTTCAAGATACGAAAGATCATGGGAGGAGCGCTGGATTAGGGATGAAGGCCTAAACAAGATAATACCTTCCACCATCAGAGGACTATTGAATAGGTTTAATCTCAAAATTGAGGATCTTTCAAAGATATTAATCTCTCTTCCTTTTCCAATGCCTCCTAAAAGGATGGCAAAGATAATCAAGACTGATCCAGAGGTTTTGGAAGATACAATGATTACACAGATAGGCTATACGGGCTCTCCCCACCCCCTTCTTATGCTCGTAAAGGCAGTGGAAGATTCAAGGCCAGGAGATAGGCTTCTTCTCCTGAGTATAGGAAATGGGAGTGATGCAATGATTTTTGAGGTCAAAGATAAGATCAGAGATCTTCGTAAGGATATGGATTTTAAAAGATTCCTAAAAAGAAAGATCCCCTTAAGTTATGAGAAATATACTGTCTTTAAAAACCTGGCAGAGGCTGATCTTGGTCTTCGTGCTGAAGAGGATATCTGGACACGATGGAGCTTTATGTGGAGAAACCGAAAGACTATCCTGGGTCTTGTAGGAAGCAGGTGTAAGGTCTGCCACACACCTCAATATCCGCCTCAGCATGTATGTGTTAATCCAGACTGTGGTGCAATTGATCAGATGGAGGAATATCCCTTTTCATACAGACGTGGGCGAATCTTTAACTATACTGCCGATATGTTAGCTGCATCTATTGATCCACCTGCAATTCATGGGCAGATCGATTTTGAAGGTGGGGGGCGTTTTTGGTTCGATTTCACTGATTGCACCTTGGATGATCTGAGGGTTGGAATGAGGGTAAGGATGAGCTTCAGGAAAAAGTATTATGATGAAAAGAGAGATATATGTGGATATTTCTGGAAGGCTGTTCCTGAAAAGGAGGGCTAAGTTATGGCAGAGGGCATAAGAGATAAGGTTGCAATATTGGGTATGGGATGCACCCGTTTCGGAGAAAGATGGGATGTAAATGGTGAAGATCTTATCCTTGAGGCATTTCTGGAGTGTATTGAAGATGCAGGTATTGAAAAGAAAGAGATTCAGGCTGCATGGTGGGGATGCCATTTTGATCAGGTCAATTTTGGAAAGGCCGCTGTGCCACTCTCTACCACACTGAAGCTGCCCTTTATACCGGTTACTAGAGTTGAAAACTGGTGCGCGACAGGCACGGAGGCATTCAGAGGAGCATGTTATGCTGTGGCTTCAGGTGCCTATGATATTGCATTTGCCTTAGGGGCTGAAAAGTTAAAGGATACGGGATATGCAGGGCTTCCTGGAGGAGGAAATGTAAGTCAGCTTACTGCAATGATAAAGACTAATTATACGGCTCCAGCAGGTTTTGCACTTCTTGCCACAAGATATATGTCAAAATACAATATCCCTGCTAAGGATTTAAAGAGGGCTATGGCTCATATCTCTGTTAAGAGTCATGCAAATGGTTTTCTTAATCCTAAGGCTCATCTACGTAGAAAGATCACTGAAGAGGATGTTCTCAATGCTCCTATGGTGGCATGGCCACTTGGGCTTTATGATTGCTGTGGTGTTAGCGATGGAGCAGCAGCTGCCATAGTCACCACACCAGAGATTGCCAGATCCTTAAAGAAAGATATTGTCTTGGTAAAGGCTCTTCAGATTTCAGTAACCTCTGGTGAAGAAGCTGCTTACACTAAATGGGATGGAAGTTATATTATGACCACCACACATGCGGCTAAAAAGGCCTATGAAGAGGCAGGTATAAAAGACCCACGTGAAGAGTTAGATATCCTTGAACTTCACGACTGTTTTTCTATCACCGAGCTTTCAACCTATGAAGACATAGGCATATCTCCAAGAGGAAAGGCTATAAAGGATATTTTGGATGGCTTTTTTGACCTGGATGGAAAGATTCCATGTCAGACAGACGGAGGACTTAAATGTTTTGGCCACCCCATTGGTGCATCAGGTCTAAGGATGCTCTATGAGGTCTACAACCAGTTACTTGGAAGATGTGGCAAAAGGCAGCTCAAAGATCCTCGTCTTGGATTGACCCACAATCTGGGTGGTCTTCCAAGTGCAAGTGTATGCAGTATCGCTATTCTGGGAAGGGAGTGAGAAAGATTAAAGACAAAATAGACAGGAAGGGGGGGGATAGATCCTTAGAGATAGATTTGAGGGATATGATTGAGGTGATATCTTATCCACAATCTTAAGAAAGGAGAGGAAAGATGAAGAGATTTACAGTAATCATTATAACATTAGTCTTTATTTTGGGGATATCCTTTTTATCTATAGAAGAGGGTAAATATGTCTATGCCTCGCAGGATCAGATCACATGGAAGATCTCCTCTGCCTTTTCTCCTGGTAGCCTCCTCTATAAAGGCATGCTTAAAAGGTTTGCAGAAGAGGTCGCTAAAAGAAGCAACAATCAGTTACAGATAAAGAAATATCCTCCAGGTGCATTGGTAAAGGTTCGAGAACTTTTCAATGTGGTTCAAAAGGGGATAGTTCAGGGAGGAATCTCGGCAGGCCTATATCATGCACGACTGATACCAGAGGGAATCATTGAAACCGGTCTTCCCCAGAGCTTTTTAAACTATAATGAGGCCGTTGAATTCTACTACAGGTATAAGAATGGCAGAGTGATATCTCTTATCAGAGAGGCATATGCTGAAAAGGGAATATATTATCTTGCTATATATCCTCTTGCCTCATATGTTCTTATGACCAAATTTCCTGTAAAGGGTCTATCTGATCTGAAAGGCAAAAAGATCAGAACATTTGGCCCCTATTCTCTATTGGCCAAGAGACTGGGATGGTCAACAGTTTCAATTCCTGGAGCAGAACAATACATTGCTCTTCAAAGAGGAACTGTTGAAGGAACCATATATCCATTCTATGCCTTAGATATGTATAAATTAAAAGAGGTGATAAACTATGTAATCCTTCCTCCCATTACAGGTTCCATTATGACAGATTTCTATATCAATAAAAAGGCCTGGGACAGATTACCTGAAAATCTGAAGAAGATCTGCAATGATGTGGCAATGGAACTGGTTCCATGGGTCTGTTCTGAAACTGAAAGATTAGATAATAAATTTCTTAATGAAGCCATAAAAAAGGGGGTTAAGGTTGTCAGTCTGCCAGAAAAAGATGTGCAAAAGCTCAGATCTGTTTCCATCAGTATTTGGGATGTGTTTGCCAAGAAGGGTCCAAGATGTAAGGAGCTTATAGATCTTTTAAAAGAATATCTGAAAGAAAAGGGAAGATTATAGTTAAAGAGAGGATTTTTAATGTCTATTTCAAGTATTATCAAAGGTATTGACTACCTGAATGATAAGATAGGTAAGCTGATCGCATATCTTGCGGTCTTTATGATGCTTATCGTGACATATGAAGTGATGATGCGATATCTATTTAGATCTCCTACCATCTGGGCACTTGAAATTAATCAGACACTGCTTTGCATATATTCAGCCCTTGCAGGTGGATACACACTTCTTAATCAGGGCCACGTCAATGTGGAGATAGTGTATCAGTATTTTAGCTCCAAGACAAGACTGATCATTGATCTTATCACATACATCTTCTTTTTTGGATTCATGATGGTGCTTCTGAAAGAGACCTATAAGATGGCCTTTGAGTCTGTGATGATTAATGAAAGGTCTCTGAGTCTGTTAGGGCTTCCGCTTTATCCTGCAAAGATATCCATTGCATTGGGCAGTTTCTTTCTGCTTCTTCAGGGAGTTTCAAATTTCATAAAAAAGCTAATTTCACTTATCAGTGGAATAGAGCCTGAAAAACCTAAAGGCATATTTACCATATCAAAGAGATGAGTATTTCATTAATTACCATACTTCTTTTTGGCTCCCTGCTCCTGTTGCTTATACTTGGACTACCACTTGCATTCTGCTTTGGAGCAGTGGCCATAGTGTTTATTGTCTGGCAGTGGGGAACAGATGCCCTATTTATTCTTGCAACCACCGCATTCAGTAGCTGGACAAATTTTGTGTTAATAGCAGTTCCTCTATTTATTCTCATGGCCAATTTCCTTGAGAGATCAGGTCTTGCTGAAGATCTCTATGACATGATGTATAAATGGGCTGGTCCTTTGAGGGGGGGGTTGGCCATGGGAACTATCTTTATATGCGCCATCTTTGCAGCAATGGCAGGAATCAGTGGGGTGGCAACTGTCACAATGGGTCTTATAGCACTGCCTTCCATGCTAAAGAGAAATTACGACAAGATCATAGCCGTAGGCTGTATTTCAGCAGGTGGAACACTGGGCATCTTAATACCACCAAGCATTATTATGATCCTATATGCATCACTTACCGGGGAGTCTGTTGGAAAGCTATTTATGGGCGGTGTCTTCCCTGGTATCATCCTATCTGCCATATTTATCCTATACATTGGAATAAGGACACTGCTTCAGCCCCGACTTGGCCCCCCTATTCCAAGAGAGGAACGGGCAGAGTGGAAAGAAAAATTTCAGAGTCTTAAATCTGTGATCCTGCCTATCATTTTAATCTTTCTGGTGCTTGGTGTTATCTATTTTGGGATCTGCACTCCAACAGAGGCATCTGGAATAGGCGCTTTTGGAGCATTATTGGTTACCATTATCAAAAAGCGTTTTAACAGAAAGATGTTTAAAGAGGCCCTGCTCAGGACATTAAACCTGACCTCAATGGTCATGTGGATATTGCTTGGAGCTAAATGCTTTTCACATATCTATATTGCAATAGGGGCATCTGAGTTTGTCCATGATATTATCACAGGTATGCATGTAAACAGATGGGTTGTGATTATTGGGATGCAGATAATATTCTTTATTCTTGGATGTTTTATGGACCCAGCAGGAATAATAATGATCTGCACACCTGTCTTTATACCCCTTATAAAGAAATTGGGCTTTGATCCACTCTGGTTTGGGGTGCTCTTTACCATAAATATGGAAATTGGATATATAACGCCACCCTTTGGTTTTAATCTCTTCTACATGAAGGGGATAGCAGCACCAATGGGAGTAACAATGGCTGAAATCTATAGATCCATTATCCCTTTTGTGCTTCTGGAGATGCTTGGAATTGCACTTATAATGATATTTCCTCAGACCGTTTTATGGCTGCCATTAAATATGAGCACAAGATAAAGGAGGAGGTCTTATGAAGGTCGAAGATATAAGAAAGGTAGGGGTGATAGGAGCAGGCGATATGGGACATGGCATTGCAGAGGTTGCTCTAATAGCCGGTTACAGCGTAATGCTTCAGGATATAAAGCAGGAATTTATTGATAGAGCTAAAGAAAAAATTTTTCAGAGTCTTACAAAATTACTGGACAAAAAAAAGATAACAGAGGAAAGCTTTGATCGCATTCACAAAGAACTGCTTCATACCACCTTAGATCTAAATGAGGCTGTAAGAGATTCAGATCTGATCATAGAGGCTGTGCCCGAAGATTTAGAACTTAAAAAAGGCCTCTTTAGAGATATGGAAAGGGCATGTTCAGATGAAGCAATCCTTGCTACAAACACCTCCACACTGAGTATAACAGAGATCTCTGAAGCCACACAGAGGCCGCATAGGGTTTTGGGAATGCATTTCTTCAATCCTGTGGTTCTCATGAAGCTTGTGGAAGTGATAAAAGGGGATCATACTGTTGAAGATACCATGGAAACGGCCTATCAATTCTGCATCAAGCTGGGAAAGGAACCTGTCAGAGTAAAAAAGGATGTGCCTGGATTTATCGTAAATAGGGTCCAGGCTCCAGGTAATGCTCTCTTAGGTGCAATAGTAGATCACGGTATTGCAGAGCCTGAAGAGATTGATGCCCTTTTTAGAAGACTTGGAAGGCCTATGGGGCCCTTTGAATTGCTTGATTTTACAGGGTTGGATGTCTCTTATAATGTAAGAAAGTATTTTGCAAGGATGATATCACCTGATCTTGCACCTTTTAACCTTATGAAGAAAAAGGTAGAAGCTGGTCAATTTGGTAAAAAGACAGGAAGAGGTTTTTATGACTGGTCAAAGGGAAGACCACAGATTGATCTTAACAAGGCAACTGAAAAGGTGGATCCAAAGGATATCCTTGCGGTTCAGATCAATGAAGCAACTAAACTCATTGAGATGGGAGCCGCAACTGCTGAAGATATTGATAAAGCAATAGTTAATGGAACAGGAAATAAGAAAGGGCCTATGGAAGAGGCACAACAATTTGACCCTTCTGAATTGGTAGAAAGACTTGAGAGATTGAGCAGCACCTTTAATAAAGAGATATTTAAGCCAACTCGAATGATAAGGGAAGGAGGATATCTCAGAAAAGATTTATAAGTCTTGGAGAGAGATATGGAATTAAGGCATACAAGATTAGAGGTAGAAGATAGAATTGCGGTATTGGTAATTGACTCCCCTCCTGTAAATGCATTGGGATCAGAGTTAAAGCAGGAACTCTCTTATCATATTGATGCATTAAAGGATAGGGAGGATGTCTGGACACTGATATTAACTGCTTCTGGAAATAAGATCTTCTTGGCAGGTGCAGATATTCCCGCTCTCCTTGATCTTGACTATAGAGGCGGATTAGAGAGGGTTAAAGGGACAAAGGAGCTATTTTCTAAATTTGCCAATTTCCCAAAGCCAATTGTGGTTGCCATAAATGGGACATGTCTTGGCGCGGGTTTGGAACTATCGCTTTGTTGCGATATCAGAATAGCGGCTGAGCATGCAACCTTAGGACTTCCTGAGGTAAATCTGGGGATCATGCCAGGGGCTGGGGGGACACAGAGACTTCCACGTATCATAAATCCAGGCATTGCAAGGTATCTGATCTATACAGGATCTGTTATCTCTGCAAAGGAGGCGGTCTCATTTGGAATTATCTTAAAGGCCGTTCCATATGAATCATTATTAGATGAGGCAAAGAAGATTGCCAAAGACATAAATAGAAGAGGGCCTCTTGCTGTAAGGGCCGCAAAAAGGGCAATAAGTCAGGGATTGGATCTTCCAATTGATGAGGCACTTGATCTTGAAAACAGGATCTGGGCGGAACTCTGTGAAACTCAGGATAAAAGGGAGGGAATTTCAGCCTTCCTTGAAAAGAGGAGGCCAAGATTCCAGGCAAGATAATCTCATATAGAGGGGATCTTTAATATGGATATTAAGGATATGGTATATCAAGGCAGAATAAAGGTTCCATATAAGTGGTCAGTTGGAGAGTATGGAAGCAGATTTTTTGGGGAGATAAAAGACAATAAAAAGATATTTGGAACAAGATGCAGAAATTGTAACAAGACCTATATACCACCAAGAAAGACGTGTCCCGATTGTTTCTTGCCAATTGAGGACTGGGTTGAGGTGGGTCCTTATGGAACACTTATTACCTTTACCATTGTTCGTTATAGTGCACCTCTCCATCCTCTTCCTGCACCCTTTGCAGTGGGAGTTATCCTTCTTGATGGGGCAGACACTGGAATTGTCCATATAATCGGAGGAACTGATCCTGAAAAGATTCACTCTAATATGAGGCTTAGACCAGTATTTAGAGAGAAAAGGGAGGGAAACTATCTGGATATCTCCTATTTTGAACCCCTTAATCCATAAATAGTGAGGAGAGATTTATGAAACGAATCGGAATAATAGGGGTTGGTCAGACAAGATATGAAAGGATGAAAACAGAAGATACCTATGCTGATCTTATCTTTGAAGCCACAGTAAAGGCATTAGATGATGCAGGACTTGGCATTGATGATATAGACAATGTGATTACCATCTCAAATGACTTCTGGGACGGCAGAACCATCTCAAGCATGGCAATTACAGATGCATGTGGTTCATATGGGAAGAATGTCTCAACTGTTGAGGGGGATGGAACATTTGGTGCACTCTATGGATTGATGAGGATACTTAGCGGTGCATTTAGAACCACACTTGTTGTGGCACACTGTAAAGGCTCAGAAGGGTCTAACCATTTTATTACAAATGCCATGTTTAATCCAATTTATGAAAGAATGATAGGCCTTGATAGCATCTCTTCCTCTGCACTTCAGGCAAGGAGATATATGGAAAAGTATAATATCACAGAGGAACAGTGTGCCATGGTCTCTGTTAAAAACCATAAAAATGCCTTTAACAATCCATTTGCACAATTAGCAATGAATATAACAGTGGAGGATGTTCTAAAATCTAAGATGCTTTCTGATCCTATTAAATTATTGGATGCATCCCCCATATCTGATGGGGCATGTGCAATAATTTTAGCCGAAGAGGAGATAGCAAAAAAAGGTCCTAAAAGACCTGTCTGGATAAGGGGTGTGGGTCACTTTGCTGAGGCATATAACCTGGGAGACAGAGACCTTGCTGAGCCTCTATCACTTATCAGGGCAGCGAAGAAGGCTTATACTATGGCAGGAATAACTGAGCCTTTTAAGGAGATTGATGTGGCTGAAATATATGATGCCTTTAGCTATCAAGAGCTTCTCTGGAGTGAAGGATTAGGATTTTGCAAAAAGGGGGGTGGAGGCAGATTGATTGAATCAGGTGCCACTGAGATGGATGGGGAGCTTCCCATAAATCCATCAGGTGGAGTCTTATCCGCTCACCCTGTCCTGGTTGCAGGCCTTGCCAGGATAGCTGAGATAACAATTCAATTGAGAGGTGAGGCAGAAGCAAGGCAGGTTCATAGGGCAAGGGTTGGGCTTGCACACGGTATAAATGGTGCATGTGGCCAGGCACACTGTGTCTGGATACTTGAAGGTGAATAGTGCTTAAAGGAGACTGAAATTATGGCACAAAGAGTTGCTATTGTTGGCACAGGACAGACATATCATAAAAGTAGCCGTGCAGATGTAAACGGGGTAGAGCTTATTCAGGAGGCAGTTGGAAGAGCGCTTGAAGATGCAGGTATCACAAGGAAAGATATTGATGCTGTGGTTATTGGAAATATGGATCATTTTGAGGGCATAAATTATGTGGATATGTGGAGTATAGATGGAAATGGAGCCCTTAATAAACCTATAATGAAGGTCACTACAGGCGGAACCACTGGAACCACTGTGGCAATAGCTGCGTTTTATCATGTGGCCTCTGGCCTATTTGACATTGTGCTTGCAATTGGATGGGAGAAAAATTCAGAATCTGACACTACTGCTGCAATCATCACCTGCGCTGATCCATATTGGGAAAGACCCACATTTGGAGGTGCAATTGCAGGTCTTGCAGCAGGTGCTGTAGGCTATATGCATCGTTATGGAATTACAGAAAGGGATGCAGCGCTTATATCTGTCAGAGATAGGAAAAATGCCTTAAAGAATCCCTATGCACATCTTCGAAAGGAGATCACAGTAGAGGATGTGTTAAATTCACCCATGCTTGCATATCCCATAAAGTTCTTAGATATATGCCCCAGGACAGATGGGGCATGTGCAGTGGTCTTTGCATCAGAAGAAAAGGCAAGGCGACTGACTGAAAGACCCGCATGGGTTCATCAGGTGGCTACAAGGCATAATTATACCTATTTTACAGATGTGGATAGATCAGGCCCGATGCCCACCCTGTATGAGGCCTGTATGGAAGTCTATAAAAAGGCCGGAATCAGAGATCCCTTTCATGAAATTGATGTAGTTGAGATGTATACCCCCTCTTCCTTTGCAGGACTGGTCTGGATCGATGCTCTTGGAGTCTGCAAGGAAGGTGAGGCAGTAAGGCTTGTAAACGATGGTGTGACTGAGATGGATGGTGAGCTTCCCATAAATCCATCTGGTGGAGTGATCTCTACAAATCCTATAGGTGCTACAGGACTTATTCGGGTTGCAGAGGCGGCGATGCAGGTAAGCGGAAAGGCAGGGGAGCATCAGATACCTGATGCAAAGACAGCCTTAGCTACAGGATTTGGAGGATGCCACTGGTCAGATGTGGTGCTTATAAGCAGTAAAAGACCTGATTAAAGGAGGTATGTTTCAAAGTGGCAGAAAGTAGATATCCATTGCTTTTTATTACATGGGATAGGGAGCAACCCTATAATTACTCAATTGGTAGATATGGGATCAGACTCCTAAGAGAGTTAAGGGACAATAAACGGATAGTGGGAATCAGGTGTCCTAAGTGTGGAAGGGTATATGTCCCTCCAAGGAGGGTATGTGGAAGATGTTTTGTCAGCATGGAGGAATTTGTGGAAGTTGGAAGTAGAGGAATCTTAAATGCATATACCGTGGTCTATTTTTCCTTTATTGATCCAGAGACTGGAACCCAAAGGCCTGTCCCATACGGCTATGGAAGAATAAAACTCCATGGAGCTGATAGTGAATTTTTGCATTTTTTAAAGGAGACAGATCTAAAGGATCTAAGGATTGGAGCAGAGGTAGAGGCTGTCTTTAATGAGGAGAGGGTCGGAAGCTTTAAGGATATAAAGTATTTTAGGGTAATAAGATAGAGGATTAAAGATATGGAAAAGGAGTTTTTTGAAGACTACAGGGTAGGGGAGAGATTCATATCTCCTGCACGAACCGTCACAGAAACAGATATTGTTATGTTTTCTGCGATCTCTGGTGACTGGCATCCAATACATACTGATGCTGAATATGCAAAGAAAACGGTATTTGGACAGAGGATTGCTCACGGTCTTTTAGGCCTGGTAATCGGTTCGGGGCTTGCATTTAGAATGGGAGACAGAGCGGTTCTTCCTAAGAATTTTATTGCATTTTATGGAATTGATAGACTCAGATTTATATCCCCTCTGAAGATTGGAGATACAGTTCATATAGAGGTTGAAGTTGTGGATCTGATTCCAAAGAGAGATGGAAGAGGGATTGTAAAATTTAAAACCGAATTAAAGAATCAAAGAAATGAAGTCATAAATTTTCATGAATCTAAAATCCTTGTCCTTTGTAGATCTGATAAAAAAAATGAATCACAAGGAGGAAAAGAGGGAAGCAATGTTAAATAAAGAAGATTATATTTGGGATTTTAAAAATAGTTATGAATGGATGGGAAAGATCCGTAAAGGATTACCCCCTCTGATTATAACTGTGGCAATAACCGGTGGGATTCAGGGCAAAGAGATGAATCCAAATCTCCCAGAGACAAAAGAAGAACAAGCAGATCAAACATACGAGGCATATAAAGCAGGAGCAAGTATTGTGCACATTCACGCACGCTCTCCGGATAATCCATCTAAGGTCACATCAGATCCTGAGGTATATCGTGAAGTCAATGCATTAATTCGTGAAAAATGTCCTGATATCATCATCAATAATTCTACTGGAGGGGGCCCCGGGCTTTCGCTTGAAGAAAAGATGGCACCTATCTTTGCAGGGGCTGAGATAGCATCTTTAAATTGTGGTCCCTTTGTAACAAGATATACCCTGCCACCTCGAAAACCTCCATTGTGGGGAAGGGACAAAGAGATTCAAAGAGATGTATGCATCCCGATTACTTATGGAGATACAGAACACTTTGCACGCACTATGCTTGAAAATAATGTAAAACCCGAACTTGAAATCTACAATCCAGGTCAATATTGGATAATCAACAATCTGATCAGAAAAGATCTCATTAAAAAACCCTATTTAGTCCAGTTTGTTATGGGATTTCAGACAGGAAGCTATCCTACTCCCAAAAATCTTCTTGCTCTCATTGATGAGCTTCCTTCGGATTCCATTTTTCAGGTAATCGGAGTAGGGCCTTTTCAGCTACCTATGATTGTAATGTCTATTATTCTTGGTGGTCATGTAAGAACCGGAATGGAAGATACAATATATTACAGTAAAAGGCAATTATGTAAAAGTAATGCTGAACTTGTGGAGAGGGTTGTAAGACTTTCAAAAGAATTAGGTAGAGATATAGCAACACCTAAGCAGGCTCGGCAGATGCTTGGTATATCTCTAACACCGAGCAAATATTAAAAGAAAAGGTGGTGAAGAAAAGATGAATGTAGGTTATTTTTTAGTGAAATCTGCTTCAAAATATCCCCAAAAGATAGCCTTAAAAACAGATAAAGATACGATCTCTTATCAGGAATTTAATCGTAGGGTTAATCAGCTATCCCATGGATTACTCTTTCTTGGGTTAAAGAAAGGGGATAAGATAGCAACCCTCTTTTATAATTGTAGAGAGATGTGCGAAAGCTATTTTGCAATCATAAAATTTGGAGGTATTTTAGTTCCTTCAAATATAAGACTTAAGGCAAAGGAGCTTTCTTCGCTTATTGATCATAGCGATGCAAAGGCACTTATATTTCATTCTGATCTTTCTGAAATCGTAAGTCAAATGCGACCTGATCTACCAAAGGTAGAATCTTATATTGAAGTAGGTGACAGAAGGTTAAATGAGTCCATTTCTTATGAATCATTACTTAGGGGGCAGCCTGATAACGAACCCGAAGTTGAGGTCTTAGAAGGAGATGATTTTGCAATTGTCTACACTGCAGGAACCACTGGAAGGCCAAAGGGCTGCCTTTTAACTCATCGAAATTATATCTGGGCATCATTAAATGGAATAATGGATATGGATATCAGGCATGAAGATAGAAATCTTGTCGTCTTTCCGATGTTTCATACTGCGGGCTTAGCAAGCTTCCTTCAAAGGATTGCGATGGGCAATACCCTTTATCTAATGAAAAGATTTGATATCAGACATATGTTAGAGATAATTGAAAGGGAAAAGATAACAAGTCTTGCCCTTGTGCCTACAATCTTTAATATGCTTCTTAATTATCCTGACTTAGAAAAATATGACAGAAGTTCAGTAAGATATTTCACATCAGCAGGTGCCATATTCCCTGTGGAACTAAAGAAACAGACTAAAAAGGTATTTCCTAATGCCGTTGCAGGTGAAATCTATGGAATGTCAGAGGAGGCCGGCCTCGGAACCCGTCTCTTACCAGAAGATGCGTTTAGAAAAATAGCCTGTATTGGGAAGGCCTTTACAAATCATGAAGTAAGGGTAGTCAACGAAAAGGGAGAAGATGTAAGGCCTGGAGAGGTGGGGGAGATCATATTTCGTGGCCCTGTGGTAATGAAAGGTTATTACAAAGATCCAGAAGCTACAAAAGAGGTTATTAAAGATGGATGGTTATACAGTGGGGATATGGCAAAAGTTGATGATGAAGGGTATATCTATATCGTTGATCGAAAAAAAGATATCATAGTCTCTGGTGGTATTAATATATATCCAAGAGAGATAGAAGATGTGCTCTATGCTCACCCAGAGATTGCTGAAGCCGCTGTTATTGGTGTTCAAGATCCAAAATGGGGTGAAACCGTAAAAGCAGTGGTTGTCCTTAAAGAGGGAAGTAGGCTTGCCCCTGAAGATATAATAGAATTCTGTAAGAGCAGACTTGCTGATTATAAGAAGCCAACATCAGTTGATATTGTAGATTCCCTTCCAAAGACAGCCTCTGGAAAGATACAAAAACATATCCTTAGAGAAAGATATGGCAAATTGGTTAAATATTAATGGAGTAAAGGAGAGACCGGTATGGATTTTGAGTGGACCTTTGAACAAAAGACCTTTAGAGAATCTATGAAAAAATTTGCTGAAAAGGTTGTAAGCCCCGGGATCATAGAAAGGGATATAAAAGGTCAGTTCAACTGGGAGGCATGGAAGAAGGCAGGTGAATTTGGTATTCTTGGTCTCCCTATCCCTGAAGAGTATGGCGGAAGTGGTGCTGATATAATGACAATGTTGGCCGGAATGGAAGGATTTGGGTTAGGATGCAGGGATGCGGGGTTTTATCTTTCTATGGCAGCACATATCGTAATTGGTGAAATACCAATATGGAAATTTGGAACTGAAGAACAGAAAAGGAAATATCTCCCTAAGATGTGTAGTGGAGAATGGATCGGAGCATATGCATTAACTGAACCAGATGCAGGTTCAGATGCATTAAGTTTAAGGACAAAGGCTGAAAAGAGAGGGGACTATTATATTCTAAATGGGACAAAGATGTTTATCACAAACGGCCCTATTGCCGATATTGTAGTAGTGTTCGCTACAGTTGATTATACCAAGAGGGCCAAGGGTATAACCGCCTTTATTGTTGAGAAAGGATTTCAGGGATTTTCTATTAGTCGTGAATTGGATAAGATGGGTCAGAGGACCTCACCCACCGGGGAACTGATATTTGAGGATTGTAAAGTTCCTGTTGAAAATAGGTTAGGAAAAGAAGGGCAGGGTGTTGATATATTAAAGGAATCACTTGAATGGGAAAGGGCATGCCTTCTTGCAGGCACGATTGGTCAAATTGAATATGAGCTTAATCGTTGCGTTAGATATGCAAACGAAAGAGTCCAGTTTGGTAGACCTATTGGACAATTTCAATTGATACAGGAAAAACTGGCAAATATGAAAATGAGACTTGAATCTGCAAGATTATTGGTCTACCAGGCTGCCTGGATGAAGGAAAAGGGGATCCCAGCTCCTATGGAGGCAGCCATTGCAAAGCTGGCTATTTCAGAAACTCGGGTTGCTAATGCATTGGACGCCGTCCAGATACATGGGGGTTACGGATATATGCGTGAATTTGAGGTTGAAAGGGTATTGAGGGATTCTATTGCAGCTACCATTGGGGCAGGAACCAGCGAAATTCAAAGAATTACCATTGCTAAGCATCTGCTTTCTACTATAAGATAGTATCTCTATAACATATGGAAATCACAATGAAAACCATTCAAGAACTAATTAAGACCACCTTTCTACTTCCCCAAAAAGGGGAAAAGTCAAAAGTTATGGATCTGAAACAGGCTATCAGTAAATACATAAGAGCAGGAATGAAGATCCACCTTGGAAGCTCATACTATTACCCTAATGCAATTATAAACGAGATATTAAGACAATTTATAGGTAAAAAGGCGGACTTTACCCTTGTCAGTAAAGGCATTAATATAAATACTATCAATCTTGTCTCCACAGGGATAGTAAAAAGAGCCATTACCACATTTCATGGTGATGTATATCCTGTTCCAAGGCCTAATCCTGCTATACAGAGGGCTATTAAAAGAGATGATCTGGTATTGGAAGAGTGGTCTCTTTTTTCATTTACTCAAAGATTGATGGCCGCTGCTCTTGGCCTGGACTTTATGCCCACCAATTCCCTTAAAGAGAGCAGCATGGAAAAGGAAAATTACGATGACTTTAGATTAATAAAGAATCCTTTTAATGAAAGTAGCACAGGTATTGTAAGCCCCCTTATTCCTGATATTTCAATCCTGCATGGATGGGCCAGTGATCCAGGGGGAAATATAATCATCTTACCACCTTATGGAACCCTGCCTTGGGGATGTATGGCAAGCAGGGAAGGTGTAATTGTCAGTGTTGAAAAGATCGTTCCTAAAGAATTCATAATGAGATATTCCCAATTCGTGCTTATACCCGGATATTTTGTAAAGGCTGTATGTGAAATCCCCTTTGGAGCACATCCTCATGGAATGAATAATCTTGGCATGGAGGATTTTATAAATTATGAGCAGGACTATGAATTTATCGAAGATTTTCAAAAAGCCACCCATAATGAAAAAACACATGAGGATTGGATCAGGGAATGGATACTGCAGTGCGACAATCAATGGGATTATCTTAAAAAATTGGGTTACAAAAGGCTCCTATTTCTAAAAGGAAAGGCACATAAAGATTCCTGGCAGGATGAATTAAGAGACTTTGAAGATAAGATACCCAATTCTTCCTGTAATAATATCGAAATGATGATAGTGCTTGCGGCCAGAATGATAAAGGAAAGGGTTATTAAAAAAGGTTATGAAGTCATCCTTTCAGGTGCAGGCTCAGCTAATCTTGCCGCATGGCTCGGCTACTATCTGCTAAAAGATTCAGGATATCATGTTAATCTTGCAGCCGAAATGGGGTTTCTTGGATATGCCCCAAGACCTGTGGACCCCTTTATCTTTAGTTTTAAGCATCTTCCAAGCTGTAAGATGTTGACCGATGTTTTAAACATATTGGGTATCTTTGTAGGAGGAAAGAACAATAGAGCCATAGGGGTCTTGGGAGCAGGTCAGATCGATATGTATGGTAATATTAATTCTACCAGATTGCAAAATGGAATATTGCTTACAGGTTCTGGAGGATCCAATGATACGGCAAGTAGTGCAAAGGAGATAATGGTTGTCATGGAACAGTCAGATAAAAGACTTGTTAAAAGGGTTTCCTATATCACCTCCCCTGGCCATAGGGTAAAGACGCTGGTTACAGATATGGGAATATTTGAAAAATTGGAAAATGGTAAAGAACTTATCCTTACCCACTATTTTCCTTTCCATAAGGATATATATAGCACACAAGATGCCATAGAAAAAATTAAGACTAAGTGTGGATGGCCCTTAAAGATTTCGTCAAATCTTCTTAAGGTTGATCCTCCAAGTGAAAAGGAATCTTATATCCTGAGACTCTTTGATCCCAAAAGATTTTATCTGGGGGCTTTATAAGGTAAAAGAATAAATAGATCTATCTCTATCCCCAAAAATTTCTATATTGTGTTACAGAGATAACCGTCCAATATCCAAAAGTCTTCAAAAGATATAATATCTCGCCTAAATTATTCTTTCACACAAGGATAAAGGTCAAGACAGCGGTAAGATCTATTCAATAAGGTGGTGATTAGATAAAATTACTTTACTTTTTAAACTTTTTAAAATTCTGGTTGACATTAAATTTTTTATATGAAATGGTAAAATCATCTGACCTTTATAGGATAATGATGTTTAGACCGATTAGACCCAGAAAGGTTACTGAAGAGATCATCTTTCAGATCAAGGAGCTTATAGCGCAGGGAGCACTTAAACCCGGCGATAGGCTTCCGCCTGAGCGCGATATGGCTCAAAGGCTTAGGGTTAGTCGTCCCACACTTAGGGAGGCTATATATGCCTTAGAGCAGATGGGGTTGGTGGAATCTATTCAGGGTGATGGCACCTATGTAAAGGATGTGGGAGAGCAATCCCTTAAAGATCCTCTATGTTCTATTATAAGGGAGTCCAATAAAAGAATTATGGAACTTGCAGAATTTAGAACCGCTATTGAGACATGGGCTGTGGGGATTGCGGCTGAACGGATTCAGGTAGGTGATATAAGGATGCTTAAAGAGATATTAGAGGAGATGGAAGATGGTCTTAAAAAAGGCAAACCCATTCATCAATTGGACGCTGAATTTCATCTCACCATTGCCCGTGCAACCCATAATGGAATCTATTTCCATGTGGCAAATACCATATTTTATCTCTTTGCAGAGGTAACCAGATTATCCCATGAACAGATCTTTACTACAAAAGCTGATCAACTCAATCTTCTAAAAGAGCATAAAGATATCTTTGAGGCAATTAATAGGGGTGATGTAAAAGGTGCAAGAAGGCTGATGAAACAGCATCTAAGTAAGACAGAGAGATGGTTTAAGAGAAATGAGGTCATATGGAATGCACAAAGAGAGGAGGTTCAGAAATAATATGAGACTCTTTAATCAGGAACAGATCTCCCAGATTAAGAGAGAAAAGCAAAGCTGGATAGAGCAGTGTCTTAAAGATCGGGGTCTGATGGAGGAAGGTGGAGAGAGAACATATTCAGGAATTCCTCTTAAATTGATCTATTGTCCAGACGATATTGAAGATCTTGACTATATAAAAGATCTGGGATTCTCTGGTTCCCCTCCATTTACCCGTGGTATCTATCCTAACATGTATAGGGGAAGAGCCTTCACCATCAGGCAATTGGCTGGATTTGGAACCCCAGAGGACTGCAATCAGCGTCTTAAATATCTGATGAGTAGAGGGGCAACAGGACTAAATATAGTCCTTGATATGCCCACTATCCGAGGATATGACTCTGATTCACCTCAGGCAGAGGGAAATGTGGGCCAATGTGGGGTGGCCCTTGATTCTGTGGACGATCTCCACTCCCTCTTTAGAGATATTCCCTTAGATAGGATAAGTGTCTCACTCGTTACCCATCTTCCAAGTGTAACCCTGATTCTTCTTTCCATGTTTATGGTGATGGCACAAGAGAGGGGAATCCCTTTTGAGAAACTTTCTGGAACCACTCAAAACGATTTTATAATGGAAACCGCCGTTGGCAGTGCTCCAGAGATACTACCACCTGATGACTCTTTTAGGATGCAGTGTGATGTAATTGAATATGTTACTCAGATTCTTCCGCGATGGAATCCCATCAGCTTTAATGGATATAATCTGAGGGAGGCAGGAACTGATGCGGTGACAGAGGTGGGAGTAGCCATATGTAATGCCATAGAGACTGCTCAAGAGATAATTAGAAGGGGTAGGGAGGTAGATTCATTTATTCAGAGATTCTCCTTTTTCTGGGATCTTCACAATGACTTCTTTGAAGAGATAGCAAAATGCAGGGCATCCAGAAGGGTATGGTATAAGGTGGTGTCCAACAGATTAAAGGCGAGATCTTTGCGTTCTCACCTTATGAGATTTCATGTTCAGACCTCTGGGATCACTCTTCCCTCTATTGAGCCTTTAAACAATATAGCAAGGGCCGCTATACAGGGTCTTGCCGCAGTCTTAGGGGGTGCTCAGTCTCTGCATATTGACTCTTATGATGAGGCATATTCAGCTCCCACTGAAAAGGCCGCTTTAATATCCCTCAGAACACAGCAGATTCTTCAGGTAGAGGCAGGGGTTACAAAGGTTGTGGATCCCTTAGGAGGCTCTTATCTCGTGGAATACCTCACTGATCAGATGGAAAAGAAGATATCTGAATTTATAGATAAGATAGAGGCAATGGGGGGGATAATAAAGATAGTTGAAAATGGATGGTTGCATCAACATATCGCAGAATTTAGCTATAGACAGCAGAAAGATATCGAGGAAGGTAAATTAAAGATTGTGGGAGTCAATTATCTCCAAGGTGAAGACAGAGGCATACCTTCAGAGATTTTTCAATATCCAGAGACAGAAAAGAGGCAGGCTGAAAAACTCAGAAGACTTAGAAGAGAAAGGAATTCGGTCTTGTGGAGAAGGGCAATGGAGGAGGTTAGAAAGGCCTGTAAAAGATCATCTAATCTCATGCCTTCAATAATTGAAGCGGTTAAGGCAAGGGCTACCTTAGGTGAGCTCCATTCAGTATTTAAGGAATCATTTGGGCTTTGGAGTTTCCCCTTAAGTTGAATAAGGAGGTAATTTGCTTATGGTATCACAAAGACCCATAAAAGTACTCCTTGCTAAACTGGGATTAGATATACATTGGAAAGGGATTGTTACCCTGTCCAGACTTCTAAGAGATGCTGGAATGGAGGTAATATATCTTGGAAATCAGTTCCCTGATGAAATTGCTGCAGCAGCAGCTCAAGAGACTCCTGATGTGGTAGGGCTTAGCACCCTTTCAGGAAATCATCTTACCTTGGGGCCAAAAGTAGTTGAAAAACTAAGAGAATGGGGCATGGAGGATATACTGGTGATAATGGGAGGAGTTATTCCCCCTAATGACATAGCCGAGCTAAAACGCCGAGGAATTGCAGAAGTATTTGGTCCTGATACTCCTGTCCAGGAGATTATTGATTTTATAAAGAGCCAGATCACTGACATAAAAAGGGAGGGGAAGATAGATGAATAACCAGTGGCCACCTATCTATGATGATAATTATTTGCCGTCTTTAGAAGATCCATATTGGTTTAGGGAAATCGAGACAATGGATCCTAAGGAGCGAGAGAAGATAATTTTAAAAAAGCTTCGCTCCCAGATGGAATGGGCATATAGACATTCCTCCTTCTATAGAAAGAAATGGGATCAGGCAGGTATAAAACCAGAAAAGATCAAGACACTTGAAGACTTCCAATATGTGCCATTCGTTACTAAAGATGAGATCCGTAAAGATCAGGCAGAAAACCCACCATTTGGTAGCTATCTATGTATTCCATATGAGGAGATAGCACGGATTCATGGCACTTCTGGAACTACAGGTAAACCCACAGTCTTTGCCATCGGGTATGGAGATTGGCAAAGAATTGCCAATGCCCATGCAAGGATAATGTGGGGTGCAGGGATCAGGCCATCAGATATAATATTTATTGGATCCTTCTTCAGCCTCTATATGGGATCATGGGGGGCACTGGTGGGAGGAGAAAGGTTAAAGGCAAAGTGTTTTCCATTTGGGGCAGGGGTGCCTGGTCAGACAATAATGGCATTAAACTGGATGAAAGAGATACGCCCCACTGCATTTTATGGAACGCCTTCCTATGCACTATATATCGCTGAAAAGGCAAGGGAGCAGGGTTTTGATCCAAAAAAGGACCTCAATTTTAGAATAATGTTCTTTTCAGGAGAACCGGGGGCAGGTATTCCTTCCACTAAGAGCCTGATTGAAGAGACATTTGGTTGTAAATGTATTGATATGGGATCCACTGCAGAGATGACCCCCTGGATGACAAATGGAGAGTGCGAACACAGAAAAGGTATGCATCTTTGGAATGATATTGTATATACTGAGTTGGTGGATCCAAAGACTAAAAAGGTGGTCCCATATGGATCTGAAGGGGTGCCGGTCTATACCCATCTGGAGCGCACCTCTCAGCCCATGATCCGTTTTTGGTCAGGAGATCTGGCATTATGGACAGATGAGCCATGTCCATGTGGAAGGACATATCCAAGACTTCCAAAAGGGATATACGGCAGAGTGGATGATATGCTGGTAATCAGAGGGGAGAATGTATATCCAAGCGCAATAGAAGAGGTATTGAGGTCAATGGAAGGCTTTGGGGGAGAATTCAGGATAATTGTAACAAGAGAAAAGGCGATGGATGAACTCACAGTCCAAACAGAATATAGTGAGGAGATAAAAAGAAGGGCTCAAAGTGACAATGAACTTCTTAAAAGATTTGAAAGGGAAGTGGAACAGAAGATAAAGAGTAAAATAGGTGTTCGAGCTAAAATTGAGTTGGTGCCTCCAAAGACTTTGGACCGGACTCAATTCAAGGCCAGAAGAGTTATAGATAGAAGGGATCTTTTTAAAGATTTTAAAAATAAAAGTATCTAAATTTTTATTCTTGACCGACACAGGTTAAATTGTAAATTTAGATTATATTCCAATTAAGGGTCAGTAGTTTAACGGTAAAACGCTGGACTCCAAATCCAGAGATGGGGGTTCAATTCCTCCCTGACCTGCCATATCTTTTTTTAAAATAATCTTTTAAGATATCTGCATGGTCAAATGCAAGGGGGTGAGGAAGATTGTCTTTATGAAATATTCCTATATCAGCTGCGTCATCAGATGCCCTTGGTTTACCCCTTCCTTTTGCAATAAATACATAGGAGATGGTATGATGCCTTGGATCTCTCTTTGGATCAGAATATGCCCCTAAGTGATCTATCAGAACCACATCCAAAGATGTCTCCTCCTTGGCCTCCCTTATGGCCGCATCCTCTAAGCTCTCCCCATAGTCAACAAATCCACCAGGTATTGCCCATCCATGGGGAGGGTTTTTTCTCTTAATGAGAACAATCCCCCCCTGAAATTCTATAATTATATCCACAGTAGGAAAGGGATTACGATACCTTTGCACCTCTTTTCCACAATGGGGACATCTGATATAGTCCTTTTTCATGACCCTGCTGCCTTCATAAGCTGACTCTTTACATGAAGCATCCTGTGAATAGCGGTTATATTTGTTGTTATGGCAAGAACAACTAAGGTGAGTTTAATGATGTATATACCTATCCCTGGAATAGAGGCAAGAAGGGATCCAATAATCAGGAGGACAATCCTCTCTGCCCTCTGCATAAGCCCTATATTGCATTTTACCCCAATTGCCTCTGCCCTTGCCCTGGTATAGCTGACCATAAATGAGCCTGCAATGGTAAGTATTATTATAAACACCATCCAGGGACTTGCATCTATTGACTGAGTAGAGCCTTCCTTAAAAAATATCTCTTTTCCGCCTGCAAAGTGATATGCAATTCCAAGGTAAAGGAGCATATCGCTGTATCTATCAAGGGTGCTGTCAAAAAAGGCACCAAAGGCACTCTTTTTATTAAAGGTGCGCGCAAGCTGTCCATCTAAGGTATCACATGTTCCGGCCAGAACCACTATCCAGGCAGCCCAAAAGAAGCTTCCATTTGCATAAAAAAGACAGGCAATCAGACTTAATATAAGCCCACAGATAGTCAGTATATTGGGATGAATACCGATCTTACCCAGTATATTTCCTATGGGGCTTATAATCTTTAAATATCTTTCCCTATTCTTTTCACTGATAAATTGAAGACGAATCATCAGATCTACCGCATCTTTCCTTACTTTTTATGATTCATATATCAGAGGATGATAACTTTGTCAAAAAGGTAAACCCTGAAGACCCTATTTTATTCTTAGATTTACCTTTTTTACATGTCTTGAAAAGCTTCTTCTCCCCTTTCCTCTGCTTACCAATTTCAATATCTCATCGCAATCCTTTATTATTACTCCTGAGAGGAGTGTAACAGGTGTATTCAGAAACACCTCCTTTATTATTGGAGTAGTTGCTCCTAAGAGTACCACCTCGCGGTGTTTGGAGCAGGCCTCTAAGAGAGGATCAATAGAATGGTTCAGTATAGAGGTGGAGCTTATAAGTGATACCTGGCATTCAGGGAGAAGGCTATATGCAAGGGTCTCTGGAAGGATTCCATCTTTTTCCTCTTTTATCCTTTCAAAGATATAGAGCCTTACTCCCATCTCATTTAGTTTTGGGGTAAGAGGTGCAAAGTGACCGATCATCCCCACTGTGTCTCCCTCTCTTATATCCACATGATCAAGCACATCCCCTTCAAAAAGCCCTTCAGCATAGCAATTGGTAATGGCATTTGAAGTGGCAAGTGCAACTGCCATCTCAATGGGATCAAAAGAGCTTAGATATGAAAAGAGAGATGTTACAGATCTTCTCTCTAAGAGTTTTTCAATAGAAGAACAATTTCTGGATCTGGCCTCTTTAAAGGTGTAGGCCAGCCCACACCTTCCATCTTCAAGAAGAACGGCAGTATAGATATTTCCAATTCTTACATCCTCTACTTTTATATCTATATCATCTCTTTTAAGAAGATAATCTTTGATGGCTTCACTTATCTTTTCCATTTTCCATGCTCTCTTTTATCTTTGAATACCTATATAGTGCCCACATTGCCCTTGTTGCCCTTAAAGAACCTGGTAATACCGGAATACCCCTTTTTTGTAATTCACTTATAAACTGATCCTCACTTCCCCTATAAGAGAATCCCACAATAGGCTTCTTCTTATTATTAATCATTTTCTTAAGTGAATTGGTGTGATCTTCTATAAAACTCTTAATATAACATGAAATCTGGTCTTTTGGAACTTTCAGCCCTTCAAGTGCACTTTTAATATGGCGAACAGAAAGTAGGAAATATATCAACATACCATCTATCTCTTTATCATCTATCAGAATCTCAGGGATATTCAGAAGATAGTGTGCAGGGTTTTTCATAAAGGTAAGATCCACAGGATTTTGCATACTTCCTGTATTCGGTACAAATTCCTTAAGTCTGTTTATGGTCTCTTGACTCAACTCAGTTACTTTAAGCCCTGCCCTTTCACATGCATCTGCAGTGCTTGCCCCTGGCCCCCCTGAATGGGTCTGTATCACAACCCTGTTATCTTTCATAGGTGGCATACTTCCCAAGACCCAACAGAAATCAAAGAGCTCTTCAATGGAATAGGCCCTTATAATTCCTGCCTGTTTAAAGATCCCCTCATATAGCTCATCAGGGCCTGCCAATGCTCCTGTATGGGATAGGCTTGCCCTTTTCCCTGCCTCTGTTCCACCCACATAGTATGCAACCACAGGTTTGATCTTTACAGTCTCTTGAACCACCTCAATAAATCTTCTACCCCTTCTGATGGTTTCAAGGTATAGACCTATTGCCCTTGTATTGGGGCAGTGGGCAAGATATTCAATACAGTCCACCACATCAATATCTGCCTCATTTCCCACACTTATCCCAGCGCTAAAGCCCAGATTAAATTTTGAAAGATAGTCAAACATCTGGGTAATAAAGCTTCCACTCTGAGATGCCATACCTATAAATCCGGGTTTTGCTGTATAGGGAAGAAATGTGGTATTTAGCTCTTTATATGGGTTTACAATACCTATACAGTTTGGCCCCAAGAATCTCATACCATATCTTTTGGATATCTCAATTAATCTGTTTTCAAGCTCAATCCCCTCTCTGCCCTTCTCTTTAAAGCCCCCTGATATGATGATTGCATGCCTAATCCCTTTTCTTCCACACCGATCCATGGTATCTAAGACCAGATGGGTGGGCAATATAATAAGGGCAAGATCTGGCACCTCTGGTAGATCTTCCACTGATCTGTATGCCTTTAGACCCTGAACAGTCTTCTCTTTGGGGTGAATAGGATAGAGCCTCCCTTTAAATTTCAGATCCAGGATTGAGGCCAACTGAGAGCTTCCCATAGAGGTAAATCTATTGGATGCACCGAATATGGCGATGCTATCTGGATTGAGGATCTTATATAGAGGGCTTTGGATTAACTCAGATTGCATATCGTATCTCCTTATAAATTAAGGATTCTATATTAATGATTGAAGAGAATATATCAAGGGAAAGCCCAAGTCTGTTGTTAGTGGACATGGATCTATTAATCTGATAAGAGATATTAATTTTAAAGACTGGGTTATGATAAAAGAGAATCTATTGTATAATAAAAGAGATGCACAATAACTATCCCATATTGCTTCATCACGGAATCTGCCCCTTTACAAGGGTATTGTTCCCTTCTATTTCAAAGGATAATTCCGAAAATGACAGATTTCACTATTTCAGGAAGATAAGGAGCTTTCTTATTAATAGGGGCTTTTCTGTATTCCATACTAAGGTGAGCTGGGGGGCTTCCTTAGATAGGAGGGCCTATGATCTTAAAGGTGAGATTGAAAAGATAACAGATGGATTTAGGAAATTTTCCAGAGTCCATATAATTGGTCACAGCATGGGAGGGCTGGATGCAAGGTGGATGATATATCGCTATAGAATGGAAGATAAGGTCTCCTCCCTTACCACCATTGGAACCCCACACCATGGAAGTTCCCTTGCAGATGAGGGGCTAAAGAGGCTTGATTTTTTAATCCCCCTTTTCCACTTCATTGGTATATCACTTGAAGGTTTTAGAGATCTTACAAGAAAGGCATCAGAGAGAAGAAACAGGTTGATTGAAGGCTTTGAAGATCAAAACCCTGTGCTCTATCAGACAGTCAGTGGAAAGGTGGAATATAGGGATATGTTTTTGCTGCTAAGACCCACATACAGGCTGATATATGGGATGGAAGGGGAAAATGATGGTCTGGTCTCTCTTAGATCTGCCATCTGGAAAGATAGACTTCATATAAGAACCATCAAAGCTGATCATCTGGGGCAGATAGGGTGGTTAAGTCCTTTAAGATTAGCAGATCCAGATAAGAGGAGGAATTTTGAAAGATATATATTGGGATTTTATCTATGGTTGGCTAAAAAAATAACAAAAATAGATACATAGGAGGATATGGGTTATGAAAGATATAAAGGATAGGATTGAGATCGTAGAGGGGGATATAACAAGACAGCAGGTGGATGCCATTGTAAATGCTGCAAACACCTCCCTCAGAGGCGGAGGTGGTGTGGATGGTGCAATACATAGAGCAGCAGGCCCAGAGCTATTGGAAGAGTGTATAAAGATTGGGGGGTGTCCCACAGGGGAGGCAAGGGTAACAAAGGGATACAGACTGCCTGCCAAGTATGTGATCCACACTGTGGGCCCTATCTGGAGAGGGGGTGCATCCGGGGAGGATCAGCTCCTTGCAAATTGTTACAGAAACAGCCTTAAGGCGGCCGCAGAGCTTGGGGTTAAAAGCATTGCATTTCCATCCATAAGCACAGGTGCCTATGGCTTTCCAATGGAAAGGGCAACAGAGATTGCCCTTAAGGAGGTAAGTGAATTTTTAGAAAAAGATGAAGGCATTGAAAAGGTGGTATTTGTATGCTTTGGAAAGGAGGCATTTAGGATCTATAAGGAAAAATTTAAAAAGCTAATTGGATAAAGAGCTTTTCTTTTTTAATCCCTTAAAAACAGTCTATGATATTCATCATCTGTAAGGTATTTTCTGATTAGTCCAGAGAGGAGGGTGAAGAGCCTTTCCATGTCCTCATCACTCATCCTCTCTCTTAATATCTCCATAACT
>CAYTXJ010000002.1:0-43598 GCA_964440775.1 uncultured Desulfobacteraceae bacterium | reverse complement strand
CTTTTAAGACCCTCGCAATGACAGATTCCATTTACAGCTTTTTTATGAGAGCTTTTATCATATCTTAACTCCTTAATATTCTTATAAAAAATAGAATTCTGCTTTTGGCATATAAATTGCTGTAAATCATAAAAAAGACCAGAGATGGCAAATTTATTTATGAAATGGAAAATTATATATATAATTGGACTATATCTTTTAATACCCCTGTATGCTATTGCACTTGAAAAGCAGATACACAGACCCGTTGATGTAACTTATCAGGGTATTGATGATAATTTTATAATAAAATTAAAGCCTAATACAAGTTATGAAAAATATAGATACTTCAAATTACCTACTCCCCCAAGAATAGTAATAGATCTCGTATGTAAAGCGCAATATTTTAAGCCTTATAAGATAGAATTAGATAATGATTTAATTAAACGACTAAGGTTAGCCTATCACACAGACAGGATAAGATGTGTTTTAGATATTAAAGGTAAGAGTTTTCCAGATTTTAATATAGAGATAGAAGATAAAATAATAAATATAATTTTTAAAAAATTTAAAAAAGTTAATATTAAAAAGGAAAAAAGATCAGATATTAAAAAACTAATAATTAAAAAAGAAAAAGATAAAAGAAGTAATAAAGAATTGGAAATTAATATTAAAAATAATGATGAATTACTCTATGAAGAGATAGTTTTTCTTTTTAAACAGAAGAGATATAGAGATTGTATAAAAAAAGCAGAACAATTAATAAGATTGTATCCCCACTCCCGGTTTTGTGGATATACGTATCTGTTAAGAGCCAAATCTTATTTTAATCTATATTCAGATTCTTTAAGTAAGCATTTTTATGAGCTTAAAGAATATCTAAATGAGGTAGTATATGGATTTCCAGAAACTGATATGGCTTCAGTGGCCTTATCTTATTTAGCTGATCTATACAGAGAAAAAGGTGATAAAGATAATGCCATAGCTTTATATGAAAGGATAAAAGACAAGATTAAAGAAAGAAAGGATGAGGTATTATATAATTTAGCACATCTTTATTTATCTAATTCAAAAGTTTCACTTACTTTAAAGACATTAAATCAGTTAATCCATTTGACTAAAAATGAAAAACTAAAAAAAGATGCCATAATTTTAAAGGCAAAGATATTGTATAAAAATTTTAGTTACAGAGGGGTTATTAATACATTAAAAGTGATTAAGGATAAAGAGATATTCTACAAGGATCCAGAACTCACTTATATGCTTTCAAACTCGCTCTTTCAACTGAAGAGATATAAAGAGGCCCTAAATTATCTCTTTATATATTATAATATGAAACCCGATGATCTTACTCTTGTTAAAATAGGAGATTGTTATAAAAATCAAAAACTCTTGATTGAGGCCCTGACTATATACCGAATAGTGATTCTTTACTATCCTAAATCAGAAGGTTCCATAATATCCAAGATAAGAATAGCTGAAATCTTTGAAGAAAATAGGGGTATACAATTTAAATTGACGGGATACAGTTCTCCTAAAAGGATATATGAAGATCTACTCAATTTGATTGATAAAAAAGAAGAAAGACTTAAAAGAATTGTAACTTTAAAGTTGGCAATGCTTTATTTAAAAAATGGGCAAGAAAATCAAGGTCTTATACTTTTAAAGAATGCATTAGCAAAAAGTAGAAATTCAAAAGAAAGATTAGAATTACAAGATTACCTTAAGGAGGCACTTCAGATAATATTTGAAAAATATCTTAAGAATAAAAGATATAAAGAAGTCGTTACATTTTACGAAAAAGAAAAACAACTATGTAATAATATAGAGGACCCCTATTTTCATGCAAAGATTGCCGAATCCTATATAAAGATCGGAAGAGAAAAAGAGGCAGAGACAATTTTTAGAAAGATTGAAAGAGATTTACCAGATAATCAAAAACCTCCATCTCTTCTGTATCTCTTATCAAAGAAAGACTTAGAAAATAATGATATTAGTAGTGCACAAAAGAGAATAGACCTATTTTTAAAATTAAACCTTAAAAATAGTGAATTTTACCCCTCGATTCTTTTTATGAAGGCAAGGATCTGCAAAATGCAGAATAGATATTTAGAGGCATTAAGATATTTTCAAGATTATTTAAAACTTACTAAAACCAGTTACGAAAAGATAAAAATTTTAAAAGAAGAGTTAGATATTTTTATAACCCTAAATCAAAAACAGGATATTTTAGATTGTATAACGCAATTATCTAAGTTGATTAAGTCCTGTAAATACAGTGATGTATATTTAGTCTATAGATTGGGGGAGTTATTTAAAAATTTTGGGAACTTAAAAGAAGCCGTTGAACTATTTAAGATAGCCTATGATCAATCTACAGACTTAGATGATAAGGCAATTATAAAGCTTAAAATTGCAAGATGTTATAAAGAGATGGGTAAGTTAAAAGAATATTTAAAGATCTTTAATCAATTGGCTAACATGAATGCAGGCATCTGGACTAAGATAGCAAGGGAAAAGATTGAAGATATCTATTTTGAACAGGAGCTCAGAAAAAGAAGAGGTATATAAATGAAAAGAAAAGACATCTTATTTATAAAGATGAATAATAGTTCAAGAGATCATTTAATCTCTTCTCTTAGAGATCTAAACTACTCTCTTGTGGAAGTTAATGATGAAACAAGCGCTTTGACTATATTAAAAGATACCTACTTTAAAGTCATTATTTTGGATTCAAATACAAAGATTTTAAAGATATATGAGTTTGTAAAACAGATTAAGGAAGTTGGAAAAGATTTCAAGATCATTGTCTTATCAAATAAAGCAGATATTAATGAGGCCATCTCCTCTATAAAGATGGGGGCTTATGAATATTTGATAGATCCTATTGACGAAAACAGATTTAGCTTTTTATTAAAGAGCTTATTAAAAGAGGAGGAATTTAGTTCTATAAATTTAGATAATAAATATAGAATTATTACACAAAATAAAAAGATGAAAGAGATTCTGGATCAGGCAAAAAGGATAGCTGATAGTGATGCCTCAGTTTTAATAACTGGTGAGTCAGGAACAGGAAAAGAGCTTTTAGCAAGATTTATCCATATTAACAGTAATAGATCATCTAAACCCTTCATAGCTATTAATTGTAGTGCCTTACCTGAAACACTGCTTGAAAGCGAACTTTTTGGTTTTGAAAAGGGGGCTTTTACAGGGGCGATCTCACAAAAGAAGGGGAAGTTTGAATTAGCAGATGGAGGGACAATATTGCTGGATGAGATTACTGAGATTCCCCTTCAGCTTCAATCTAAGTTATTAAGGGTTATACAGGAAAAAGAGATAGACAGAATAGGAGGGAAGTATTCAATCCCTGTTGATATAAGGATAATATCCACAAGCAACAGAGATATTGAAATAGAGGTAGAGAAAGGGAACTTTAGAGAGGACCTGTTTTATAGAATAAATGTTATCCCCTTTCACATTCCACCATTAAGAGAGAGAAAGGAAGATATACCATTGTTAGTAAGGTATTTTATCAAGAAATACAATGAAAAGAACAGAAGGAATATTAAAGGGATAACAGATGATGCTATAAACAGATTAATAGAATGGCCCTGGAAAGGGAATATAAGGGAGCTTCAAAATGTGATTGAAAGAGCTATCTTACTGTCTAAAACAGATATTATATCCTCTAATGACATCTATATGAGCAATAGGCCCCAATCTTTTAGGCGATTTGAGGATTCATATCTATCAACCCTGAATCTCAAGGAGATGGAGAAAAAGGTCATATTAAGAGCACTTGATAAGACAAATGGGAACAGAACTCATGCGGCTGAGATCTTAGGCATAAGTGTCAGGACATTGAGAAATAAGCTGAATGAATATAAAAAGACCATGAATTTTGAGTTGAGTAAGGCATAAAATTTGCATCCTCTTATGTTAAGGAGGGAGTATGGCAGAGGGAATATTCAATAGGGTATTCAATATATTAGAGAAGATGATGGATGTATCCAGAATTAGGCACTCTTATATTGTAAGTAATATAGCTAATCTGGAGACCCCGAGATATAGATCTAAGGATGTAGATTTTAAACAGACCCTTATTAGCATATTACAAGATCAGAAAGATATAGATTTAAGAAGGACTGATCCAGCACATTTTAAATTATCTAATAGCTCAGTTCCTATTAGATTATCTGAAGATAAAGGCAAGTGGAATGGCTATAATTGGGTTAATATAGATAGAGAGATCTCTCGTCTTATAGAGAATAACTTAAACTATAGAATATATGTGGAGACCTTATTAAAGAAGATAACCCTTATTAAAGAGGCAATTAAAGAGGGAGGAAGATAGATGAATTATATGGATCTGTTAAAGGTCATAAATTCTGGTATGTATGCTCAACGAAAAAGGATTGATCTCATTGCCACAAATCTTGCAAATATGGAAACTCTAAAGACTGAAAAAGGTATGCCTTATAGAAGAAAGATGATGATAATGAAAAGTGAACCAATGGATGATTTTGACTCCATATTATCTCTTGAGATGGTAAAAATAGATGAGATAGTGGAAGATAAGACCCCATTTAAAAGGATATATCAGCCTTCTCATCCCTATGCTGATAAGGATGGTTATGTATTAAAACCAAATGTGGATCCTATAGTAGAAATTACTGACCTGATGATATCAAGAACTGCCTATGAAGCCAATGTGACAGCTTTTAAGATAACTAAGGAGATGATTTTAAAGGCCTTAGAGATAGGGAGTAAGTAAATGGGAGATATTAAAATAAATAGAGTAAATTCTTATCTGTTAGACCGTATTAAAACAAGAGGTGGAGAAACAAGGAAAATAACAGATAAGAGTTTTAAGGATCTAATAAAAGAGGCCATTTATAAAGTAGGCAATATGGAAAGAGAAGCAGATAAAAAGATCATTGAAATGTTAAAAGGGAAGGCCTCTGTGCATGAGACAATGATTGCCCTTCAAAAAGCAGAGATTTCAATGAGAGTATTGTTATCTATCAGGAATAAGTTATTGGAGGCATATAAAGAGATTATGCATATGCAGTTTTAGTTAAGGAAATAGTGGTGAATATGGATTTTTCATTTAAAAATATACAAAATTTCCTCAAAGAGATGTCAAAATCAAGAAAGATTCTATTCTTTTCTATCATATTATCAATCTTTTTATCAATTGCGCTATTATTTTATTTAGCAAATAAGACAGAATATCAGGTGCTTTTCAGCAATCTCAGCCCAGAGGATGGAGGGGAGATAATTGCAAAATTAAAAGAGAGAAAGATTCCTTACAAGATTGAAAGAAATGGCACCGTTATCTTAGTCCCTTCTGATATGGTCTATGAGTTAAGACTTACCCTTGCAAGTGAATCCCTCCCTTCATCCAGCACTGTCGGCTTTGAACTATTTAATAATATAGACTTTAAGACTACCCGATTTGTCCAGGAGATAAATTATAGAAGAGCTCTTCAAGGGGAGTTGGCAAGGACCATTAATAAATTTAAAGAGGTAAGGTCATCTCGTGTATTTATTGTTCTTCCTAAGGACTCTTTATTTCTTGAAAAGGAAAGGCCTGCATCCGCTTCAATACAGTTAGATCTTAAAAGAGAACTTCCACCTAAAAAACTGGCAGCCATTGTGCATCTGGTTGCAAGTGCTGTTGAAGGATTGACAACAGATAGGGTGACTGTCGTTGATACAAATGGTAGATTGATCTTTAAAGGTGGTGGGGAGAAGGAAAAGAATCAATTACTTAACACTGATCAGTTAGAATACAAGAGCCGATTGGAAAATAATATACAGAAAGAGATTCAAAGTATGCTTGAAGCTATTGTTGGTGTCGGTAATGCAATTGTGAGGGTTGCGGTAGATGTAGATTTTACAAGTATCACCATGAATCAAGAGGAATATGATCCTACATCCTTAGTTCCAAGAAGTGAAAAGAAGATTCAAGAGACAGAAGAGATCAAAAATAATGTTAAAAAGGTAACTTCAATAGATAACCAGAGAGGGATATTACCTGCTGATCAAGGGGCTGCTAAAAAGAGAACTAAAAGTAATGTGATTACTAATTATGAGATAAATAAGATAAGAAAGACAATAGTTCAGCCTTATGGACAGATAAAAAGGATATCAGTTGCTGCAGTTATAAATGGAGTGTGGAAGACTCAAAAAGGAAAAGACGGAAAGATAGTAAAGATATATATCCCAAGGAAAGAAGAAGAGCTTAAAAAATTTGAGGATCTTATAAAAAAGGCAGTGGGATATAATGAAGATAGGGGTGATCAGATAAATGTAAGTTCTATTCCTTTTAATGAACCTATTTACCAGAGAGGGGGGGAGATAGTAAAAAAAGAGGAAGGAATATTGACAAAGATTATGGAACAAAAGAAGACCATAATGAATATTGGTTTAGTTATATTTATTGTGATATTTATATTAAGGCCTCTTTTTAAGACTCTTAAAACCATTACAATTGCAGAAAAGAGTGAACAGAGAGAGTTACCACCTTCTCCTTCTGAAGAAAGACCAAAGATCTCAGAGTCTGTTAAGACCCTCAGAGGAAAAGAAAGAGTGCTTGAGATAACAGAGAAAGAACCTGAAAAGGCAGTTTCTCTTATCAAATTGTGGTTGCAGGAGGAACGTTAGATTTGAAAGAAGTGACATTAAATCCAGAGAGTTTAATTGGGCCTCAAAAGGCCGCTATCTTACTTCTTGCAATGGGGGAGGAATTTTCCTCCAGGATAATTAAAAAGCTTGACGAAGATGACATAAAAAAGCTTGGGGAATATATGTCCCAAATTACTTTTATCCCTTCAGATGTTTTAAATAGAGTGGTTAATGAATTTATAGATAAAATAACAAACGATATAAATGTGGCTGTATCAGGCAAAGAGTTTATAAAACAGATAGTCTCAAAGACGCTGGATGATGAAACAGCTAATGAGATATTAAAGCTCTTAGGTGATAAAAAAAATTATATTCCATTTGAAGATCTTAACCATATTCCCGCTGATCAGGTATACAAACTTATTAAGAATGAACATCCTCAGACAATAGCTCTAATACTTTCCTATATAAATCAAGATAAGGCTGCACAGATTTTAAGACTATTTCCAGATGAACTTAAGTATGACATTATTCTTAGAATTGTAAAGATGGATCAGGTTCAAGATGATATTATAAGGGAATTGGATGAGACATTGAAGCAGGATCTTACAAATGTAAAAGTATCAAGGAAAAATTTTGATGGAATTGAAGCGGTCGCCAATATTCTAAATGGGGTCGATAGAGAGACAGAGGAGAAGCTTCTATCTAAAATGGATGAAGAACATTCAGATTTAGCTGAGAAGATCAGGCAGAAGATGTTTGTATTTGAAGATCTTCTCTATACTGATGATAGAAGTTTCAGAACAATCCTTCAAAATGTTGACAATCAGACAGTTGCAAAGGCTTTAAAGACAGCTTCTGAAGAGATGCACCAAAAGGTCTTTAGCAATCTTTCTGAAAGGGCAGCAGAAATGCTAAAAGAAGATATGGAAGTAATGGGGCCTGTTAGGATATCTGAAGTGGAGCAGGCACAACAGACTATAGTTAAGATTGCCAAAAAATTAGAAGATGAAGGTAAGATTGTGCTTGGTGGTAAGGGTAAGGAGGGAGATTTCGTTTAATGGAGTTTTTTTTTAATCAAGGGAAAAGAGTGCCAGATGAAGATATATTTATACCTCTTGAAGCCGAAAAGTGTAACAAAAATAGTGAAAACCCTATAGAGGATAAATTATTCCCTAAATTCAATAGGGAAACTGAAATAGCTCAAGATAAAAAAAATAGGAAAAAAAGAGATATTGATGTTGAAAGATTGAAGGATGAGGTAATAAGAGATGCTAAGAAAAAGGCTGAGATATTAGAAAGAGAAGGGTATGAGAAGGGGTTTGTGCAGGGTGAAAAGGATGGATATGAAATCGGGATTAAAAAGGCCGAACAGATAATAAACAGATTAAATAAACTTTTAAACGAAATGCAAGGATTTAAAAGAGAGATAGTTAAAAGATTCGAAAAAGAGATATTAGATCTTATATTTGAGATTTCAAAAAAGATTATCAACTTCAAGATAGAAAATGATGCAGACTCTTTAAAATATACGATATTAAAGGCGATGAAATACTGCGCTGATGAATATAAAATAAGGATAAAGCTTAACCCTGAAGATTATGAAATTATAAAAGGATTTAATATAAAATATATCACTGATCAAGAAGATAATAGAAAGATTGAACTTATCGTGGATGATAATGTAGATAGAGGAGGCTGCATAATAAGCACATTCAGTGGTGATTTAGATGCAAGGATAAAGAGTCAATTGAACCAAATGCGTAGGGCATTGATTGAAACACATAATAGGGTGTGGAATAAAGATGCTTAATGCATTAAAGAGAAATTGGGATGAATATCTAAGGACAGTTCAAGAGTGTAAAGAGATTCAGACTATTGGACATATAATAAAGATAAGAGGTATCATTGCGGAAGCTGATGGGCCTAAATTGAGTGTGGGATCCATATGTAATATTATTAACAATAAGGGTATGTCAATTCCAGCTGAAGTGGTAGGGTTTAAAGAGAGAAAGATAATTGTTATGCCATATGGCGATATGGAAGGGATTGAGCCTGGAAGCCCCTTAATATTTGTAAAAGAGAGCCCCTCCATTATGGTAGGTGATCAATACCTTGGAAGGGTTATTGATGGATTGGGTAATCCCTTAGACGGGAAAGGTCCCTTATGGGGAGATAAGGAGTACCCACTCTATAGTAATTCTATAAATCCACTTAAAAGGGCCATTATCTGTGAATATCTGGATGTGGGAATACGCTCAATCAATTCCCTCTTTACCATAGGTAAAGGACAGAGAATAGCAATAATGGCAGGATCTGGTGTAGGGAAAAGCGTGCTTATGGGGATGATGGTCAAAAACACAAAGGCAGATGTGCGAGTTATTGCACTTATTGGTGAAAGAGGTAGAGAGGTAAAGGAATTTTTAGAAAATAATCTCAATGATGAAACAAGGGCAAAGAGTATTTTGGTAGTTGCAACCGCAGATAGCCCCGCACTTATAAGGATAAGAGCGGCATATCTTGCTACTGCAATCTCTGAGTATTTTAGGGATATGGGAAAAGATGTGCTTTTAATAATGGACTCCATTACCCGATTTGCTATGGCACTGAGAGAAGTAGGCCTTGCGATCGGAGAACCCCCCTCCACCAAAGGATATACCCCTTCAGTCTTTAGCACACTTCCAAAGATATTAGAGAGAGCAGGGAGTATAGAAGGAAAGGGAAGTATAACAGGAATTTATAATGTGCTTATAGAGGCAGATGATATAAATGATCCTATTGGGGATGCAATTAGATCAATTGTAGATGGCCATATTGTGCTATCAAGAGATTTAGCAAACAGAGGGCACTATCCTGCAGTTGATATCCTTAAAAGTATAAGTAGACTTATGCCGCTTATAGTAGATAGAGAGCATAGAGAATATGCTAAAAGATTGATAAATATTGTATCAATTTATAGAGATGCCGAAGATCTTATAAATATAGGGGCATATAAAGAGGGGAGTAACCCAGAGATAGATTATGCAATTAAGATGATGAATAAGATAGAGGAGTTTTTGAAACAGGATATGGAAGAGGGCTCTGATATGGAAGATTCAGTTACCAAACTTAAATCTCTATTTAAAGATTGATGTTGATGAAAAGGGAACAAAGATTCAAAAAGATACTCAGATATAGACATCTTCAAGAGATGATAACCTTGAAGAGATTAAAAGAAAAGGATGAAGAATATAAAGAGATTCAGAAACTTAGAGAGGAAAATAGTAAAAAAATAGTGATATACAGGAATATTTTAAAAGAAAGGCTTTATAATGGTATAGAGGGTAATAAACTTATTATATACAATCAATATATAGAAATTTTAAAAAATGATTTAGAAAATCTAAGCAGACAGTTATTGATAATACATGAGCAGTTAAGAAAGCTGGAAAGAGACTGGATTTCAAAATCAATAGAAAAGAAGGTGATGGAAAAGTTGATTGAAAGGATAAAGGATAAAGAGAATAGAGAATTTGAAAAGATGCTCCAAAAGCTAAATGATGAATTAGTGATAATGAATAGGGAAGTGGTTGTATGAAAAGATCGTTAACTGCTATAATAATATTGCTTATAATAATTAAGATATTAATTCTATCTGCTGCCATATTTAATTACCTGAATTGTCCTCTTCCGGAAGATAAAACAGCCATTGCATCTGATAGACAGATTCAGAAAAAGATCCAGGTAAAAAATACCCAAAAAGCTGAAGATGTGGGGATTGATGAACTAAGAGATATACAGAAAATGATAGATATAAAAAAAGCTGAGCTCCTTTTAATAGAAAAAGAGATTGACAGGAAGTTGCAGGAGTTAAAGAGATTACGTGATGAGATTAAGGCTGAATGGGAAAGAAGGGATAGGATCGATGCCAATAACCTAAAACACCTTGTCAAGATATATTCCTCTATGAAGCCACAAAAGGCTGCAACATTACTTGAAAAGGTGGATCTTGATCTTTCAGTTGAACTTTTATCCCATATGAGAGGGGAGACGGTGGGAAGGATACTATCATTTATGGATGAACAAAGAGCAGCAAAGATATGTGAACTCTTGAGAAAGGCAAAGAGGTAATATTATACATATATATCTATATAGACTCCTTTTTTAGGAATTTTTAAAATAGAAGATTTAGGAGAAGAAGAGCGTTTAGGTTTAACAAAATAATTTTTGGAATTTAAATCCGTCAAATTAGAGGCACTTACTGATCTTAAAAATCTATCTTGCGGATATGGAATAAGACCCCAATTTTTAACTTTTATACCCATCCCTCAATAAAAAATGAGAGCTTTACATAGCCCCCTTTTACAATAGGGGTTACACTCCCCTCTGCGTCGGAGACCAGACCCCTGTCATTGCGAGCGAAGCGAAGCAATCTCATCCCCCTTCTACCCCCGAACCTCGAACCAAAAACCATTCTCAGATTGCTTTGGGTCTTTTAAGACCCTCTCAATGACAGATTCCATTTACAGCTTTTTTATGAGAGCTTTGAAAAGTTCAAAGCTCTCATAAAAATATAAAGGTTATGATTTAATAAATCAAGTAATTTGAATAAAAATTGGGAAAATTTTTCTCATAAGTTGAAATAATTTCCGCAGGTAATTAATAGATATGCTATATATCCTCAATAATTAATTGAAATTATTAAAAACTTACTATGGCATACCTATTGCTTTCTTCACTTAGAGAAGGAGTAGCAGTAGGATGAAAGATCTAATTCACGTAATGTACTTATTTTCAAAATTGAATCCGAGCGGTTCTAAGCACTTAATGAATAGAACCGGAATTAGTAACATAAAGATTGCAAAAGATTTTAAAGATATATTAAAAAGAGAACAGATTAATTTATTTAACTATATTTTAATCAATTTTATTAAATCAAATATATATAAGAGCAATAATTTTAAAGTATTACCAAATTTCAAAAAAAGCCATATCACATCTATAAGTAAAAAGGAGGATAAAAAGATCTTATATGAATTGATAAAAATATTATTAGATCAGAAGCAGGTAGATAAGTTACAGCTGGAATCTGGGTTAAGGAAATTGGGTTTAAGTGCAAGAGAGGCAAGTCAAATTTTAAGTGACATATCTAAGGGTATGAAGAAGAAAGGAGATATTAATTTAGATATTTTTAAAACGGAGGAAAATAATACTCAAGCTATCATAAATAATAAATTTATGGTGGAGGGGACTAAGGGAAATAACATAGGAATGGCGGATGAATTTTCTGAATTTCTTATAAAAAATAACCTGTTAAAATATCCCAATCTTAAGGAAAAGGATAAGATTTATAAGATCTTAGATATATTGCTGAAACTTATCTTATATGAAGGTCATAAATATAGACGCCAGTTAGCATCTGAACTTAGGCAATCAGGTTTAAGCGAAAGAGGTGTAAGTCATATATTGAGTAATATATCCAAGTATATGAAGACAGATATTAATAGGATAATCGGTGCTAATATAAAGGGTAAAAAGGATGCAATTATAGATGAAGAATCAATTAAGGGGATAAATAAGGATGAACTTTTAGTCAAATGGCATAGTAATTTCTTAGAAGATCTTAATTCAAAAGATAGTAGTATTAAAGAGTTTTTTAAAAAGGATAATAAGATCCTAAATGAATTGATAAAGATCTTATTAGATCAGAAGCAGGTGGATAAGTTACAGCTGGAATCTGGGTTAAGGAAATTGGGTTTAAGTGCAAGAGAGGCAAGTCATATTTTGAGTGACATATCTAAGGGTATGAAGAAGAAAGGTGGTCTTAATTTAGATATTTATAGGGCGGAGAAGGAGAATACGCAAGATATCATAAATAATAGATTTAAAGGAGTAGTTGAAAAGGTGGATAATCATATAATTAGGCTTAAAGATAATACTTCAGATAAAGGAGAGATAAAAGGAAATTCAATTAAAGTGGCTCAAGATAATATAACCATTTCTAAGAACGGAGATATGTTTAAAAGAAAGATAGATGAAAAAGTTGGTTTTGAAAAACGATTAAAATTAGATGTAGCTCAAAGTTATAATATAGATAAAAATATTCTAAATACACCTACTAAAGTTAATTTTATAAATAGGAATTATATATTTAATCAGATTGAAAGTGGAATCTATTATATAATTAAAAATGGCAAAAATTTCCTGCGCCTAAGGTTATTTCCTCCTGATCTTGGAACCATAAAGATAGAGATGAAGATAAAAGATCAGAGATGTAAGATATATTTCTTTCCTGAAAATAGTAGCATAAGGGATATCATAATAACTCATAGGGAAGATATTAAAAATCTATTTTTAAACCATGGAATACGGCTTGATAATATAAATGTATTTATTTCAAAAGATCTTCTAAATCAGGGATTAGAAGGGAAGAAGGAGCATAAAGATGAAGAATTATATAAAAGAGGCAAAAATCAGAGGTTTGAATTTGAAGAGGAAATTGAGACAATACAGCCTGAGAGATATTACAGGATGCAAAATAGCAATTTAAGTGTAATGGTTTAAATAAGAGCTAAAGGGGGGATATAATATGAACTTAGAAGGATTAGACCCAAATGTGTTAGATAAATTGCTCTCTCAATATGAAGACAAAATTCAGGATCAAAAGAGAAGAGATCAGATTGGAATGAATGATTTTTTAAACCTTTTAATTACCCAATTGAAAAATCAAGATCCTCTTAATCCCATGAATAGCATCGAATTCACTTCACAACTTGCTCAATTTACTGAACTGGAACAGATCTTCAATCTGGAAAATAGATTGTCTGGGATCCAGAAAGATTTGAAAATTCACAACAATGCTAATCTATTAAATTATATCGGAAAGGAGATAAAAGTAGAGGATGATTCTATTGAAATTAGAGATGGTAAAGTAATGAAGTCCTATTTTTCAATAGATAGAAGGGCAGATGTTACTGTTCATATATTTGACCCGTTTGGAAGGGAGGTGCGTAGAGTTCATATGGGAATCTTAGATGCCGGAGAACATAAAGTTGAATGGGATGGAAGGGATGATGAAGGAAGGGCACTTGAAGACGGGATATACAGCTTTGGAATCGAAGCCTATGATGAAACAGATGAACTTGTGGATTATAGAACCATGATTCAGGGAATGGTTAAAGGGATAAGTTTTAATGGAGGAAGCCCCTTTCTTATACTTGAAGGAGGAAAAGAGATAAGTCCTGATAATATTATTGAGATAAATTTAAAAGAAGATTAGGAGGTGGTTAATATGTCACTTTCAAGATCCTTATTTTCAGGGATAAGTGGATTAAATAGTCTGAGCACCGCTATGACAGTTATAGGAGATAATATCGCAAATATGAATACAGTTGGGTTTAAGGCAAGTAGAGTGACATTTCAGGATATCCTCAGCCAAACAATTACCACTGCATCTGGTATGGCACAGGTTGGACGGGGGACAGAGATTTCTGATATATCAAATAGTTTTGTGCAAGGCTCTTTTGAATCCACCAACTCCTCAACTGATCTTGCAATAGGTGGTGAAGGATTTTTCATAGTAAGAGATCCTGAAAATGAAGATAATCAGTATTATACAAGAGCAGGAGAGTTTAGGTTTGATAAAAATGGATATTTTGTAAATCCTGCAGGTTATATTGTTAGAGGATGGAGTCTGGACCCCGAAACTGGCGAGGACATTGGATCGATTACAGATATCAAACTTCAGTCTTTTACCTCATCTCCATCAAAAACAGATAAGGTTAAAGTGATTGTAAATCTGAATTCTGAAGCCCAGAATCTTTCATCGGGTTCAAATACAGCACTTTCTGAAAAATGGGATGGAAGTGATGCTGATGGAGATTATATCTCTGACAATTACTATGAATATCAGACAACTATTAAGGTATATGATTCCTTAGGGAGCACACATGATATAACCATCTATTTTGATAAAGGTGAGGATGCTGATAATCCTATCTGGGAATATATAGTTACATGTAATCCTGCAGAGGATAAAAGAGATATAACATATCAAAAACATAAAGGGCTTTTAGCCCGTGGAACCATTGAATTTAACAGTGGTTCTGGAAGCATGTCAGGTCTTGAAAATACCATTACCTGTGAATTAGCTAATGGTGATGGCACCTGGAGCGCTCTATCCAATAGTGACGCTGAAGATAATGGAGGGTATTTCTACTTTACACCAGAATTTATTGAAGGAAGCAGTATGAATATTAAATTAGATTTTGGTTCCTATTTCAATGGAACAGCCTGGGTAAATGACTCTCTGTCTACCACCCAGTATGCAGTATCTTCCACAACCTTACTTCAAACTGCAAATGGATATGGCGCAGGTGATCTACAATCTATCTCTGTTGACCCTGATGGAGTAATCACAGGCCAGTATTCCAATGGCCAGGTGATACCTCTATATAGAATTGCACTTGCCAAATTTCAAAATAACAACGGCCTATATAAGGTGGGTGGAAATCTCTATAAAGAGACAAGAATTAGCGGGGATCCTATAACCAATAAACCCGGAACAAATGGACTGGGAAACATTGCATCCAATTCTCTTGAGCAATCCAATGTGGATCTTGCAAATGAATTTGTAAAGATGATAACCACTCAAAGGGGCTTTCAGGCCAATGCAAGGGTAGTTACTGTAACAGATCAGATGCTTGCTGAATTAATGAATATTAAAAGATAGAGTAAGGTAAGATAATAGGGAGAGCTTTGCACAACCCTTATTTACACTGGGGGTTATACCCCTTTCCGGGTCGGAGACCAGACCCCTGTCATTGCGAGCGAAGTGAAGCAACATGTCATTGCGAAGCCCCGAAGGAGCTGAAGCAATCTAAGAACCTTCGCTGATGGATGAGATTGCTTCGTCGCTAACGCTCCTCGCAATGACGGTGAATGGGTCTTTTAAGACCCTCGCAATGACAGATTCCATTTACAGCTTTTTTCTGAGAGCTTTAAAAAATTCAAAGCTCTCAATAGGGGGTGTCAAATTATTGACATCCCCTTTATATATTATTGACATCAAATTCCACACCTCGTTTAGTTTGAGTTTGGCTAACACGTTGAATTTTCAAAGATAATCGTTTTCATATCAAAATGGCACAGACATTGCTCCTAAAACCAATGAAAATTCATAAAGGTAGGGTTGGAGTCTATGGATATAGCAACCATATTAGGTATAGTGGCAGCTTTTGGTCTTGTAATTGCTTCAATCTTTATGGGTGGAGGGCTGTCCCTTTTTATAAATATCCCCTCTCTTATGATTGTGGTTGGAGGAACACTTGGAGCAACAATGATAAATTATCCCATTAAAGATGTAATAGGAGTCATAGGTGTGGCTAAAAAGGCAATACTTGCAAAGGAGATATCCCTTAATGATATTATAAAGAGATTTGTAGAATATGCAAAAAAATCCAGAAAAGAGGGGATACTCTCTTTGGAAAGTGAGATAAAAGATTTAAATGATGATTTTCTGAAAAAAGGCATCCAACTTTCCATTGATGGCCTGGAACCTCAAGAGATCAGAGAGATATTGGAAACAGAAGTAGATTTTATAAGAAACAGGCATCAACTCGGCGCTGAAATATTTGCTACCATGGGTGCATTTGCTCCTGCATTGGGTATGATTGGAACACTAATTGGCCTTGTTCAGATGTTACAGACCATGGATGATCCAAGTAGGATAGGCCCGGCAATGGCAGTGGCTTTACTGACAACTTTTTATGGATCAATTATGGCAAATATCATCTGTCTTCCTATCGCAGGAAAGTTAAAGACAAGGAGTAAGGAAGAGATGCTTGAAAAAGAATTAATGATTCAGGGGATAATATCTCTTTCAAATGGAGATAACCCTAGGATAATTGAACAAAAACTGTTGGCATTTTTACCTGCAAGTAAGAGACAGGATAGAGAGAAATAGAGGTATATAGAAATGGCAAGGCGAAAAAGAATAGATGATGAATCAAAGACGAATGTTGGAATGGTGATGACTGTGTCTCTATTCCTGATTATTTTAACGTTTTTTATCCTATTAAATTCTATAGCTGTAAGAGATGAAAAGAGGACTAAAAAAGCAATTGGTTCATTGGTTGGAGCATTTGGGAATCTCACTGGTGGACTTTTACCATTCAAATCAGGAGAAAATATTATACCCACTTCAGCTCCCATTACTGAAAGAGACTTTGATGTGAATGAATTTTTAAAGGATGAAAATAATAATAAAATCTTAGGTGATATGATAAAGATTGAAAGAAAAGAAGGAAGAGAACTTATTACTATATATGATAGATATCTGTTTGATATTGAGAAGATGAAGATAAAGCCATCTGTCATTTCTACTTTAAAAAAGATAGGTGAATATATAAAAAAGGGTGACTATTTTACTGAAATTATAGGATATACCGATAATCTATCAGCAATAGATAAGGGATATGGCTCAAACTTTGAAATTTCATCTCTTAAGACAGTATTAATATTTAAGCTCTTTGTAGAGGATTTTGGTCTAAATCCTGAAAAGATTGTGGGATATGGTAGAGGGAGTTTAAATCCCATAGCAAGCAATTCATCCTCTGAAACAAGAGAGTTAAACAACAGAGTGGAGATAAAAATAACCCATAAGCTACCATTTTATATAAAAAAGATTTTTAAAAAGAAAAAGAAGAGAATTTTTACATATAAAGACTTTAGCTTTAGGATAAATTAAACTATGGCAAGAAGAAAGGCGGAAGATACAGCTAGCACTGATACCCAAAGATGGATGGTAACATTTTCAGACCTTATAATGTTACTTTTAACATTTTTTGTGCTCCTTCTCAGTATGTCATCATTAGATGCTAAAAAGCTAAAACAGGCCTTTTCATTTTTATCAGGGGCTCCAGGTGTTTTAGAATTTAGTAGCAATGGTGAGATAGCAGATCTAACTGAACTTATAGATAAGATCAAAAATGAAAATATTAGAGTTATGTTAGATATAACAGTTTTAAAGAAGATGTTACCACAGGCTGTTAAAGATTTGCCAAAATATAAAGAGATATTAAATAATATTGAGAGATACATTGATATTTATGATGACCCAAGAGGATTTGTTATATCAATCCAGGATAAAATACTCTTTGAATCTGGAAAGGCCCAATTAAAACCGGAGTCATTTCCAATTCTTGATCTAATTGCAAAGACTATAAAAGGATGTTCTTACCCTATACTCCTTATGGGTCACACTGATAATATTCCATTAAAAAGATCTATTTATAAATCTAATTATGAGCTTTCAGTATATAGGGCGTTAAATGTCTTTAAATATTTTATAATTAAAAAGAGTATTCCAAAAAGCAGATTTTATGTAGGTGGATATGGGCCATCAATGCCAAGATTTGATAATAATACTTCTGAAGGTCGGAGAAAAAATAGAAGAGTAGAGATAATATTTAAAATTTAAAAGGGGACAAAAGATGTCTAATAAAAATCAAAATGGAGCACAGGAAGAGGTTAAAAAGGGAAGTCCTATGAAGAAGATTATAATCATATTTTTAGGATTGATCATCCTATCGGGTGGAGGATATTTTGGTTTTAATTATTTTATAAAAGGGAAAGAGAAAAAAGAGACCAAGACAGTTCAAGCAAAACCCAGGCCTAAAGAAACAATAAATCTATCTTTAGATCCTTTTATTGCAAATCTTCGTGATGAAGAAAAGACAGGAAAGAGGTATCTTAAGATTTCCATGGTCCTTGAAATTGTTAAAGATAAAAAGATAAATCAATTAATTCAAAAAGATATGCCAAAGATCAAAGACTCCATCTTACTACTTCTTACATCCTTAGAATATAACGATATAAATACATTGGAGGGAAAATTATCTCTTAAAAAAGAGATAATTAAAAGAGTGAATAATATATTAAATGGAGATTTTATAAAAGATATCTATTTTATTGAATTTGTAGTTCAATAGGATGTTGTTATGGATAAGATCTTATCACAGGAAGAGGTTGACTCCCTACTTGAAGGAATAGAAAAGGGAGAGGTATCAACAGAAAAAGAAAAAAAAGAAAAGAGAGAAGATGTTGTTGTCTATGATTTTAGAGGAGAAGATGCACCATCTGAAGTTAAATTTCCAGGTCTTATTAGGATAAATGAGAGATTTATTATGACTTTAAGAAGTAGCTTATTAAACATTTTAAGAAAGGATGTTGATATCACCTTAGAGAAAGTAAAATCAATGAATTTTACAGATTTTACCAAATCTATTCCTCTACCTTCCTCATTAAATATCTTTAAAATCAATCCTCTTGGAGGTTCGGGTCTTCTGGTCTTAGAGGGGAATTTAACATTCATCTTTATTGATATATTTTTTGGAGGGAGAGGTATAGGTCATGTAAAACTTGAAGGCCGTTCTTTTACACCCATTGAGATGAAGGTGATAAAAAAGATAGGTAAAGTTATGTTGGAAAATTATGAAAGCGCCTGGAAGGAGATATATAATGTTCGCCTTGAATATACAGGTTCAGAAATAGATCCTCAATTTGTAAGTATTGTAGGCCCAAAAGAGAGAATAGTTGTAAGTGAATTTAACGTATATGTTGAGGGAATTAATGGAAATCTATTTATCTGTTATCCACACTCTATTTTAGAACCTATAATGGATAAATTGAAAATGAGAAAGCCTGAAGTTCGGACTGATAATAACTGCAGGAAGGTCTTAGAAGAGATTTTAAAAGATATCGAGTTAAATCTGGTCTGCATTTTAGGAAATAATACCTTATCTGCAAATGAATTAATTAATCTAAGGATTGGTGATACCATTCCTATAAACACAAAAGTTAAATCCCCTCTTATTATAAAAGTTGAAGGAGTTCCAAAATTTAAAGGATTTCCAGGTTCTTTAAACGGGAAAAAGGCAATAAAGATAGCGGAATTATTATAATCTATAAGGAGAAAGACTATGGAAGAGATAAAAGATATGAAAGAGAAAGAGATAATTGATGATGAAGGAGATAGATCAGGTGAAGATAAGATTCAGAATCAGAATGAAAAAAGAGGTTATGATTTAAGTCTCATTTTGGATATTCCCCTTGAAATCACCGTAGAATTTGGAAGGGTTAAGATGGTGGTGGATGATCTATTAAAATTGGGACAGGGCTCTATTATTGAACTGGATAAAAGCGTAGGAGAGCCTGTGGAAATATTTATAAATAGAAAATTGATAGGAAAAGGGGAAGTTGTAGTGATAGATGAAAAGTTCGCTGTTAGATTAACTGATATAATAAGCCCCAGTGATAGGGTAAAGAGTCTGGGCTAATTTTTTAGGAGGTAGGATGGGCCTATTTGGAATAGGTATTAAGACAATTAGCATGCTATCTATTGTTCTGGCAGTTCTTCTGATCTCACTATATCTTTTAAGAAAATTTTACTACTTTAAAAATTTAAAAAAGAGTAACATCAATATGAATATAATTTCAACTTTACATCTTTCACCAAAAAGCAGGTTAGATGTTGTGGAAATTTCCGGGAAGATCATAGTGTTAGGTGTTACACCTGAAAATATCAATTATATAACTTCTTTGGATAAGGAACAGATAAGTTATGAGGAAGATATTTAAAATAAGATATGGTTCAGTTTTAATTTTGTTATTTTTAATCTGTAGTAATCTATTTTTACAATATTCATATGCAGAGATAGATATTCCAAAAGTATATATTGGGATAGAAAATCAAAATGATCCTTCAAATGTATCCATGTTAATAAAGATAATATTTATTTTAACAGTCATTAGTATTGCACCAGCAATTCTTGTATTGATGACATCATTTACCCGAATTGTAGTAGTTTTTGCATTTTTAAGACATGCCTTAGGAACACAACAGACTCCTTCAAATCAGATAATTGCAGGTCTTGCGCTATTTTTAACGGTGTTTATTATGATGCCAGTATGGAAAGATATAAATAATAACGCACTTCAGCCATATTTAAGAGAAGAGATCAGTCAGGATGAAGCAATTAAATTTGCAATTAATCCCTTAAAGAATTTTATGATGAAACAGACACGTGAAAGAGATTTAGCTCTCTTTTATAAGATATCCAAAACGAAAAGACCTAAGAATATAGAAGATGTTCCTGCAACCATATTGATACCGGCATTTGTTATAAGTGAACTGAAAACCGCATTTATAATAAGTTTTCTTCTTTATATACCATTTTTAATAATTGATATGGTAGTAGCGAGTGTTCTTTTGAGCATGGGTATGATGATGCTCCCACCTATTCTTATATCTTTACCGTTTAAAATTATGTTATTTGTATTAGTGGATGGATGGAATCTACTTGTAAATTCTTTAGTAAAAAGTTTTTTTGGAGTTTAAATGGATCCTCAAGTCGTCATAAGTATTGCAAAAGAAGCTGTAAAAACCACCATATTAGTTTCAATGCCCATGTTAGGGCTGGGTTTGATAATAGGTTTAATCATAAGTATCTTTCAGGCTATTACCCAGATTCATGAAATGACCCTTACTTTTGTCCCTAAGATTTTAGTTGTTCTGATAGGGCTAATTATATTTTCCAGCTGGATTACAGGGCAATTAATTCAATTTACAAAGATGTGCTTAGATCAGATTCCAATTTTAATTAAGTAGGTGTAATGCATGGAGAATATCTATCCTGAATTAAAATTATTTTTAGTTGTATTTACAAGGGTGAGTATAATTTTATTTATGATGCCATTTTTTAATTTAAGGACTACTCCACCAATTTTAAAGGCAGGATTATCTCTAATCTTATCAATTATTATCTATCTCTCTATAGATAAAAATAGGATATCTATACCTTTAAATGATCTGGAGTTTGTTTTTTCTATTATTAAAGAGATATTTATAGGTCTTATAATTTCACTAACGATTATTCTTTTTTTTGAAGCTATTAGAATAGCGGGTCAATATATGGGTTTTCAGATTGGTTTTAGCATTACTAATATCCTGGATCCTTATTATGGAAATCAACAATCTATTCTGGCAAGTTTTATCTATTTCACAGCTTTTGTCTTATTTCTTTGCATTAATGGTCATCATATTTTACTTAAAACATTGGTAGATAGTTTCTATATCCTTAGTTTTGGCAATCTTAATGTGAGGAAAGATATCTTTGATTTAGTTCTATACTATTCAAGTGAGATGTTTAAGATATCAATTAAGATCGCATCTCCTGTATTAGGCATAATCTTGTTAACTCATATCATATTTGCAATTATTACAAAGGTTATTCCTCAGATGAACATAATGATTGTGGCATTTCCAATTCAGATAATAATCGGCTTAATATTCTTTGGTTTATCTTTTTATATACTTTCAAGATTTATGGAAGGATATATCTTAAATATTAAAAAGATAATTTATGATACTTTGTTAATTATTAGATAAGGGATCTTAATATTATGCCAGAAGAACAGTTCGAAGAAAAGACTGAAAAACCAACGCCAAGGAAAAGGGAAGAGGTTAGAAAGAGGGGAGAAGTTGCAAAAAGTAGGGATCTTTCTGCAAGTATCGTATTATTGTTTTCTATCTTGATTCTATGGTTAATAATTACCTATTTTTATACTAATATAAATATTGCCTACCATAGATCTATTAATGTGATTGAATCTCGTCTTTTTCATAGTGATGATATTATGGCTTTTACAAAAGATATGTCATTAATGTTTTTAAAGATCATATCTCCATTTATGCTCTTTGTATTTATTATTGCCATATTTTCAAATATAATCCAGACAGGATTTTTAGTCTCTTTCGAACAGATACGCCCTAATCTATCCAAGATAAATCCTATTGCAGGATTAAAAAGGCTGATCTCTTTAAATGCCTTTATTGAATTTTTAAAGTCGTCGTTGAAGATTATATTTATAGGACTATTAGCTTATCTATTTATAAAAAAAGAGTTAATCAGAGTCATTGGTCTTAGTAATATGGAAGTTATATCGGTTATAAAAAATATCTTATATTCTGGACTAAAACTATCTCTTAAATCTTGTGTTGTGATTATGATTATATCTATCTTAGATTATGCTTATCAGAGATGGCAATTTGAAAATAAGATCAAAATGAGCAGATTGGAATTAAAGGAAGAATTTAAAAAGACTGAAGGTGATCCTTTGATAAAGTCTAGGATTAAGAGTCTGCAGCTTCAGATGGCAAGAAAGAGAATACTTCAAGAGGTTCCTAAAGCAGATGTTGTCATCACCAACCCTATTCATATAGCGGTTGCAATAAGATATAGTTTTGAAACTATGAATGCGCCACAGGTTATTGCAAAAGGAAAGGGTCTAATAGCTCAAAAGATTAAAGAAATAGCTGAGAGATATCAAATTCCAATAATTGAAAACAGAGAGGTAGCTCATATATTGTATAATAAAGTAGAAGAAGGACATGAGATTCCCCCATTCCTATATAAGGCTATCGCTGAAATTCTTGCATATGTTTATAGGTTAAAAGGTAAGGTAAAAGATATGATATAAAGGAAGGAATATGGAAAGTGTGATTAACAATAAGATTCAATCTTACAATGTCAGCGAGGTAATCGTTGCTATTGCTGTGGTTGTTATTTTAACTGTTATGATAATACCACTACCTAAAACGGTTTTAGACTTCTTTTTGGCAACTAATATTACTTTTTCCGTTATAATTCTTTTAATTTCCATGTATATTAATAATCCATTGGAATTTTCAATCTTTCCAACCCTTCTTCTTGTTACAACACTTTTCAGATTATCTCTTAATATAGCTTCAACCAGATTGATTTTATTAAATGGGCATGAAGGACCGATGGCAGCAGGCAGGGTGATAATGTCTTTTGGAAAATTTGTTGTGGCGGGGAATTATGTAATTGGATTCATAATATTTTTAATTCTGGTTATAGTAAATTTTGTGGTGATAACAAAAGGAGCCACCAGGATTGCTGAAGTGGCAGCCAGATTTACGCTTGATGCAATGCCAGGGAAACAGATGAGTATTGATGCGGATTTAAATGCGGGTTTAATTGATGAAGAAGAGGCTCGTAGAAGGAGAAAGATGATAACAAGAGAGGCAGATTTTAATGGCGCAATGGATGGTGCTGCGAAATTCGTAAGAGGAGATGCCATTGCTGGGATAATTATTACACTTATAAATATTATTGGAGGATTAATTATTGGGGTCTTTCAAAAAAAGATGTCCGTAATAGATGCCGCACATAACTATACGCTTCTTACAATTGGAGACGGGTTAGTTTCTCAGATTCCAGCCCTTATTATTTCCACCTCAGCAGGTATTATTGTAAGTAGGTCAGCTTCAGAAACTGCTATGGGAATTGAATTTACTGAACAGATATTTTCATATAAAAAAGCCATCTATTTGGCTGCTTTTACCATATTTCTATTTGGTCTCATTCCAGGGCTTCCTCATATTCCTTTTATCTTTTTGGCATTAATGGTTGGCCTGGGAGGCTATTTAATCTCTTATAAACGCGAACTAACTCAAATGGTTGCTGAAGAGGAAGTAAAGGAGAGAGAAGAGGTAAGCCCTGAGCCTGTTGAGGAACTGTTATTTTTAGATCCAATTGAAATAGAAGTAGGATATGGTTTGATAAGCTTAGTAGATAAAGATCAGGGAGGCGAATTATTAGATAGAATTAGGGCCATAAGAAGACAGTTTGCTACTGATATAGGTATTATAATTCCGCCTATTCACATCAGAGACAACCTTCAACTGGAACCAACACAGTATCATATCTTAATAAAAGGTGTGTGTGTAGGAAAAGGCAACCTGATGTTAAATTACTATCTCGCAATGGATCCTGGAAATGTGGTTAAAAAAATAAAAGGTATCGAAACTAAAGAACCTGTCTTTAATCTGCCTGCCTTATGGATAAATGAGTCACAAAAGGAAGAAGCCAAACTTGCTGGTTACACCGTTGTTGATAATGTTACAATTGTAGCCACTCATCTTACAGAGATATTAAAGAAATATGCTCCAGAATTATTGACCCGTCAAGATGTTCAAAAGCTTTTAGATAATCTTGCTAAAACTTATCCAAAAGTTGTTGATGAACTTGTTCCCCATCAGCTTAGCTTAGGTGGGGTTCAGAAAGTTTTACAAAATTTATTAGAAGAAAGGATCTCTATAAGAGATATGTTAACAATAGTTGAGACTTTGGCAGATTATGCTCCTATCACAAAAGATCCTGATATATTAACAGAGTATATAAGACATAAGCTTGCACGATCTATTATAACTCCTTATTTAGATGGAAGTAATGAATTAAAGGCATTAGTACTTGGTAAAGACATTGAAGAGATAATTGAAAATGGAATCAAAACCACTGAACATGGAAACTATCTTTCAATTGATCCTCAGGTAGTTGATAGAATCATCTATAGTGTTAATAAAAGTGTTGAAAAACTTTTGGTTATGAATTTACAACCAGTTATTCTTACTTCTCCATCTGTGAGAAGATATTTCAAAAAGTTGATTAGCAATTTTATACCCTCTATTACCATCTTTTCTCAAAGTGAAATACCATTTGATATTAAAATTAAAGCTATAGGGGAGATAAAGTTGACAGATGAAAGTTAAGATATTTAAAGAAAGTGATTTGAAGGACTGTATTGATAAGGTTAAAAATGAATTAGGTGAGGATGCGCTTATTATTTCTACAAAGAAGAAAAAGGAGGATGATGGGAAAGAATATTTTGAAATTATTGCCTCAAATTCTGAAAACGAATTTGATATTCTAAGTGAATTAAAAAAAGAATTGGTTCGATTAAAAGATCTACTTATTATTAGAACTGAATTTAATAATTTGTTAAATAAATTAATTTTTGACGAAGAAGTTCTTAACCTTTATCTCACATTATTAAAAAAAGGCGTATGTAATGAATATCTCTTAGATATATTAGAAGAAGAAAATATCTTATCCAAGATACATGATAAGAGATATAATTGTAAAGCACTATTTATGAATGCATTATACGATAAGATTGAAGTGGAAAATGGTTATCAAATTATGGATAAACCCAAGATAATCGCATTAGTTGGGACAACTGGTGTAGGTAAGACAACAACTGTGGCTAAGTTAGCAGCTATCTATATGCTAAATAAAAAGAGGAATATTGGTATAATTTCTATTGATAATTTTAGGATAGGTGCCAAAGAACAGATTGGAAAATATGCTGATATAATGGGTATTCCATTCTTCCAGGCTTTTACACATAAAGATCTTAATGATTCAATAAATTATCTATCTCAGATGGATATTATATTAGTTGATACTGCAGGTCAAAGTCAAAATGACAAAAATAAGTTGGAATATCTTAGAAGACTTTTCTCCTATAATCACAACCTGGATATTTACCTACTTCTTAGTGTTTCCTCTGATGAGGCCGTTTTATTAGATACAATAGATAAATTTTCTCCTTTGAGATTTAAAGGTTATATCTTTACTAAAGTTGATGAGGCAATTAGCCATGGCAAGATATTGAATATATTAATTTATAAAAGAAAACCCATCTCTTATATCACAAATGGTCAAGATGTCCCTGAAGATATTGAAGTGGCAGATAAAGAGAAAATTCTAAATATCATATTAAAGGGGAAGATTAAAAATGGAAATCAGGATTAAAGATCAGGCAGATTCTCTTAGAAAGATTATCCACTTGGAAAGCAATAGAAAGGTAATTGATTTTAAAAGAGATCTATTAAGTTCAAAGAGTAGAATTGTTATTTCAATTACCAGTGGAAAGGGAGGGGTGGGAAAGACAAATATAGTTGGAAATCTCGGTATTGCTTTCAGGAAATTAGGGAAAAAGGTCTTAATATTAGATGCTGACTTAGGGCTTGCAAATATTGACATTATTTATGGTATATCCCCTAAATTTAACATAGATGATTTTATTAAAGGTCATAGAGAATTGTCAGATATCATAGTAAAAGGGCCAGAAGGTGTAGATGTTATACCTGCTTCGTCCGGTGTTCAGGAACTCACAGATCTATCTGATGGACATAAGATGCATCTTCTTTCTGAATTTAACAAAATTGAAAATGAATATGAGATATTTTTAATTGATACAGGAGCAGGTATATCCTCAAATGTGACATATTTTAATATAGCAGCAAATAAAAGAATTGTAGTTATAACCCCTGAACCTACTTCATTGACAGATGCATATGCATTGATAAAGGTCTTACATTATAATCATCACATAAATAATTTTCTTTTGCTGTTTAATATGGTTGATAATGAGATTGATGCAGAGAATCTATATCGGCATTTTACAGAAGTTGTAAATAGGTTTATGGGAGGAATTGATTTAGAATACATTGGTGCAATTATAAAGGATAGATATCTGATTGATTCAGTAAGGTCAAGAATGCCTGTCATATGTGAATACCCAAACTGTAATTTTTCAAAGAGCATCATGGAAATTGCAGAGAAACTATTAAAGATGGAAAAAGAAAATAGCGACGGGAACATAAAATTTTTCCTTAATATCTTCTTAAATAAGAAGGCCTGATCATGAAAAGAGGAATATATAGTTATCAAAAGATATATGATGAAAATAATAAAGAAAAAGAGGGACTTAATAGAGAGGAATTAATAAAAAGATATATTTCATTAGTAAAATATATTGCTGATAGAATGGTTATAAGACTTCCTTCACATATCTTAAAGGATGATTTAATTGGCGCAGGAATAATGGGACTCCTTGATGCCGTTGATAGATATGATCAGAATAAAAAAGAATCTTTTAGATCCTATGTGGAACAGAGAATTAGAGGTGCGATGTTGGATGAACTTAGAAAGATGGATTGGGTTCCCAGATCCGTCAGGAAAGAGATTCAAAAGGTTGAGGAAATTACCTTAGATCTCTGGACTAAAAAAGGTAAAATGCCTGATAATGCTGAAATAGCAAAGGCCTTGGGAATGGATATAGATTCTTATTATAAACTATTGGATAAAGCAAAAGGAATAAATCTTATCAGTCTTGATGATACACTACCTGATGGAAAGACCCCAATACACACTCAGATACCATCAAATGAAAAATCTGCTTTTGACCTTTTGAAATTGAAAGATTTAAAAAAGATATTAAAAGATTTGATAAAACAGCTTTCTCCAAAAGAGCAGATGGTTATATCTCTTTATTATTTTGAAGAACTTACCTTAAGAGAGATAGCAAAGGTTATGAATCTGACAGAGTCAAGAATATCACAACTCCATTCTTCAGCAATTATGAAGTTGAGGGTTAAACTTAAAAAGACATGGTTGGATCTTTATTGAGAGATGAAGATTATTAAATTAAATAAAAGATTTTTTATAGTCTTCTCTTTAATATTAACTATAACTTCAGGAGTGGTCTTTTATAAATTTATATTTTCCGCTAAGACAGATAAGAATAAAGAGATAAAATTATCCAATAAACCAATAGAAACTTATAAAGAGGTAAGAATTAGAAGTGAAGAGATGAGCCATAGGGGCTGTTCAGTAAAATTAGAAAAATTTTTAATATACTTAGACAAAGAGGATACATTCATAATATTAAATGTTTTATTAAAATTTCCGAATGATAAAGTGAAAGATATAGTTGCTAAAAAGAAAGGAAAAATTAGGGGGGAAATCTATTCTATTTTAGAAAGAAATTTATCAAATTTAGGTGATATTAATGAAAAGAAAAATTTTATTTCTTTAATTAAGGAAAAATTAGATTCTGATTTAAAAGATTTAAAAGTAAATAAGATTGAGATAAATTTCGAAAAATTTGATCTTAAGGATAGGAGGATAGGATATGGTTTTTTTAATGGGGGGATAGGATATGTCAAACACAACCGATTTAAATATTGTATTAAACCAGGGTAATATCATAAAAGAGATTCACAATGTAAAAAAGCAGATGATGGAGATAAATCAGCATTTTCTTAACTATCATATAAAAGAGAAAGAGAGAGAAGAGCGAAAAACGGTAAAACAATCTGAAAAGTCTTATGATCTCAATGTTTTTAATAAAAAGCAAGATAGAGAACAAAGGAAAAGCCAAGGTTCTAAGAGAGAGAAGAAAAAAGACCACAATATTGATATAAAGGTCTGAGATGGAATCTTATTATATATTAATAATCCAGATATTGGCAGACATAATAATTATTGCCATTATGTTTTATATTCTTAAACAGATAAAATACATAAATTATTGTGACATTGAAAAAGTAACGGGCATGCTTGAACAGCTCTGTGAGGATTCAAAAAGGTTGAGCCTGGAGTTTGAAAAAAATCTTAATGAAAAAAAGATGATTATAAATAGTATAATTTCACAGATAGATAATAGGATTTTGAAACTTAAGGAACTTTCAGCATTATATAATTTTGATTCAAATGAAAAAAAGATTAATATATCTAAACAGTCAAATGAGATTATTGAATTATTAAATAGAGGTAAATCCATTGAAGATATTGCAAAGGAGTTGTCACTCCCAAAAGAAGAGGTAAAACTTGTCGTTGATCTTAAATCAAGTTTATAACCCAAGAAATATACAAAGGAATGTCAGAATAGTTATTAGTGTTAGAAGAGGTAAAAATTTACTTAACTTCTCTAAGGGGGAAATTCTCAGGGTAAGAGTGATTGATTCATATGGAGATGGAAAGTATGCATTGTTGTTAAAGGGTAAAAGGGTGGAGGCCTTTTCAAAGGTGCCTCTTACAAGGGGTTCAGTTATTAATCTCAAAGTCATACAAAGTCACCCTTATATAGTTTTAAACTATATTCCCAATTCTAAGGCCTTAAATAGGACGGTGATCATCAATGGTTTATATGGAAATGTATGGCCTAATTTGTTAAAGCTGGGGTATCTTAAGGATACTTTAAATAAATTATTTAAAGTTCTCATTGAAAAAGGTGATAAAGACATTCTCCATTACATAATAGATGGATTAGGCCTTAGATATGAATTTAAGATAAAAAATTTTTTATCATCCATAAAAAATAGAGATTATTTTAGGAAAGAATTCCATCAGGATCTAAAATATATAATTTCAAGATACTTAAATGATAAGGATTCAGAGACTCTTAAAAATTATCTTTCTTTTATAAGAAATTTAAATATCTTGAATTATAAACTTATGACTTATCACCATAAGATATTTATACCAATTCCCATTATATTCCACTCGGATCTGTTCAAAGTAGGGCAACTGCTTATTCATAAAGAAAAAGATGAAAGGGGGAGCACTAATAGCGAAGATAAAAGGACTAAAATAGAGTTCTTTATTGAGCTTTTACCTTCAGAATATCTTAAGGCCATATTCTATGTGGATAGAAAAGATATAAAGGCATATCTATATACAAACTCTTTTAGACTGGAGGAGCTCTTAAGGCAGGAAATTTATTCTTTAATTGAGGATATTAATGATATAGATTATAACTTTTTAGAAATTAAGATTAAGAGATTTAAAGATATTAATCCGATTGTTGAAGAAGTCCTAAATCTATTAGAAGATGAACTCCACTTAGTTATATAGTCATGGTTGATAGTTATAGGAAAAAGGCTGTTGCACTTCGCTATGATCAGAAAAAGAATAATGCTCCTGAAATAGTTGCAAAAGGAAGTGGGAAAGTAGCTGAAAAGATTATTGAAATCGCAAAATCTCATGGCATCTTTATCTATGAAGATAAGGAACTTGTGGAAATACTTTCCGCCCTAGATATCCAGAAAGAGATCCCTCCCCATCTATATCAAGTCATTGCTGAGATCTTAGCCTTTGTTTACAGAGTTGGGAAAAAATATACTCAGGAGCAGGAAATTTTTACCCTGAAGTAATTCCTTTATAGGTCAAAATATTCCCCAAATTCTTAGTAATATTCTCTACTTATATTTTTAATCCTCCCTATTTTTTGGCATTAATATTGCTACTAAAATAAGTGAGAGCTTTGAATTTTTCAAAGCTCTCATAAAAAAGCTGTAAATGGAATCTGTCATTGCGAGGGTCTTAAAAGACCCGAAGCAATCTATAAAAAGTATGAGATTGCTTCGCTTCACTCGCAATGACAGGGGTCGCAGTGTAAAAAGGGGTTATGCAAAGCTCTCAAGTAAAAATTAGATTTGAGGGGAATGAAGTATGGGAGAGATAGAGAGTGGAGTCTTTGGAATATTAAGAAATATCTTAGAGCAAAAAGTCAATTTTGAAAACATATCTCATAATATTGCAAATATAAATACCAATGCCTTTAAAAAGGCACTAATATACTATAGCTTTGAGCCCTCAAAAAGCAAAAGTGTTATTGATCTATCTCAAGGACCCATCTTTAAAACAGGTAATCCCCTTGATGTAGCAATTGAGGGAAGAGGTTTTTTCAAGATAAAGACTCAAAGGGGTATAAGATGTACCAGAGATGGTGCATTTTTAATAAATAGAGAGGGGATACTTGTTACAAAGAGGGGAGATATTGTTTTGGGTCAAAATGGAGAAATAAATGTTCAGGGGCAAAGGGTAGAGATCAAGGATGATGGAACTGTAGTGGTTGATGGAGAGATAAGGGGTAAGATAGCTGTAATAGATTTTGAAAGGCAAGATAAGATAATAAAGGAAGGCTTTAATTATTACAGATACAGTGGTGATGAAAGGGAGATAGTAAATTCCAAAGAATTTAACCTAAGACAAGGGTATCTTGAAGGCTCCAATGTAAGCCCTACTGAAGAGATGGTAAAACTCATTGAGACATTGAGGACATTTGAGTCATTGGAGAATTCACTTCATATAATAGATGATATGAATAGAAAGCTGATTAATGATCCAATCTTAATACAATAATTAGGAGGTAGATTATGTTAAGAGGTATGTGGTCAGCTTCGTCAGGAATGGCTGCTCAACAGCTAAGGATAGATGTAATAGCCAATAATCTTGCCAATGTTAACACTCCTGGGTTTAAAAAGAGTAGGGCAGATTTTATGGATCTTATGTATCAGACCTTATATCAGCCAGGATCTACCACCAATGAAGGTGGTCAAATTCCAACAGGTATACAGATAGGGATGGGAACCATGCCTGCCAGTATTCATAAGGAATTCAGTCAAGGTGATTTTCAACATACTGAAAACGAATTGGATCTTGCTATTGAAGGCAGAGGTTTTTTCAAGGTGTTATCCAATGGAGAAGAGCTTTATACAAGGGCAGGAAACTTTAAATTGGATTCAGAAGGAAATATCGTAACATCGCGAGGGGATAAGCTCCAGCCAGAAATTACTATTCCACCAGATACAGTCTCTATTCACATTGATAAAAATGGTGTGGTAACAGCATTTGGGCCAGATGGTGGGGGGACAAATCTGGGAGTAATCGAACTGTATACATTTCCTAATCCAGCAGGTCTGCTTGGTCTTGGTCATAATCTATATAGACCTACAGAGGCCTCAGGTGAACCTATTTCAGGGACACCTGGAACAAATGGAATAGGAACAATAGCTCAGGGATACTTAGAGATGTCTAATGTGAATGTGGTGGAGGAGCTTGTATCAATGATCATGGCTCAAAGGGCATATGAATTAAACAGCAAAGCAATAAAAGTGGCAGATGAGATGATGCAGATGGCAAATAATATTAAGAGGTAGAGGGTGATATTATAATGAATAAGAGAATCTTTATAGGTTTAATAACATCTTTGATATTATCAATTACATTCCACTTAGTGTATGCCTCTGATACTTTCACTATAGGCATGAATCACAGAGGAGCTATTTCTAAGGACCTTTTAGAGGATCTATTTAAGAAGTATATATGTGATCATCTTAATATGGATTCATCAGACATAGTGGTTTCAAAATTTAATGTATTTGGAAACCGAAATATCCCCAGCGGTAGATTAATAATTAAGATAATTAATGAAAAAGGTAGCGATCTTAAGGGATATGTAAAGCTATCTGCTTATCTTATAAAAAAGGGAAAGATTAAGAGAAAGATACTTTTAAAAGGATGGGTGGATGTATTTGGAAATATAGTAGTTGCTAAAAGAAGAATAAAAAAGGGGCAGATCATAGGTAGAGATGATATATATCTATCCAAGGTAAATATCTCTCGTATTTCAGATGATTATATAAATAACCCTGAGCTTGTAGTCGGAAAGATTACAAGACACAATATATTAAAAGGCAGATATATAAAAAGATGGATGGTTGAAATTCCACCAGTGATTAAAAAGGGCGAAAGAGTAATAATACTGGCTGAAAATCGATTTTTTAAAATAACAGCACACGGTATCAGCTTAGAAGACGGTCTCTTAGGAGAAACCATAAGGGTTATTAATGAGATGAGCAGGAAAGAGATCTATGCAAGAGTTATCAGTGATTCCATTGTTAAAGTCAATTTTTAGGAGAGTGCCTATGTGGGGTCTAAGAAAGATTCTACTTCTACTTATAATAATTATCTTAAGCAGTAGTTGCGGAACTAATAGATATTCCAAAGTAGAGAGTCCCCTTATATTCCCCCAATATCCTAAATATATTCCCGAAAAGAGAGCAGAGAATTCCCTTTGGTCTGAGCAGACAGGGCTATTTCTCTTTAGAGATAAAAAGGCAATAAGAGTTGGAGATGTAATTACCATAAGAATTGTAGAAGATCCGGAAGCAGAGCTAAATGCAAATACTAAGACAGATAGAAGCTCTTCTCTTCAGGCAAAGCTAAAGTTTTTGGGATTTATGAAGGCACTTGCTGATAAGAATCCCCGTTTAGCTCAGAATCCTGGTCAGGACACCCTAATAGATAGTTCCTTAGGGTTTAGTTTTGATGGAAAGGGCTCCAGTAACAGAAAAGGGCATGTAAAGGCATATATATCAGCCATTGTAATGAATGTCCTACCTAACGGAAACTTATACATAGAAGGTAGAAGGGAGATAAAGGTAAACAATGAACTTCAATATATCACCATATCCGGGATAGTAAGGCCTGAAGATATTGACCCTGATAATGAAGTGTCCTCTGTTTATGTTGCAAATGCAAGAATAACATACTCTGGTATTGGACCTCTATCTGATAAACAGAAACCAGGATGGATGGGGAGGGTTTTGGATCATGTATGGCCTTTTTAGATATCTGATTGTCCTCTCTTTTGTAATGCTATTTCCTTTAAATAAGGGCTATTGTGCCAGAATAAAAGATATATCATCTATAAAGGGTATAAGACCTAATCAGATAATAGGATATGGTCTGGTGGTGGGATTAAACGGAACCGGAGATCAATCAGGCACTACCTTCACTATTCAGAGTCTATCAAATATGTTAAGGAATATGGGCATATATGTTGATCCAAATGATATAAAGGTAAAAAATGTTGCCGCTGTTATTGTAAGTGCCTTCTTACCTCCCTTTGCAAAAGTAGGGCAAAAGATTGATGTAACTGTTTCATCCATTGGGGATGCAAAAAGTCTTCAAGGAGGAACTTTGCTATTAACTCCATTGAGAGGGGTAGATGGAAAAGTATATGCAATAGCACAGGGACCTCTTTCAGTAGGGGGATTTAGTGTAAGTGGGGCAGCGGGAGGTGGAGTTGTTAAAAATCATCCTACTGTTGCAAGGATAAGTGGAGGGGCTACAGTGGAGAGGGAAATACCATTTAATTTTGGAGATAAAAAGGAACTTACAATACTCTTAAATCATCCTGATTTTGTAACTGCAAAGAGGATGGCAGATGCAATAAATCAGGTCTATAATCTGGGTATTGCAAAGGCTATTGACTCTGGAACTATTAGTGTAAAGATACCTGATGAATTTCATCGTGATTTGGTCTCTTTTGTATCCAGACTGGAAAGTATAGATATTCAACCAGATGCAGTTTCAAAGGTGGTAGTCAATGAAAAGACAGGAACGGTGGTAATAGGTGAAAATGTAAAGATATCCCAGGTTGCCATATCCCATGGTAATCTAAATATTGAAGTTAAAGAAAAGAAAAGTGTATCTCAGCCTTCTCCTTTTGCTCCAGGCGCCCCTCAAGGTGGGGGGACATTTCAGAGTCAGGATAACGTGTTAATGGCTCCTGGTGGTCAGACGGTGGTAACCCCCCAGACAGATATTACTATTGAAGAAGAAAAGAAAAAACTGATTATATTGCCTAAGAGCGCCAACATTGGAGATCTTGTAAGGGCACTAAATGCAATTGGCGTTACTCCCAGAGATCTTATAACCATACTTGAGACCCTTAAGGCAGCAGGTGCTCTGCAGGCAGAGATTGTTATAATGTAAAAGAGGAGGAGCAAAATGATTAAGGCCATTTCAAAATTAGATAATCCTTTGATAGAAGATATGGGTTTGAAGACTCACAAAGATCTAAAAGAGGTATGTAAAGAATTTGAGGCATTATTTATAAAAGAGCTATTAAATCAAGAAAAAGACAAGGAAGATCACTCTTTTTTTGGAAATGAAAGCGGAAGTGATATGATAAGATATCTATTTAATGAAAGGATATCCATTTTGATATCAAGATCCAGAGGTATGGGTATTGGAGAACTTCTGTATAAGAGTTTAAAAGGAGTTATAAGATGATAGAAGAGGCAAGAGACTTTAAAGATCTCTTAGATAAAAAATATAAACTATACCTGGAACTTTACGATATATTAAAAGAAGAGAGAGAAGCCCTTATAAGAGTAGATATTGATAGGTTATTTAATCTCTCTGATAGAAAACAGGAAATCTGTTCAAATATTGAACAGATAGAAGATGATATTAGGAGGTTTAAAGATCATCATATAAATAGAGAATTTGAGAATATTTTAATAAGAGCCAGATTAGATAAGATTAATGCTATTCGCATTGATATTGATATTTTGAGAAAAGAGAATTCCAAATTAATTACAGATGTATTGGAATTTATTGATAATATTATATCTATACTGTGTATTGGAGGAGATAAGGAGATCATATATGATAGAAATTGTAATATGGTAAAGAAGGTGGTCTAAGGCATGTCAGGAGTAAGTCTTGCATTAAGTATTGCAAAAAGTGCCCTTTTTTCAAACAGTTATGGCCTTGATGTAACTGCTCATAATCTTTCTAATGTAAATAATCCAAATTATTCAAGGCAGATGCCTGTATTTGAGGCAATTGATCCAGCTCCTTTTGCAGGGAATTTCTTAGGAAGGGGAGTTAATGTAAAGGAGATAAGGAGGATAAAAGATCAGTTTATTGAAAAGAGACTGATGGAGCAGCAATCCAATATGTATTCACTTGAAGAGATGGAAAATTATATGAAGATCTTAGAGGGAATATTTAATGAGACATCTGAAAATAGTATCAGCTCCATGATGTCCACATTTTTTACCCTCTGGCAGGACATAGCCAATAATCCATCTGGTGCATCTGAACGCATAGCCATATATGAACATGGTATATTGATGTGCGAGCAGTTTAAATCTATCAAGGATGATCTTGTGTGGCTTCAGGATAATCTCACCTCTGCCATCAAATCAGGTATAGAGAAGATCAATGAACTTACAGAAAGTATTTCACATCTAAATTCTCAGATAGTGAGTTATAAGAGCGGTTATTCCGCAAATGATTTAAAAGATAAGAGAGATGCGCTCATATCAGAACTCTCTAACTATATTAATATAAAAGTATTTGAACATGAAAACGGTTCAGTGACAATCATAACCTCCAGAGGTTGTCCATTAGTTCAGGGGACCGGTCACTATAATCTTACTCTGTGTGGTGAAAATGGGGATAGGATTGGATGGGAAGGTTCAGGTGATCAAGAGGTTGATATTACAGACTATATAACAAAAGGCAAGATGGCCGGATGGCTTGAGATGAGAGACGAGATACTGGAAAAATATAAAAGGGACTTAGATTCCCTTGTCAAAGAACTGATCTGGCATGTAAATAGACAACACAGTCAAGGGGTAGGGATTGAAACCTTTACAGAGGTTAAAGGCACTTATGCCGTTTCATCTGAAGATACGCCCTTAGGCTCAGAAGATTCTTCTCTTCCATATTATGATAAGATAACTGATGGCTCATTTTCCATGTGGATATATGATCAAAATGGGAATATGGTAGGAGGTGGCCCTTTAACATTTAATATTGATACCTCTTCAACCACTCTTAATGACCTTATAGATGATATGAATTCCCAGATCTCTTCCATTGGTGCAGATATAAGTGTAGATAGCGAAGGCGGATATCTTAAGATAGTTGCAGAAAATGGGTATAATTTTGGATTTTCGGATGACTCAAGTTATGTCTTAGCTGCCTTAGGGATAAACACCTTTTTTAATGGATCAACTGCAGGTAATATATCTATAAATGGAAATATAGGAGAGAATAAGAGCCTAATTGCCGCATCTAAGATTGATTCAGATGGAGATATATACCCAGGAGACAATAGCAATGCCATAGAGCTTTCTGAATTAAAGAATCAGGATATAGAGATTTCGCAATGGAATTGTGACAGAATAGAGGGTGTCACTGAAGGCACTGTCCTTTCCAGATTGGAAGAATATTACCATTCTTTGATATCTTCTATTGGTATAGTTTCAAAGAGCATAAAGAATGGAAGAGAGTTTAATGAGGTCTTGGTAAATAAGCTTACTGAAATTAGGGATAGTATCTCAGGTGTTTCAATAGATGAGGAGATGACAACCCTTTTACAATATCAACAGTCCTATACAGCGGCTGCAAAACTTATATCCATAACAGATGAGATGTTAGAGACCCTAATGAGTATAAGATAGAGGGGTGATTAGATGAGAGTAGCCTATAGAACCATTTATCAGATGATTAAATATAATATCTCACATATTACTGAAAGGATGCAAAAGTTAAATACAGTAGTTGCCTCAGGAAAGAGGATAAATGATCTCTCTGACGATCCTGTAGGATTGTCCAAGAGTTTGCATCTAAAGAGTAAATTAGATGAAATGGATCAGATAAAGAGGAATTTATCATTTGGAAAGTCCTGGCTGAGTGCAGCAGAAACCGCCCTAAATAATGTCCAAGAGCTACTTACTGAGGCAAAAGGTATAGCCATTGAAATGAGTAACTCTACAGTTGGACAGGAGGAGCGAAGATCTGCTGCTAAAGTAGTAGATAATATCTTAAAGGAGATTATTGTATTAGCCAATTCAAATGTTAATGGAAGATATATATTCTCTGGGCAGAACACAGATACAGCCCCTTTTGATGAAGATGGAAATTATAGGGGTAATAATAGTGGCTTTACAATCAGTGCCGGAAAAGACATAACTATACAGATAGGATATAATGGACAGGAGGTCTTTGGAACCATCTTTAATACCTTAAAGGATTTTAGAGATTCCCTTGAAAATAATGATATTGATGGCATTCAGCAGGCTATAGGAGATCTTAATAATGAATTTGATAATATATCAAAGTGGATCTCAGATGTTGGAGCAAAGACACTTAGGATTGAAACAAAGGAAAATATCTTGGATGATTTAGAGCTTACAGATAAGAAGATGGTCTCTGAATTGGAAGATGCAGATATAGCAGAAGCGGTTATTGATCTTGAAAATATTCAATTAGCCTATAAGGCTGCCCTTGCCTCATCGTCCAAGATCATGAAATTGACCCTATTGGATTACATTAGATAGATATCTTGGCCAGGGAAGGCGTATGTTAGTCTTGACCAGGAAGGTAGGTGAAAAGATACATATTGGAGATCATATCTCTATCAGGGTTATAGAGATAAAAGCCTCTCAGGTTAAGATAGGTATTGATGCTCCAAAGGAGATTCCCATATTAAGAGAGGAGTTATATGAAAGGGTTAGATCTGAAAACTTTGATGCATTAAATGTTAGCGGGAAAGATCTTGATAGTTTGTATAATAGTTTTATTAAAAAGGAGTGATTGAGATTTGAAGATTGAAACAACCAGATTTGGCCAAATAGATATTGACGAAAAAAAGATTATACATATGCCCTATGGGATACCTGGATTCCCTGAGAGAAAGGATTTTGTAATTTTAAGACATAAAGAAGATTCCCCATTTTATTGGTATCAATCTGTGGATGAGCCATCTCTTGCATTTGTCATCACCAACCCTTATATATTTTTCCCTGATTATAATATTGATCTCAATGGTATTATCAAAGAGATGAAATGGGATTCCATCAATAGAGAGAATATAGAGGTATATGTCATTGTTAATATCCCTAAAGGAAGACCTAAGGATATGACCGTAAACCTTATGGGTCCACTTATTATTAATACTGAAAAAAGAGAGGCTATCCAGGCAATCTTAGTCAATACCCCCTATTCCCACAGACATCCTGTATTTAAAGATTCAAAAGATTGATTTATGAAGGATCTGAAAGGCTCCTTTGATGGGTTATTAGAGGAAGGAATATCTGTTGGAGTTTTTCCAGGGTGTGTATTATTAGTGGCAAAAGCAGATAATATCCTGTTTTGGAATGCAAAGGGTCTTTCCACCCTTATACCCAGACCTCAACCGATGCATAGAGATACCATCTTTGATCTTGCATCCCTCACTAAACCCATAGCCACTACATTATGTATTATGAAACTATATGAGAAAGACATAATTGACCTTGACTCACCTATATCCAAATACATTTCCAAATATAGGCTTTATGATAAAAAGAAGATAACTATAAGATCATTATTAAATCACTGCTCTGGTATCGATAGCTGGTATCCTTTTTATAGGATACTCAGTGGATTTACCTTGAAGATCAGAAAACCTCTCCTAAGAAGATGGATACTCTATAGGCCTCTCAAGTATTCCCCAATGTGTTCCTTTCTATACAGCGATATAGGTTTTATTCTCTTAGAATGGATTATAGAAGAGGTAACCAATAAGACATTAGATAGACTATTTTTAGAATATGTGATAGCGCCTTTAAAACTGAAAGACACTTATATATATGATAGGGAAAATAATAGAGATCTAAATACAATTGCTGCAACTGAAATCTGCACTTGGAGAAAGAGACTTATACATGGTCAGACTCATGATGAAAATGCATTCTCTGTAGGAGGATATTCTGGACATGCAGGCCTATTCAGCAATGCATTCGATATATTTAAGATACTGAATGCCTTATTATGCTCATATAATGGCAAAAAGGGTGGCCTATTTAAAAGACATATAGTTAATGAATTTTTTGCAAGGCAAGAGATAATATTAAAAAATACTTGGGCATTGGGCTTTGATACACCATCCTCTGTAAATTCCTCTGCAGGTAAATTTTTTTCACACTATTCGGTAGGACACCTGGGATATACGGGAGTGTCTTTTTGGATGGATCTTAAAAGGGAGATCATAATAATATTCTTTACAAATAGGATTCACCCAAGTAGGAATAATATTAAAATTAGATATTTTAGACCATATCTGCATGACAAGATAATGCAGCTTTTACTCTAAGGAGAGCTTTGAAAAATTCAAAGCTCTCAGAAAAAAGCTGTAATTATGGGTTATTTAAAGTTAATTTTTGGGGGTCTGGTCTTCGTCCCGGGGATGTGTAACCCCCCGTGTAAAAAGGGATTATGCAAAGCTCTCTCTAAGGAGAAGATATGACAGAGATAAAGAGCACTCTGGATATCATCTTAGAAAAGATGAAGAGTTTTGAAATAAGTAAAGATGAAAGGGATATGATAAAAAAGAGAGATATAAGGGGAAAGATTAGTCGTCTTTTAAAAAGATGCTTAAATAACGATTTAAAATTAGAGAGATTTAAAGAGGAACTTCACGGTATTGATGGTGTTTCTTATGGGCAAGTAAAAGAGATATTAAAGGAGGAGATAATCCAAAATTTTGATATAAGAGGTAAGAACCTGATTATCATAGATATCCTGAAAGAGATCTTAAATATAGATATATCCTCCATATTAGATGAGCTAAATTTAGAGCTTAAAGAAAAAGAGAGGCAGTTAATTAAGGAAAGACTGGATGAGCTAAAGGATAAAGAGATTTATGGATCAGCCTTAATACCTAATATAGAAGAAGATCCTAAATGGTTAAGATTTTTGAAACAAAAAGAAGAGGAGATCCATCATAGATTAAAAGAGATTTTGAATATTACAGATAAGGAAACCAGAGACTTCTAACTTCATTTAGGTTATTAAGGATATTATATCTGCCTGAAATGATATCCCCATGACCTGGTAGATGATATTCTACCTCTAATTCAGATAATCTATTTATACTTTTTTTCAATAATTCAGGGTCTCCTCCAGGGAGATCGGTCCTGCCAATGCCTCTGTAAAATATCAAATCGCCAGTAAAAAGTACTCCATAATCTTTCATATAGATGCAGATAGAGCCTGGAGTGTGGCCTGGGGTATGAACTATTGTAAAATTATCTCCACCTACAAACAGCTCTCCCTCTTGAAGTAATATGGGGACATATACCTCATCTAAGCCCACGAGATTTCTATACTGGGGGTTAATATCAGTTAAAAATTTTATCTCATCCCTATGGATTGATATCAATTTATCTTTGAAATGTTTAATCCCTTCCATATGGTCTGGATGGGCATGGGTGATAATAACCATATCAATATCATCTATGGATCGGCCCATATCTTTTAGCCCTTCCTTTACATGGCCAAAGAGATGATAGTGCCCTGGATCTATAATAATCTTCTTTCTTCCATCTATAAAATAGGTGTTACAATTATTTATGGTAGGATTATCCCATATAAAGGCATATATATTGTCTTTAATTTTTATCATATGGGTGATGATTCCAAGATATCTTGAAGAGAAGTCTTTTTAAACACCTCTCTTATCTTGTAATATGCCTTACTCCAGATGGGACGGACCACACACCTATCTGAAAATTCACACACCTTATCATCTTTTAGACAGTCCACAAGAAAGTATTTTGACTCCAAAAGTTCCAGTATTTCCCAGATACTTATTGATCCAGGAGGCTTTGTTAACATATGCCCCCCTTTAGGCCCCCTTATGCTTTTTATAAGCCTGGCCTTTTTTAAAGGTATAATTAATTGTTCAAGATATTTAATAGGAATATTTTGACTCTTTGATATAAAAGACATACTAATAGGGCCTTTTCCATAATTTCTTGCAAGCTCCAACATCAGCCTTGTGCCATAGCGTCCTCTTGTAGATAGCCTCATCTTTTATATCTATCTCCACACAGCCATTTCAATTATCCTATAATTTATAATATATTATTGAAATATAATTTAAGTCAACATTAAAATAAGGACTTTAAGATGGACTGTATGAATAATAAAGAAGAAGAATTTAAGAGACAATGTGGCATCTTAAAGATTCCTACAGAAGAGGAGTTGGAGGCACTTAATATGTTGAGAAAGATTAAAAAGGAGGTAAGGTGGCTAAGGGATGAGAAAGAAAAGATATTAAGATCTAAAGATAGTGATAACTCATATATAGATGAGCTGGAAAAGAGGTTGGATCAATTAAAAGAATTGTGGAAAATCCGATAAGGAAATTTGTCTTGGATGCTCAGACCCTATTGACCCAGGCAAGATTTAATTACTATAATACCTTATATGATTTTAATCTTGCCAAGGCCAGGTTCTTGCGACTAATTGATAATTATTGATAGATATTAAAATTTTTTTGGAGTCTGATATGAAAAAAAAGATAATATTAATTCTGTTTTTGTTCTTATTTTTTAATTGCATAACCATTCATGCTACTGATAATGATGAGCAGTTATATAAGAGTTTAGAGATATTTTCAGAGGTATTAAGATATATAGAAAAAAATTATGTAACTCCCCAGGACCCCCATAAGCTGATTCAGAATGCTATTAAAGGAATGGTCAAAGAATTGGATCCCCACTCCTCATATCTTACCAAAGAGGAGCATGAAGAACTACTCATAGAGACTAAAGGCTCTTTTACGGGAATAGGAATTGAAATAACCATAAGGGATAATGTATTGACGGTTGTCTCACCCATTGAGGGAACTCCAGCCTATAAGGCAGGTCTTAAGGCAGGAGATAGGATAATCAAGATAGATGGTGTATCAACCCATGATATGACTCTTATGGATGCAGTAAAGAGGATTAGAGGAAGAAGGGGAACAAAAGTTAGACTTACAATAATCAGGAAAGATGAAGAAAAGCCACTGGAATTTGAAATAAAAAGGGATGTGATTCCTTTAAGAAGTGTATGGGCTCATCCTATAAATAAGGAGATTGGATATATAAGGATATCCAGCTTTCAGGGGACCACCTACAAAGATCTTAAAAGAGAGCTTAAAAAGTTAAAACAAAATGGTGACCTAAAAGGATTAATTTTGGATCTCAGGAATAACCCTGGGGGACTATTGTCACAGGCTGTAAAGGTGGCAGATATATTCCTGAGTTCAGGAACAATTGTATTAACCAGGGGTAGGAAAGATTCTGATAAGATGGAATTTAAGGCACATAGTGAAAAGGATGATATCAGTCAGCATCTTATAATATTAGTAAATGAGGGAAGTGCCAGTGCCTCTGAAATTGTTGCTGGAGCCCTTAAAGATAATCATAGGGCCATAATACTTGGAACTAAGACCTTTGGAAAAGGTACTGTTCAGACTATCCTTCCCCTATCTGATGGATCAGGGCTAAGGCTAACAACCGCAATGTATTATACACCTTCAGGGAGGTCAATCCAACTAACAGGTATTGAGCCAGATATTACTGTGGGATTAATTAACCCTGCCAAAAAGGAAGGAAAAAGTAATAAGAGATTTAGGGAAAAAGATCTGCAAGAGCACTTTATGAAAGATAAGAGATCCAAAGACATAAATAAAAAGTCCCAATATTATGATAAAAAAGCAGAGGATATGATCAAAAGAGATAACCAGATAAGATATGCATTTGAGCTTTTAAGGTCCTGGGATCTTTTCCAAAGATAAAATTTGGAATTGCATAATTTAAGAGATTATGTAATTGAAGAATTTTGAATTTTTCAAAGCTCTCAGAAAAAAGCTGTAAATGGAATCTGTCATTGCGA
>CAYTXJ010000001.1:0-60905 GCA_964440775.1 uncultured Desulfobacteraceae bacterium | reverse complement strand
CATGATAGGAAGTTTAATACCCTGTGGGCAGAGGTAAGGGCTCTGAGGGAAGATTCAAACAGGAAGTTTGAAGAGATGCTCAATGAGATTCGGAGGGTGGATAGAAGGATAGATAGGACCATAGGTGCACTGGGTGCAAGATGGGGAATATCAACCGAGCATACCTTCAGGGAGGCAATGAGATCAGTGATAGAGGATATTACCGGTCTTAAGGTAGAGAGATATCTTAAATATGACACAGAGGGCAAGGTATTTGGAAGGCCTGATCAGGTGGAGCTGGATCTGGTAATTCACGATGGTATGGTCTGGATAATGGAGATAAAATCATCAATCAGCAAGCCAGAGGTATATGCATTCTTTAGGAAGGTGGAATTTTATAGAGAGAAAGAGGGAAAAGAGGTTAAAAGAAGGATAATAGTGAGCCCCATGATAGAGCCCTCTGCAATGGATGTCATTAAAGATTTAAGTATCGAATACTTTACCTACCCTGAAGATATGAATCAAAGGGCTTCCAATTCATAGATGTAGGGGCATCTTTCCCATTGCCATTAATATCCCAATAACGAGAGCTTTGAATTTTTCAAAGCTCTCAGCTCTATATAAAAGAATTTTTAAATCATTTTTAGGCAAGTTTTTAATGTTTTGGATAGTTTCCTGAACTTGCGTTAGATCTTCCCCAAAATAATAAGCTCTATTTTATACAGACCTTTCTTACCTGTATTAGATCAGTATATCCCAATAGCACCTTTCTGATACCATCCTGCATAAGGGTGATCATTCCATCTTTTATGGCCTGCCGCCTCAGCTCTTCCATCTTTGCCCTGTTCTGAATCAATGACTTCATCTCATCTGTTCCCACAAGCAGCTCATGAATTGCAACCCTTCCCCTGTATCCTGTGTTTCCACACTTGGCACATCCCTTTGCTCTGTAAAGGACAAGATCGCTGTTATATTCAAAACCAAGTGCATCAAAATCTCCATCATATTCCCTTCTCAGTGTGTCAAATTCCTCTTGTGTTGGATGATACTTCTCTTTACAGTCTTTACATAGGGTCCTTACAAGCCTCTGGGCCAGAATTCCTAAGATCGCATCTGCAAAATTAAATGGATCCATTCCCATATCCAATAGCCTTGTAATGGTCTCAGGGGCACTATTGGTATGCAGGGTGCTAAATACTAAGTGACCAGTAAGGGATGCCTCAATTGCAGTTGCAACTGTCTCATGGTCTCTCATCTCCCCTACCATTATCACATCAGGGTCTGCTCTGAGGAATGCCCTCATAGCCCTTGCAAAATCAAAACCGATCTTGGGCTGAACCTGAACCTGCCTGAGCCCCTCCTGGGTTATCTCTACAGGATCTTCAGCAGTCCAGATCTTTACCTCTGGTTTATTAATATATTTAAGGGCTGCATGAAGTGTGGTGGTCTTTCCAGAACCTGTAGGACCCACCACCAGCACAATCCCATATGGCTTTGTTATCATATCAATGAATGCCTTATAGTCCCTCTCCCTCATCCCCATCTTTTCTAAGGGGATGGGTTCTCCAGAGGCCAGGAGTCTCAGAACCACATCTTCAACACCACCTGCGGTAGGGATGGTGGCGACTCTTAACTCAATATCCAGGGGGGCATATTTTTTAAATTTTATCTTTCCGTCCTGGGGCAGTCTCCTTTCAGATATATCCAGATCTGACATAATCTTAATTCTGGATACTATAGCCCTCTTAAAAGTATAGGGGATGGTCTGATAGAGCTGGCATGCACCATCAATCCTGAATCTTATAACCGCATTCTGCTTGCCCGGTCTGGGCTCGACATGTATATCTGAAGCATTTCTGCTATGGGCATCTATGATCATCTTATTAACTAATTGGACAATAACTCCATCTTCTTCACTTACCCTTTCTACTTCCTCATCCTCTTCTTCTTCTTCAAGTCCCTCAAGTTTCCCAAGTATATCTTCAATGCTCCTGGTATCTCCCATGAAATTGCTCTTCTTAACATCAAAAAATAGATCCACTATCTTTAAGATATCCTCTTTTATGGCCACACAATATCTGAACTCCTTATCCGGTATCAGTCTCTTTATGGTATCTCTGGCAGGCAGATGATCTGGATTTTCCATTGCCACCACTACCTTACTATCGGTCTGTGCAATGGGAACAAATCCATTATTCTTTAAAAAATTGGGTCTTAACCCCTTTAAGAGTTCACCTGGAATTACCATATTTTCGTCATATGAAATAAAAGGCACTCTGTAGTATTGGGATAGGGATTTGCCAATCTCCTCCTTAGGGACATTAAAATCAGATATGAGCACGGACTCCACTGACACCTTCTTCTTCCTTGCGGTTGCCATTGCCTCGTTAAGCTCTTTTTCAGTGATTATATTATGGGTAATGAGATAGTCAAATTTGGTAGCTCTCTTCCTTTCCGCTATCTTTTGATTCTTAAAAAAGGCTATACCCAAGACCCTTGCAATCTCTTTTACAGCGGATTCATCCTTTTCTGTAAATTCATTACCACCGGCTTTATTAATAAGCTGGATAGCACCCAATAGATATTTCTTAAACACTATGGGAGTTACAAGCACCTGTCTTGTCCTGTATCCTGTCTTCTTATCCCACCTCTTGTCAAATTTAAGGGATGGACTTATCCTTTTGAGCTCTTCATCATCATATGCATTCTTTATCCTTACTGTCTTTCCTGTAGATACGCAAAAGCCTGCAATGCTATTGGTATTAATGGGTATCCTTATCTCATTTACTTCATCTCCTGTCTTGAAGCGGGAGTAGATCTCTCGTCTAACACCATCAACCACATATATGGTGATTCTATCTGCGTCAAAGAGGCTTAAGATCTCGTGTTGGAGGTTTTCCAAAATCTCATTGGTATCTTCCGCAGAGTGTATCTTATTGGTTATATCCTGAAGCTTCTTATGGAATAAGAGCTCCCTTTCAAGTTCCTCCTGGGAACGCTCCTCAATCTTTGAATAGGCCTCCATATTTTTTACCATTGGAAATAAAAATATTTTACATACCCTATATTTTTAATATTATTTAGTATTATATTCAAAAATGCAAGTCATTAATTTTTAAGGAGGAAAAAGTTGCCCAGATTGATAGATTCCCATGCCCATCTGGAGATGGATCATTTTAGAGACGATATTGAAATGGTTATCTCCAGGGCAAGGGAAAGGGGGATTGAAAAGATCATATCCATAGGGATAGATGTGGAAAGCTCCATTAGATCCCTTGAGCTTTCAAAGAGGTTTGAAGGGGTTTATACGACCATAGGCTTTCATCCCCATGAGGCAGACAGATTTGAAGAATCCATATTGGATAGGCTGAAGGAACTTTCAGGAGATCCTAAGATAGTGGCAGTGGGAGAGATCGGCCTTGACTTTTATAAGAGATATTCTGAAATATCCAATCAAGTTAGGGTACTTAACCAGATGCTGGATCTTTCCAAAGAGCTAAGGCTCCCAGTGATTCTCCATATCAGGGATGCCTTTGAAGAGGCCATATCTGTGCTTAAGTCAAAGGGGAGAGACAGAATAGTCGGTGTGGTCCACTGTTTTTCTGGTAATTACAATATGGCAAAGAGATTTTTGGATATGGGGCTATATATATCAATAGCTGGAACTATTACCTATAAAGGATCTGAAAATCTGCATGAGGTGGTAAAGGAGATGCCTTTGGATCGCCTTCTTGTCGAAACAGACTCCCCATTTCTATCCCCTCAACCCATGAGAGGGAAGAGAAATGAGCCTTCCTTTGTGATATATACTGCAGAGAAGATTGCAGAGCTTAGAGAAATGGATCTGGAAGAACTGAGTCATAGAATCTATCAAAATACCATATCCCTATTCAACATAAGTTAGGATGGTAGATTCCTGCATATCCCATAGCAATCCATTGATACTTGCCTCTTCCTCTAAGAGGAGAAAATCGCTTTTATCACAGCTACATTTACCTTTTATAGTGGAAGAATCACATCTGGATGAGGTAATCCATAATAAGGGAGATGTAAGGAATCTTGCCATTCATCTGGCAACTCTAAAGGCAGAATCGGTAAGGGATAGGTATAGGGGGAAGTGGATTCTGGGTGCAGATACCTTGGTATATATATCAGATAAGATCATCGGAAAGCCAAAAGATGAAAGAGATGCCTTAAATATACTTATGGAGCTAAGAGGGAGAGAGCATCAGGTTATAACAGGATTTTCAATAATTGATCCTCAGGGTCAAAGGGCATATTGTGAGGCAGTAGTGACTTATGTCAGATTTAAAAAATTGTCTGACTCTGAGATAATAAATTATATCAACACTGGAGAGCCTTTTGGAAAGGCAGGTGCATATGCCATTCAGGGAATAGGAGCATTTATGGTAAAGGAGATAAGGGGAAGTTATAGCAATGTGGTAGGACTTCCCTTGGCAGAGCTAATAGATGCACTCTTAAGGCTAAGGGCCTTAAAGAGCTTTCCTTTAATTAAACCGTCTCTGTCTATGGATTTCAGATAATACAATTCCAAGTGCAACTGAGACATTTAGGCTACTGATATCTCCATCAGATGGGATAGATACCAACTCATCACATATCTTTACCAAACTATGATTAATTCCTCTTTCCTCACTTCCGACGATGAGTGCCACATCCCGCCTCCAGTCAAAATCGTATATACTCTCTTTAGCCCTCTCATCCGTGCCTATTATCCAGAACCCCTCTCTTTTGAGTCTGAGCGCGGTATTTTTAAGGTTGGATACCTTAGCTATGGGAACAGATAGATATCCACCTGATGATCTCTTCATAACCTGCCCACTTATTGATGCGGATCTTCTTGCTGGAATTATGAAACCATCTACCTTAAAAAATGCACAGACCCTTAGAAGGGCCCCTATATTCCCTGCATCGGTTATATGATCTGCCATCACTATCAGAGCTGTGCCCCTCTTCTTCACTGCCAGAGATAGAATGGATTGAAGGCTCTGATATCTAAATGCATCCACAACTGCTGCCACACCTTGATGATTTATCCCTGAAAGTAAGTGGTTGAAATCCTCTTTTTCTTTGAAATATACAGGGATACTCCTTTTATGTGCCTTCTCTAAGATCCCTTCTCTTCTCTGCGATCTTACCTGTATCCATATCTCGTGTATTCTGATATCATCTCTTTCCAGAAGATGTCTTACAGTCTGAAATCCACCAACTATCTCTTTATCCTTTATACCCATTAATTATATCTTCAATCCTATTGGAGATCCTCTCCCTTAGATATCTAAATGATATTATTATGGCCTCCACCGCCCTTATGGCTGAGGCCATATCATCATTTATAACCACATAGTGATACCATCTTGACTCTCTAAGCTCCTGAAATACCTGCCTCAATCTCCTATCTATTATCTCATCACTGTCTGTCTTTCTTCCTTTAAGCCTTTTAAAAAGCTCTTCTACAGAAGGAGGAAGAATGAATATCAGATGGGAGTGGTCTATCTTATCTCTTATATTTCTTGCACCCTTTGGATCTATATCCATTATCACATCTTCTCCTTGCTCCATAACTTCATAAATGAATCTATACGAGGTGCCATAGAGATTTCCATATACTTCCGCCCATTCAATAAACTCACCCTTTCTTATCATCTCCTTAAATTCAGCCTTACTTATGAAATTATAGTCTTTGCCATCCACCTCTCCTCTGCGTGGAGGCCTTGTGGTGTAAGATACGGAATATCGAATATGAGGAATCTTTTTGAGCAAATATGTTATAATAGTAGATTTACCCACTCCAGATGGACCAGATATCACAAAGAGGTGGCCTTTCATATCTGAGATATCTCATCCTGAGGATTCCGAGAGTCTGTGGAAAATCTCTGAGCGATGGTCTCTGTCTGAACCGCAGAGAGGATCACATGATTACTGTCTGTAATGATAAGAGATCTTGTCTTTCTTCCTTGAGTAGCATCAATAAGGCGATTTTCTCTCCTTGCCTCCTCCCTTAATCTCTTTGCGGGAGCGGTATTAGGAGAGATGATTGCCACGATCCTGTCCCTTACAACGGAATTTCCAAAACCGATATTTATTAATCTATTACTCATAAGATACTCCTCAGGTTATTCAATATTCTGTGCATGTTCCCTTAACTTTTCAAGCTCTACCTTTATGTTTACCACATTCATTGATATATCAAAGTCAGAGGCCTTTGTACTCAAGGTATTTACTTCTCTATGGATCTCCTGAATTAAAAACTCTATCTTCCTTCCCAATGCCCCATCATGAGTCAAGATATCTTCAAACTGTCTGAGGTGACTCTCAATTCTTATCAATTCCTCATTAATATCTGTCTTATGGATATATATGGCAAGCTCCTGCATCATCCTCTCTTCAGAGATGGAGATATCTTCCTGTATCTCTTTAACTCTCCTAAGGAATCTTTCCTTATACTCCGCTAACCTCTCAGGCAGCCTCTTCCTTATCTCCCTTAGGCTTTCCTTTATCTTGCCTATCCTTTTTAACATATCATCCATTATGGCTCTGCCTTCCTGAATCCTCATATCATCAAGCATAGAGAGGGCAGAACTTAACGCCTCATTTACCCCCTCTCTGATCTCTTCACGATCCATCTCCTTTGCCTTATAGGTCAAGACATCTTTCATCTGAAATAGTATCTCAGAGCTGGCTGGAGGAGAGATTCCAAATCTATCACTTAGACTTTTAAAAAGATCCATATATCTTTTCAAGAGCTCTTCATTTAAAAGTATCTCATAATCACTCCCTTCTTGACCAAACCTCACATGCACATTCACATCAACCCTTCCACGAATGATCTCTTCAGAGATCTTCTCCTCTATAAGATCCTCAAATGGATAGGTATTCTTGGGGATATGGATATTTATATCCCTGAATCTGCTATTAACAGACCTTATCTCCACAGTGATATTTATATCCCCCCTGTTAAATTCCCCTTTCCCATAACCTGTCATGCTCTTTATCAACGAAATATTCCTCCTCTATAGGTGAGAGCTTTTCATAACCCTTTTTACACTGGGGATTACACCCCCTCCGGGTCGGAGACCGCTCCAGGTCGGAGACCAGACCCCTGTCATTGCGAGCGAAGCGAAGCAATCTCATCCCCCCTTTTAACCCCCGAACCTATAACCTCGAACCATGAACCATTCTCAGATTGCTTCGGGTCTTTTAAGACCCTCGCAATGACAGATTCCATTTACGGCTTTTTCTGAGAGCTCTGAAAAATTCAAAGCTCTATAGGTGTATCCCTCTTATCTGCCTCTTATAGGCATCTCGTATTATATTAAACAGCCTTATGATCTCAGGATCTGCATAGTCCTTATATGTCCATCCTAAAGGAATAAAACTTCCCTTTTTATATATCAGTGTGAGATCTGCATAGATACCTCTGTTTAGATATATTCTGTGTGCATAGTTTTTCCCGGTTGCAAGGATCAATCTCTCAAGGCAGATATATCCAGGATCAATATTTATCATCCTCTTATTGCCTCTTAAATACCTCTTTTCCACCTCATTTGTGGTAATCTTAATATCTGCGATATCCTCTGGATCTATAAGCCTTTTAAAGGATAAAAATCTTCTCCAGAGGGGCCAACCCATCTCCTTTTCATAATATCTTGTTCTGTCAAAGGAAAGTTCATGGCTTATCCAGTCTATGTCTCCAAATATCTGTTCAAGCTCTTCAATAACTTTAAATATAAGAGTCCTGTCAGAGGAAAAGAGGCCTGTAATCAGTTTAGCCTTCTCTGGCTCCCTGGGTAGGCTCATAACCCCTTCCTACGCAATAATACACAAACCCCATCTCTCTCATTCTCTCTGGTTCATATATATTTTTAAGATCAATGATTATGGGTCTCCTGAGAAGAGATTTAACCCGCGGCCAGTCTAAGAATCTAAACTCGTTCCACTCTGTGATGATTATAAGTGCATCTGAGCCTTCTGCCACCTCATAGGAATCTGTGCCATATTGTATATCCTTAAATAGCCTTTTGGTTGCAGGAATCCCTGCTGGATCATATGCACATATCTCTGCACCCCTCTCCAAGAGCTCTCCAATTATCTTTATGGCAGGAGATTCCCGTATATCATCTGTATTAGGTTTGAAGGTAAGTCCTAAGATCCCTAACCTCTTCCCCTTAACACCTCCAACTGCCCTATCAATCTTTTGCACCATCCTCTTCCACTGCTCCTCATTTACCCTGATTACCGCATCAACTATCTGAAATCTATAGCCTGCTGCCTCTGCGATCTTGCTTATGGCTCTGGTATCCTTTGGAAAGCAGGAACCTCCAAATCCAGGGCCAGCGTGCAAAAACTTGGGGCTTATCCTTCCATCCAATCCCATTGCCTTTGCAACCACATGGACATCCGCACCTACCAATTCGCACAGATTGGCAACCTCATTTATAAAAGAGATCTTTGTTGCAAGAAAGGAATTGGATGCATACTTTATCATCTCGGCTGTCTCCACATCAGTTATCACAAATGGAGTTTCAATGAGATACAGAGGGGAGTATAGATCTTTCATAATGGCAATAGCCTGTTCACTATCTGATCCTATCACCACCCTGTCAGGTCTCATAAAATCATCAATTGCAGAGCCTTCTCTTAGGAATTCAGGATTGGATACCACATCAAATGGGATCTCATTCTTTTGATTCTTCCTGATTATCTCCTCAATCTTCTTACCTGTTCCCACCGGAACTGTGCTCTTCGTTGCAATTATCTTATAGGATCTCATAAGCCTTCCAATAGACTCTGCCACCTGATACACATATTCCAGATTGGCAGAGCCATCGGTCTCCGAAGGAGTGCCCACTGCAATAAATATCACTAAACTCCTTTCGATGGGCTCTTCTATATCTGTGGTAAAGTGCAGTCTCCCAGCAGCCACATTCTTTTTTACCATCTCCTCAAGTCCAGGTTCATATATGGGAATTCTCTCCTCTTTCAACATCTTAATCTTTTTAAAGTCATTATCCACACAAAACACATTGTTACCAAATTCGGCAAAACATGTCCCTGTTACCAGACCGACATATCCGACACCCACAACGCATATATTCATATCTTACCTCCTCCCTTTAAAGATGCCTTCCAGATCCTCCCTCTTTACCGCATATGTTCCGAGCTCTCCAACCACCACTCCTGCAGCAAAATTTGCCATTATAGCCGCACTGCGAAGTGATATTCCTGAAGATAGCGCCAATGTGATAACAGCTATGACAGTATCACCTGCACCGGTTACATCATAGACATCCTTGGCAGAGGCAGGTATATGGTATATTCCACCATCCCTTTCAAATAGGGTCATACCGTATTTACCCTGGGTGATAAGGAGATTTTCACAACTGAGCCCCTCTATTATACCCCTTCCTGCCTCTAAGAGGCTTGAATTGTTGTCTATATGGATTCCATAAAACTGACCCGCCTCATGATGATTAGGAGTGATAAGAGTAACTTCACTGTAAAGATTAAAATTCTTTACCTTTGGATCCACACATATGGGAATCCCGCTTTTCTTTGCAATACTTTTGAGGCCCTCCACGATATTTTGACAGATCACCCCCTTTCCATAGTCAGATATTAAGATACCATCTATCTGGTATGCCATGGAAGATGCAAGATCTAAGATCCTCTTCTGAATATTATCATCAATGATATCTGTCTTTTCCCTATCCAATCTTACAACCTGTTGATTATGTGCTATTATCCTTGTTTTCACCGTGGTGGGTCTGTCTCTACACACGATAAGACCGTCTAAGGGCACTCCCATCTCTTTTAATATCTCTTTAATCCTTTTACCCTTCCCGTCCTCTCCCACCACAGCACATATCACCGCATCTCCTCCAACAGAAGTTATATTATTTAATACATTTCCTGCACCTCCCAGCCTCTCAGTGCTTCCTCTCTCTTCTACCACAGGAACCGGAGCTTCTGGGGATATGCGTGATACCTTTCCCCATATGTATTGATCCAAGATTATATCTCCTATAATCAGCACCTTGGAGCTTCTAAGAAGATCCAGATATCTTAAAAGATTACTTTTCTCTTCGAAGGGGTCAATCTCTTTAATCTCCACCTCTATAATACTCCTTTTAAATATAAAGAGTTGATTTTATCGTTGACTTTAATTAGCAATAACAGAACAGATTGTCCATAGATTAATTGTTAAATAAAGATATGTGGTTCTTCTTAAGCCTTTTTTCAGCGATATTTACTGCTCTAAATGATGTAATATCAAAATACTATTTCTCCACCTACTCTGCCTATGAAATGGCTCTTATCAGACTGCTGTATGCCTTTCCATTGCTCTTTACATACCTTATCATTATGGACACTCCCTCATTGGATCCAATATTTTGGATATCGGTCTTTCTTGCCCTTCCATTGGAAGTTGCTGCATTTCTGACATACATGGAGGCAATCAGGAGTGCCCCCCTTTCCCTGTGTATCCCTTTTCTCTCCTTTACCCCAGCATTTATGATATTTACAGGGAATCTTATACTGGGAGAGAAGGTCTCATCCTTTGGGATCATAGGAATTCTTCTTATTGTAATAGGCTCATATATATTAAACATCTCAGATATAAAGAGGGAGATAATGGGGCCATTCAGGTCCATATTCAGAATAAAAGGGACAAGATTGATGCTACTTACAGCGGCCATATATTCGATTACTGCAACCCTTGGTAAGCTTGCAATTAATCACTCCAATCCCCAGTTTTTTGCCACATTTTATTTTACCGTTTTAAGCATTATCTTCTTTTCAATATGGCCTTTTAGAAGGAATGCAAAGATAGATATCATTATTAAGAGGCCTTTTGCATCTGTGCTATCAGGAGTTGTAACTTCGGCCATGATATTTTCCCATGTCTTTGCCATAAAGCTTATTGAGGCCGCCTATATGATATCTGTTAAGAGATCAAGTCTGCTATTTGGTGTATTGTTCGGTGCCATATTCTTTAAAGAGAAAGAGATAGGTAAGAGGTTTATCGGTGCATCCATAATGATGTCAGGAGTTATTATAATTGGAGTAATGAGATGAATAAGGAAGGGCCTTTTTAAATCTTTTAAGCTGAGCCATGTAGTAGTCTCTCCCTTCCTTTGCCATATCTAATGCCTCCTCTTCGGCCCTAATGGCCTCATTTCTCATCCCATTTATCCAGTATGCCTCTGCCAATGTATCTAAATACTCCGCACATCTCTTCAGAGATACCGCCCTCTTTGCAAGCATCAATGCCCTTTTGGGATCCCTTAGCTCCTCTTTATCTGTGGTTGCGAAGATCCAGGCTAAATTATTTAACGCAATATGTGCGTCCTTATATGATCTTAGAATCTCTTCATAGATTGAAACTGCCTTCTTAATTTCTCCCATATCATGGTATATCATGGCCACATCTATAAATAGATTGAGATCCTTTTTGGGATCCACCCTTGAAGATCTTATCAATTTAGAGGCAGAATCCAAGATAACAGCCCTTCTTATTGCGGTGCTGTTTACACCATATATCAGAAGAGAGAAACCTAAAAGATATAGGAAGAGACACAGTATCAGAAATCTTGTATGCCTCCTTAAGAGCATGGGATCCCTGAAAAATCTGTTTAGAAATTCCACCCTCTCTTTGATGCTAAAATGGTGCCAACTAGGTAGATCCCTTATTCTGCCACTTAATAGCGCAATCTTTTCAAGTGAAAGTATTGTATGAGTGGGATCTCCCATTATGTGTGCAGAATAGGCATCTGCCTGTCTTTCTAAGTTTCGCATAAAGAATCCTACTAAATATCTAAAGTATATTATCAGTGAGAACACCGCGGGAATTGAAAGACCTAAATAGAGAAAGGTATTCTGTTCAGAGAGGGTATATGGAATAAAAAGATAGTATAGGAGTTCAAAGAAGCCCTTAGAGAAGACAATGAATAGTATAAAAAATAGAAGATAGAGGTAAAAGTGATAGAATCTTATATGTCCCATTTCATGGGCAATAACCGCCTTTGTCTCCTCCAAGGTAAGATTCTCCATAAGAGAATCTGTAATGAGAATATATCTGAATCTGGGGACTATTCCCATGATTCCTGCAGTAAGCATCTGCCCTCTGAAGTTGGGCCATCTTAAGATCTCCCTGTATCTAAAGCCATTATTTTTTAAAAACTCCTTTATGGCAAAAAGCCTTTCATTGGATATGAACTTCTTGCATCCCCATATCTTGGGAATAATCGCAGGAAGAAATATCACTAAGATAATAAGGAAGCAGGAAAACAGGATAAATTGATATATATCCCTTTCAATATATCGGATAAGTGTAGTCCACGATAAGAGATCATATAGTAGATCAAACAACAGATAGGGTATAACAATGGGGATATTAAAACGAAGATTCTGGATTATATAGTCTCTCTTTCCAATATCTACAGGAAATGTATTTTGATATAAATCATATGAATGAAACCAGATTATAGATAACATCATCAGATAGATAAATATAACGACCGTGCTTTCAAAGAAGAGAGAAAGCCTCACATAGGGTAAGACCCTTATAAGATGTCTCAGGTTAAAGAGATATGTATCCATTGAAAATATGAGTATAGAAATCATAGAACAAAGCAACACCTTTCTATGATAGAGCCTGGGTGAGCTCTCATAGGAACTTCTAAATATAACATGACACATATAGAAAAATAGCGACCACGATAGCACAATTAGGGATAGATTAACTAATGGTGAAAAGACAGAGAGATGATCCAAATCAATATGATATATGGTAAGGATCACAATAAGGTATATGATATTATTAAAAATCATATGATCTGATCTGATCTGATGAAATCGATATGGCTTTCTCCAGAGCCTATCTTTTCATTGCCCTGTATTATGATCTTCATATTAAATCTCTCTTCCATATTAAGTAACTCCTTTCTCTGGGCATTCAATATGTAGGAAGCCACATCCAGTGGAAGGGTTGCCACAACCTCTTTTACTCCCCCTTTTGAGGCAATGGATTTTATATTTCTCAATATAGACGCAGAGGCAGATTCCACTGATATTACCTTACCCCTTCCTCTGCAGGTAGGGCATACCTGATAGCTTTTAAGCTCTATCGATGGATTTAGCCTCTGACGGGATAGCTCCATCAGACCAAATTTGGATATTCGGGATAGCTCCACCTTTGCCCTGTCCTTTTTTATCTCCTCTCTTACTCTCTTTTCCACATCTCTTATATGTTCTCTTTGCTTCATATCTATGAAATCTATAACCACCAATCCTCCTATATCTCTCAGCCTTAGCTGTCGGGGGATCTCCTTGGCTGCCTCCATATTTATGATAAAGGCCATAGATTCCCTGTTTTCTCCTGCAATGGTGCTACCAGAGTTTACATCTATGGCAATCAATGCCTCTGTAGAATCTACAACAATATATCCTCCACTTCTAAGATCCACCCTCCTGCTATATATTCTCTCTATCTGATCCTCAATATTGTATCTATCAAATATGGGTATATCTTCCTTATACAGCCTTATCTTTTTCTGATCCCTCGGAGAGAGTATCTTCATATATTGCTTCAGCCTCTTATATAGACCTGTATCATCCACCCAAATCTCATCTATATCACGGCTATAGTGGTCTCTTAGGGTCCTAAAACATATATCCTGCTCTTCATGGATCAATGTCACAGACGGCCCCCTTTTGGCCCTCTCTCTAATCTGTGTCCATAGTCTTAAAAGCCTGTTCAGTTCTCTTAATATCTCCCTCTTTCTTATACCTTCAGAGGCGGTCCGCATGATGCATCCCATATAGGAGGGAAGGGGAAGGGTCGTGGCAATTCTCTTAAGTCTCTTTCTCTCCTTTTCATCTTCTATCTTACGAGAAACCCCTATTGTATCCCTTCCAGGGGTTAATACCATGTATCTTCCTGCAAGGGTTACATAGGTCGTAAGATACGCACCCTTTTCTCCTGGCATATCTTTTACAACCTGAACCAAGACCTCCTGTCCTTTCTGTATTCTCATGTCAATGGGAATATCCTTATTATCTGAAACTGCCCAATATTGGGGATGTATCTCTTCTGTGGGGAGAAAGCCGTTCTTTTTCTGGCCAAAGTTTACAAAACATGCCTGAAGCCTATGATCAATGTTTTCCACAATACCCTTGTAGATATTCCCAACTTTCTGCCTTAAAGACAGGGTCTGTATATAAAAGTCTTCCAATATGCCGTCTTTAACAATTGCGACCCTAAACTCTTCCTTCTGACTCGCATCAATAAGAATCTTTTTACTCATCGTGTTATGAATCTTTGGGTAGGGATATTCAATGATGCCTTCTCCTTCCCCTATTCCTTTCAAAGTGCTGTTGTGCCTGATACATAAAGGTTCTAATTGCCGCCTCTCTGCCTGGCTGATATGATCCGTCATATGGGGCGTCTATGTAGGGCACATTGGTCTTAGTGATAATAGGCTTAATTATAGCTGAGGTTATGGTGCTTGGCATACATGTAAAGGGATAGACATTTACAACACCATTGTATCCCTCTTTTATATATTCAATAATTCCAGAGATGCTAAGGCATGCCTCTGTTCCAACATCAAATGAAAAGGTTCCTGTCCTGATGAGAACCTTCTCTAAGTCCTTCAATCTGTGATCATCTGCAATATCCAGAATCTTTTTTATTCTCTTATAGACCTTATCCTGTTTTATCTGCTGGTAGTAGAGATCAATCCCATACTTGAGTATTCTCTTAAATGAATCCTTTATCCCTTCAATATTAAAATTTCTGATGTATGCCCTCAGGTCAATCTTTGCCTCCCTGAGTCTATCATATGTGGTATAATTTATCCATTCAGCAATTGATGCATTTACCACCTCTCCTCCATATCTCTCAATCATCCTTATCACATTCTGATTGGACCAAACATGGGTCCTAAGATATATCTCTCCTACAACGCCTATCAGCGGTTTAGGAGAGATTGTAGGATCTATCAGGGATTTGGCCTCCTGAGTGAGTTCTTCAAGCTGAGAGATAATGCTATCAAAATCCTTCTTCTTTCCATATCTTTCAAAGGCCTTTTCCATATTTAAAGTTGCATAATGAATAAACTGATCTGTAGAGCCCTTTATCTTTTCATAAGGCCTTACTCTCCAGAGTAGCCTATCCAATATATCCCCTACAATAACAGATAGATATGCCACTTTTCTGAACTCACCTGCCTCTTCTATCAGGCCTTCTACGGAATAGGAATTGCTGGATGAAAGGGTGCCAATCTTTATCTTCCTAAATTCTGGAAAGGTGTCTAAGACTATCCTCTGAAACTTATTATACATTCCAAATCTACAGGGCCCCTCTGACTCTGGCATAAAATATATATAGTCTTTAGGATTAAATCTATCACCGAGTCTTTCCTTTTCCCTCTTTAGGAAATAGAGTATATCACCTGTGGTTACCTGACATGGGAAACACTCCTTTCCAGAGGTAAAATTCTTACCCAGATCCAATCCCTTATAAGTATCCATCAGTATGGCATTTACACCAAAGCTTCTCAATGTGCCTGCCAACAGATGCCCCCCTATAGTGTTCATCTGGGGTATCAGAAATGTCTTGCCCTTTACCTTGAAATATCCAACCCTCTGGTAAAGCTCTTTAAAGTCCTTTTCCATTGTTCCTTCCTATTAGTAATTAGAGATTTTAAGCTCTTGAAATCCCTCCTTGGCCTTTTCCATACAGTTTTCAACCACATTTCTGTATGCCTCAAGCCTTGTCATAATACCTGCAACTGCTGAGTGTTCATCCAGCTCCAGGATGAGATAGGGTTTGTCTTGCATGATGTATTTATAGAAATGTTCAATAAAAGAATCTGCTCCACAGCTGAAATTTGTGACATGTATTCCAAAGAGATTTTCACTCGATACAATATATCTTGCAGCTCTAAGGATCATTGACCCAAACCCCCAATACATGGATGAAAAATCAGAAAGATCCACCCTGCTGGTATCTATAAAATCCATAGGCAGGGCACTTACCCCTATCTTTGATAGGTTTTCACCCAGTCTGAGATTTAGCCTTTCATCATATAGATTGTATGGTCTTCCCGTTACAATAACCAGCGGTTTATCATTGGGATATGAAGAGAGGATCTTTTCCCCTTCTCTTAGAAGCTCTTTTGTAAATTCTTCTTGTATCTCTAAGGCATAGATCAGTGCATCCCTTATATCTTTTTTGCTCTTTCCAATCTTGTGGGACAATTGTGAGGTAAGTTCAACTGCAAGCCTTTCAGGCTCATATTTAAGGTGAACTATAGGATTTAGTATATTATCTCCCTTTAGATTGAATGCCATCCTCACCATATACTGATTTGCCTGAACCATTGGACAATAAAACCCGGCTTCATTTTCTGTGGGTGTTCTCATATTAATGATTGAAGGAATAAAGAGAAATCTGGTCTTATCTTTGATATATCTTATATGTCCATGGGAGATCTTCACTGGAAAACAGGTCTCTGCTGTCATAGATTCTATCCCCCAGGCCACAATTCGGGAATTGGTAGGTGGGGTTAATACCACCCTGAGACCCAATCTGTCAAAAAAATGTGCCCATAAGACTCCTGTATGAAGTGTGTAGAGGGCCCTTTGCATACCAACAGTAGATCTTCCGTCCACCTCTAAGATCCTCTCCCCATTGAATTCCACATATACCCCTTCCATATATCTTTCCCATATCTGAGACCTCAGTTTGAAATAGTTGGGGCTTCTCTTTGCCCTTCTCTCACTTATCTCATATCTTCCACACTCTCCACCCCATATACTCTTTCTTCCATCAAAATTGTAGATCTTAAGTTTACACTGATTATGGCATTTGGGATCTGCCCTACATATCACCTCTTTATATTCCATTCTGTCATTAATGGCGCTATCCAGTCCCCTGAATCTGCTTTCTTTTTTGCCTTCCCTTCTCATCTTTTGCTGAACCAGAATCGCTGCCCCAAATGCACCAAGCACCTCTCTGTGCTTTGGGACAATAATTGCCCTATTTAAGATATTTTCAAAGGCAGCCACCACCGCTTTATTAAGAGAAGGGCCTCCCAAAAACATGATCCTCTCTCCGATCTTTCGCTTTCCCACCACCCTGTTAAGATAGTTACTTACAATTGCATAGCAGAGTCCTGCTATCAGATTTCTCTTTTCCACACCCATTTGATGATATGATACAAGGTCAGATTCCATAAACACGGTGCATCTTTCAGCAAGCCGTATAGGAGAGGGGGATGACATGGCTATCTCCTGAAACTCTCCCACTATGTTTATCCCATACTTATTTGCAAGCTCATGGAGAAAGCTGCCGGTTCCTGCAGCACAGACCTTATTCATATCAAAATCCAGAGGATATGTATTCATTATATAGATATATTTGGAATCCTGACCCCCTATCTCAAAGATGGTATCAACTGTGGGATCAATCTCTACAGCACCCCTTGCATGGGCAGTTATCTCATCCACAATGAGATCAGCGTTTAAAAAATCCCCTACCACATTTCTTCCAGATCCTGTAGTGGCAACCCCCTTAATATCAATCCGTCTTCCTATCTCATCCCTTATGATGCTCAGCAATTTCTGTGTCACCTCTACAGGTCTTCCCTGGGTGTGGACATATCTTTTATGTATTATTCTTCTATGTTCATCTATAATTGCATATTTTGTGGTAGTGGATCCTATATCCACACCCAGATATACGGGCACAGTCCCGTGAAATGGCACCTTTTCTACCTCATTCTCTTCAGGAAAGCGGGTCAATTTGAGCTTTAGTCTGGGAGCAATTGGAAGATTGGATAGCTGCACCCTTCCCAGTCTTAAAAGCCCATCTAAATCAATGGAATTTTCAACTCCCTGCTCCATAGCATGTATTGCAACCCCTAAGGCTCCTATGGAGGTGCTATGGGGGGGAACAAGGATATTGGAGAAATATTCCTTAAATGCCTTTACCTGAAGCTGGTTAAGGGAAAGACCCCCTATAAATATCACTGGATCTTCAACCCGCCTGTTTGCGACAATGGTGCTGATAAAGTTTCTGGCATTTCCGATATGAAGCCCATATATGATATCTTCAAGCTTCTCACCCTTGTTTTGAAGATGAATCATATCAGATTTAGTAAACACAGTGCATCTGCAGGCCACATTGGAAGGCCTTGTGCTTTTAAGTCCCAACTCAATAAAATCTTTGAGGACACTATCTATCTGCTCCTGAGATAGATCCACATCTCTTTTATAGATAGAGGTGGCAAGCCTTTGAGCCTGTTGATCTATAAAAGAGCCTGTCCCCGATGCACATGGCCCATTGGTATTAAAGTATTCCAGCTCCCAACTGCCATCCCTGTGCTTTATCTGGAAAAGGGCTGTATCCTGTCCGCCCATGCTGATTATGGACCTCACATCTCGTTTTACATAAAGGGAGCCTAAGACCTGGGATATAGTATCAAATTCGTAAAATCCCCCTACATTTTCACTTATCTTCCTTCCATGATTGCCAGTGAATGCAACTGCTCTTATCTCACCTCTTCCAAACCGCTCAAATATATCACTTAAAAGGGAATGCACCCTCTCCTCTATTGCTCCAAAATGCCTCATATATGAATATTCATGAACAATGTTTTTGTGCTGATCCAGGACAAGGCAATTGATACTTACAGAACCTATATCTATCCCTACATATAATTCTCTCATATCTTCCACTCCTTCTTTCTATATGGACTTAAAAAATATGTTATCTCCATATCTGTATCTCCATATCCTCTTATGCCTTATAAGCCCTTCTAACACACCCTTAATCTCTTTTTCACCCTTGAATAGATATTCAATATCCTCTACCCTGATGGGTCTTCTCTTTGCCATCTCCACAATCTTACGCTCTATGTCTAAAAGATGAGCTTCCCCCTTTCTCTGCCCTCTATAGGATATAACCTCTGCCTTTTTGCCAAATACCCTGGCAATATCTCCCATCTTTTCCTCTTCTACCCTGAGATCCAGACCTTTAGGAGGTGGCCTAACCACTGTATTTAACTGGATACTATCAGGCTCTATCTCATCCACTACCTCCTTTAGAGCACTTATCTCCTTCATATTGTCATTGATACCTTTTACTATCATCACCTCAAGCTGAAACTCACCCCTAAATTCATCTCTGCATCTCTTGATTCCCTCAATCACCCTATTAATCTTAAGATACTTATGAGGTCTATGGATCTTAACAAATGTCTTTTCATATACAGAGCTAAGGGTAGGCATTAATATATCTGCTGCCTTTACCGCTTCCCTTATCTCGTCTTTATAGAGCAGGGAACCATTGGTAAGCACGGCTATCTTCTTCTCTGTCATTTTTTTTAACCTTCTAATCATCTCACCCAGATCCTGATTTAAGGTAGGTTCACCTGATCCTGAAAATGTGAGAACTTCAGGATTACTCTCCCTTAATGCAATGGATATCTCTGAAAACAGCTCATTTAGATCCACAAATGAATCTGTATCCACACTCTTACAGGTTGTCCTTCCAACCTCACAATATATGCAGTCATAAGAACAGGTCTTATATGGGATTATGTCTATTCCTAAGGAGAGCCCCAATCGCCTTGAAAAGACAGGCCCAAATACATATTTCATAATTCATCTCCCTCTTAGTGCGTATCCCCCCAGTTCCTTCCAACTCCTATATCCACTCTCAAAGGAACACTTAAGGGATACACACCTTCCATCTCCTTCAAGACCACCTCCTTTACCTCCTCCAATTCGGACTCAGGGACTTCAAATACGAGTTCGTCATGGACTTGTAGAATTAATTTTGTCTTTAATCTCTTCTCCTTTAGTCTTCTGTGGATATCTATCATTGCCTTTTTTATCAGGTCTGCGGCTGTTCCCTGAATGGGTGTATTTATTGCCATCCTCTCTGCCTCTGCCCTGATCCTGGCCTTGCTGTGATTGATCCCTGGCAGATAGCGTTTTCGGTTAAAGAGGGTGGTGACATATCCTCTCTTTCGTGCCATATCAATCATCTGCTCTCTGTATCTTAATACACCTTTATATCTCTTATAATAGCTCTCTATATATCTCTGGGCCTCTCTTCTGTCAATATGTAACTCTTGGCTTAGCTTTAGAGGCCCCATTCCATAGATTATCCCAAAATTAATTGCCTTGGCAATCCTCCTCATATCATATGTGATCTTGTCCATATCCACCCCCAGTATTTCAGAGGCGGTCTTAGTGTGTATATCAATTCCTTCTCTAAAGGCATTTATAAATCCTGGATCTTGAGAGTAGTGGGCAAATATCCTCAACTCTATCTGGCTGTAGTCCGCAGACAGCAGAAGATTGCCCTCATCCGCGATAAATCCCTTCCTTATCTCTCTTCCTTCCTCTCCCCTTATGGGGATATTCTGAAGATTGGGATTACTGCTACTGAGCCTTCCTGTTGCTGTCACCGTCTGATTAAATGAGGTATGAATCCTGCCGGTTTCAGGATTTATCATCTGCAATAGGGAATCTAAGTAGGTGGACTTTAACTTTGATAGACTCCTATATCTTAATATAAGTGATGGGAGTTTATAGTTTAGTGAAGATAATGTCTCTAATACCCTAACATCTGTTGAATAGCTCTTGGTCTTTGTGGTCTTTTTCTGAACTGGGAGTTTAAGCTTTTCAAAAAGCACAAAACCGAGCTGCTGAGGAGAATTGATATTAAATTCCATGCCTGCCTCTTCAAATATCTCCTCTTCCAACTTTGATAGTTCCTTGGATATCCTAATTGACATATCTTTAAAAAATTCCTCATCTATCTTGACCCCACTATATTCCATATCCATAAGCACCTCAATGAGCGGCATCTCCAGTTCATAAAACAGAGAAGCATTACCCTCTTTATGGAGTTTCTCATCCAATATGGGCCAAAGCCTCCATACCACCTCTGCATCTTCACATGCATACTCCTTTGCACTTTTCAGATCCACATCAGCAAATGTCTCTTTCCCCCCTCCTACGATCTCCTTATAAGAGATCATCTTATAGTTGAGGTATTGCTGGGCAAGCACATTTAGATTGTGCTGTCTCAGCCCCGGATTTATCACATAGGAGGCCACCATTGTATCAAAATAGATGCCTTTTATATCCATATTGAGCCTTTTAAAGATCAAGGCATCATATTTTATGTTCTGGCCTATCTTCTTTATATTAGGATCTTCTATCACCTCCTTAAATCCACCTATGACATAGTCTCTATCCAGCTGCCTATCTTTCACCTTATGGGCAACTGGGATATAGATACCCTTGTCCTTTTCCATAGATAGAGAGATCCCGACAAGCTCAGCCCTCATGGGATCCTCACTTGTGCTTTCGGTGTCAATGGAAACAATCCCCTTTTTCTTTATTTCTGAAATCAGTTCTCTAAAGGACCTCTTGTCATTACATATCCTATAGTCCTTATCAGTTTCTGCCTTTTTCTTTGCAAATTGATTCCAAAGACTTATAAATTCAAGCTCCTTAAATATCTCAGATAGCCTATCTTTATCTGGCTCTTTAACTTTTAGCTCTTCACAATCTATCTCTACAGGAACACGGGTATTGATCTTTACAAGCTCCCTGCTCAAAAATGCATTCTCTTTAAATTCTATTAATCTTTCCTTAAGACTCTTTTTCTTAAGGTCTGAGATATTCTCATAGATATTCTCCAGAGTCTCAAATTCTCTTATTAGCTTTAAGGCCGTCTTTTCACCTATGGAGGGAACACCAGGAATGTTGTCAATGCGATCCCCACATAGTGCCATCACATCTATAAACTGCTGAGGCCTTATTCTATATTCTTCCTCAATACTCTTACAATCGACTATCCTGTCTTTCATAGGATCCCACATGGAGATCCTATCTGTTATAAGCTGGCGAAAGTCCTTATCTCCTGAAACTATCACCACATAAAATCCTCTTTCTGTAGCAATCTTAGCGACTGTACCTATAATATCATCTGCTTCATAGCCCTCAATTTCCAGCATCCTTGCTCTAAATCCCTCAATTATCTTTTTTATATAGGGTATCTGTTCGGTAAGATCTTCAGGGGTTGGAGGACGCGTTGCCTTATATCTTTCATATATCTTATGTCTGAATGTGGGGCCAGGTGCATCAAATACAATCGCAAGATAGGACGGGGTCTTATCTTGATAGAGCCTCAAAAGCATCTTGGTAAAGCCAAAGATTGCATTTGTGGGAAGCCCCTTGGAGGTGGATAGCTCCCTTATTGCATGGTATGCCCTATATATATATGAGCTTCCATCAACTAAATAGACTGTCTCCCTCTCTTCTTTCATCTATGATTCCGACTTTTCCTCTTCCCTTACCATTATCTTCTCTATCTTCCCTTGAAGAAGAAACTCTTTTAAAGGGATAGAAGATATCGCATAACTAAACTTGGGCATTGGTGGCGGCTTCGATCTTGGTCTCTTCTCATAGATAGGCTTTCTCTTTGACTTTATAGGCTCCTTTGCACAACTCTTAGGACATGTATTATAGGTAAACCCTATCCTCAATCCATTGCTATCATATAGGACCTCATCTATAAACCAACCAAGAGCTCTTCCATTTATGCCATATACCTCACTTTCATTAAACAGATATGCCACAGCCTCCCCTTCAAAGAAGTATATATTGCTTTCATAGTCATCTGAGATATAGGCAATGGGGTTTCCATCCCTATCATATAGAGTGATATCCATATCTCACCTTCCTATTTGAGAGCTTTGCATAACCCCTTTTTACACTGCGACCCCTGTCATTGCGAGCGAAGCGAAGCAATCTCATACCTTTTATAGATTGCTTCGGGTCTTTTAAGACCCTCGCAATGACAAATTCCATTTACAGCTTTTTTCTGAGAGCTTTGAAAAATTCAAAGCTCTCTATTTTGCATAGTCCACTGCTCTGGTCTCTCTTATAACCGTGACCTTAATCTGCCCTGGATATGTTAATTCCTTTTCTATCCTTTTGGCAATCTCTTTGCAGAGCATATAGGTCTTATCATCATCTACAAGATCCTCTGCAACCATAACCCTGATCTCTCTACCTGCCTGTATGGCAAAGGACTTGGTCACTCCCTTAAAGGAGTTGGCTATATTTTCAAGTTCTTCCAGCCTCTTTACATATGAGGCAAGCATCTCCTGCCTTGCCCCGGGCCTTGCCCCAGAGAGGCTGTCTGCAGCCTGAACAATAACCGCTAAGGCGGTCTCTGGCTGAACCTCTTCATGATGAGCAGCTATGGCATGCACCACCTCATTAGACTCCCCAAATTTTTTGGCAAGATCTGCCCCGATCAGTGCATGGGGACCTTCCACTTCATGATCCACGGCCTTTCCAATATCATGTAACAGCCCTGCTCTCTTGGCCCTCTTAACATTTAATCCCAGCTCTGCTGCCATGATACCACAGAGAAAGCTCACCTCTTTGGAGTGCTGAAGCACATTCTGTGCGTAACTGGACCTGTATTTTAATCTTCCAAGCAGCTTTATAAGTTCAGGATGGATCCCATGAACTCCCACATCAAAAGCAGCCTGCTCCCCTGCCTCCTTTATGCTCTGTTCAATCTCCTCTCTCACCTTCTCTACCATCTCCTCAATCCTGGCAGGATGGATTCTTCCATCATCAATCAGCCTCTGAAGGGCAATCTTTGCAACCTCTCTTCTTATAGGATTAAATGCAGAAACTATCACCGCCTCTGGAGTATCATCTATGATGAGATCCACACCTGTGGCTGCCTCAATTGCCCTGATATTTCTTCCTTCTCTTCCTATTATCCTGCCTTTCATCTCCTCATTAGGTAAATTTACTACAGCTACGGTCTTTTCACTCACATACTCCCCTGCATATCTCTGAATGGCAAGGGCTATTATCTCCTCTGCCTTCTGTTTAGCACTTTCCCTTGCCTCGGTTTCAATCTTTTTAATCAGCTTTATTGCCTCATGCCTTGCTTCAGATTCCATACTCTCAATCAGAAGCTGCTTTGCCTCCTCCCTAGAAATTCCAGCAACCCGTTCCAGCTCCTTCTTTCTCTCCTCAATAAGTCTTTCATATTCATCCTGCTTTTGAACAAGCTCACTTTCTATCCGCTCAAGATTTTTTTCCTTTTCCTTTAACCCCCTCCCCTTCTGCTCATAGAGTTCAATCTTTCTATCCAGTGCCTCCTGTTTATGAAACAGTCTCCGTTCTTGTGCCTGAAGCTGCTCCCTGGTCTCCCGGGTTTCCCTTTCAAATTCAAGTTTCATCTGATAAAGAGTATCTTTTGCCTTTATCATGGCCTCTTTCTTTATATTTTTGGCCTCTCTATGGGCATCATTTATGAGCTTTTTAGAATATTCCTTTATAGATTGAAGCTCTTTTTCGGATAGCTTCCTTCTGAGCCAAAATCCTATTATAAAGCCCAATACTAGAACTGCTAAACCACCTAATATTGCGTGCAAAAGATCCATATAACTTCACCCCCTCAGAATGTAACAGAGATATAAGATATAACGAGAGCAGAGCTTTGAATAATTCAAAGCTCTCAGAAAGATGAAAGAGGCTAAGAAGAATAATAGAGAAGGATCTAAAGAGGATATTATTAAAACAAAGGAGAGACTTTCAAAATATTAATAACGGCATTCTAAGACATTCCCCCTTTATCTCTATATGTATCTATCAATATATCTTATAAGTTGTTCTGCTTTTCTTCCGATCATGTCTATAAGCTCCTCTTTTTCCTTAAGCAATCGAAAATAGTCACTTGCAATGTTTAGTGCTGCCAGTATAGCAATCTTCTTCTCTGATAGTCCTTCAGTATTATTCTTCACCTCTTTCATCTTTTGGTTTACATAATCAGCAATACGATATACCTCCTGAAACTCTTCTTCACTCTTAAGCACATATTCACTGTCCAATATCTTTACTCTTACATGAGAGCTTTGCATAACCCCTTTTTACACTGGGGGTTACACCCCCAGACCCCCAAAAATTAACTTTAAATAACCCATAATTACAGCCTTTTCTTGAGAGCCTTAAAAAATTCAAAGCTCTCCTTTACATATGACATATATTAATTATAACTCAATCTTTTCCATCTTTTCAAGGATTGACATTATCCGCTGACCGACCTGGTTCCTCTCTGTTCTCAGCTTTTCAATCTCAGAGTTCAGATCAGTGATCCTGTCCTCCTGAACCCGAATCTTCTCCCGCATCGATTCATTCTCTTCCTTTAGCCTCTTTATATATTCAATAAGTGCATCTATCTTCTGTTCCAATACCAAAAATTGATCCATCTCCCTTTCCATGTCACCTTCCTCTCTATATATTTTAGATAATTTTATTTTTTCATACCAATCAGGTCAATAAAAAAGCAGGCAAGCTGCCTGCTTTTATAATCTCTTATCCGCTTCTTTTAGTGATTAACTATACCTGAATATCTTTACCTGCCACCTTTAATCTGGCAATAGCCCTTCTCAAGGCCGCCTCTGCCCTTTCATAATCAATATCAGGTGCCCCCCTTCCTCTTGAAAGTCTATCTTTAGCCCTCTGAAGCGCCTTCCTTGCCCTTTCTACATCGATCTCTCCCTCTCTCTCTGCCGCATCTACCAAGATGGTTACCCTATTATTTGATACCTCTAAAAACCCGTAGGTAACAGCCATCCTTACACTCTTTCCCCCAGATTCATATCTAAACTCTCCAGGCACAATCCCCGTAAGAAACGGGGCATGGTCTGGTAGTATACCAAACTGCCCTAAGGATCCAGGAGCCACGACAGAATCTACCTCTTGACTTACCATAATCCGCTCTGGAGTGATCAGTTCAAGATAAAGCCTTGCCATGAGATACCTCTCTACTATTTAGATGCTTGAGCCATCTTCTCTGCCTGCTCCACAGCCTCTTCAATAGTTCCAACCATATAAAAGGCTGCCTCTGGCAGATCATCATGTTTCCCTTCCAATATCTCCTTAAAACCCCTCACTGTCTCTTTTACAGGCACATATCTACCTTTTCTGCCGGTAAAGGCCTCTGCCACATGGAATGGCTGAGAAAGGAATCTCTGAATCCTTCGTGCCCTTGCAACTATCAGCTTATCCTCATCAGAGAGCTCATCCATACCCAGAATAGCTATGATATCCTGTAGATCCTTATACTTCTGTAACACCTGCTGAACCTGTCTGGCAACAGAGTAGTGCTCTTCTCCAAGCACATGGGGATCAAGGATTCGGGATGTGGAATCCAGAGGATCCACTGCTGGATATATCCCCAGCTCTGCAATGGGTCTGGACAATACCACCGTTCCATCTAAATGGGCAAATGTAGTGGCTGGAGCAGGATCGGTGAGGTCATCAGCAGGCACATATACACACTGAACAGAGGTAATGGACCCCTTCTTAGTAGAGGTTATTCTCTCTTGTAGCTCTCCTAAGTCTGTGCCTAAGGTAGGCTGATATCCTACTGCTGAAGGAATCCTTCCAAGAAGTGCCGAGACCTCACTCCCTGCCTGGGTAAAACGAAATATATTATCAATAAAGAGAAGCACATCCTGCCCTCTCTCATCTCTATAGTATTCAGCAGCAGTTAGGGCTGAAAGTGCCACCCTCGCCCTTGCCCCTGGTGGCTCGGTCATCTGTCCATATATCAGTGCTGCCTTATTAATAACTCCAGAATGTTTCATCTCTAAGTAGAGATCATTACCCTCTCTTGTCCTCTCACCAACACCTGCAAAGACGCTTATACCACCGTGTTCCATTGCAATGTTGTGGATCATCTCCATCATAACCACAGTCTTACCAACTCCAGCACCTCCAAACATTCCCATCTTACCACCTCTGGGAAAGGGCACCAGAAGATCAATGACCTTAACCCCGGTCTCTAAGACATTAATGGTGGTATCTTGCTCTACAAATTCAGGGGCATGTCTATGAATAGGATAATATTTCTTTGCATCTACAAGGCCTTGACCATCTACAGGCCTTCCCACAACATTCAATACCCTTCCCAATATCTCATCTCCAACCGGCATCTGAATGGGCTTTCCCGTATTCTTTACCTTCATTCCCCTGACCAGTCCATCTGTGATATCCATTGCGATACAACGAACGACTCTATCACCTAAATGCTGAGCCACCTCCACTATAAGATTGTCTTCTGTATCATCAATGGAGGGATTTGTGATGGCAAGGGCTGTATATATAGGGGGAAGCTCTCCCTGTTCAAATTCCACATCTACAATAGGTCCCATAACCTGTAGCACTTTCCCTTCATTCATAATATAACCTTGCCTCCTTAAAAATGGTATTTATTATTACGCCTTCTTTATAGCCTCTGCACCTCCAACAATATCCAAGAGCTCAAGGGTAATGGATGCCTGCCTTGCCTTGTTATAAAGCAAGGTAAGATTCTCTATCATATCGTCACAATTCTTGGTAGCATTGTCCATAGCGGTCATACGAGCTGCATGTTCACTTACCTCATTCTGTAAAAAGGCATTGTATATCTGAACACTTATATACTTAGGAAGTAGCTCAATCATAAGACTGGCAGAATCCGGTTCATATATGTATTCAGTCCCTTTCATCTGGGCCTGTTTTAGTTCAGAGGGAGGAGATATAGGGAGTAGTTTCAACAAAGTGGGTTCATATCTTAACATACTGACAAAACGTGTATATAGCATATAGAGTTCATCAATATCCTCTCTTAAGAACCTGTTTATGAACTCCCCTGTCATACGGTTTATAAAGGCCATATCTGTCTTGCCATAGAGCTGGGTGAAAGAGGCTGTCATATCTATATTTTTCTTCTTAAAGTAATCAACTCCCTTTTTTCCAATACAGAAAAGGGTTATCTCTCTTCCATTCTGCTCTTGCTGCTTAATCCATCCCTCTGCCCTATTAATACTATTGGTATTAAAGGAACCGCAGAGCCCTCTATCTGCGGTAAAAAACAGTAGCTCCACCCTCCTTACCTCCTCCCTGCTGATAAGCAGAGGGTGGATCTCTGGATCCAAGATACTAGCAAGATGGGCCAGAACATCAGAAAACTTACGGGCATAGGGTTCAAAACCCTCCATCTTGCCCTGTGTGTTCCTTAGCTTTGCAGCAGCCACCATATTCATTGCCCTTGTGATCTGCCTTGTCCTCTTTACCGCATTTATCTTTCTGAGTATATCCCTCAGTGTTGCCATATACCTTCTCTTTCAGAGTATATCTTTCTATGTTGAGGGTACCTGGAATACCCCTCTAAATTCCTCTAAGGCCTCTCTAATCTTTTTATCCATTTCATCCGATATATCCTTTGTCTCCTTTATCTCCTTTAAGATCTCAGGATGCCTATTTTCCATAAACTCAAGCATCTGTCTTTCAAATTCAGATACTGCCTCCACTGGCCATTCATCCAGATAGCCATTTACGCCTGCATAGAGGATCATGACCTGCTTCTCTTCGGCCATTGGCTGATACTGGGGCTGCTTTAATACCTCCACCAGCCTTCTACCCCTTTCAAGCTGCTTCTGGGTGGCTTTGTCCAGATCACTTCCAAACTGGGCAAATGCCTCAAGCTCCCTGTATTGGGCCATATCCAACCTCAAACTTCCTGCCACTTTCTTCATCGCCTTTGTCTGTGCAGCACCACCCACACGACTCACAGATAGACCCACATTAATGGCAGGCCTGATACCGGAGAAGAACAGGCCTGGCTCCAGATAGACCTGCCCGTCTGTAATAGAGATCACATTGGTAGGGATATAGGCAGATACGTCTCCTGCCTGGGTCTCTATTATGGGAAGTGCGGTAAGAGACCCTCCTCCATGTTCATCATTGAGCTTTGCAGCCCTCTCAAGCAGCCTTGAATGATTATAGAAGATATCCCCAGGATATGCCTCTCTTCCAGGGGGTCTTCTGAGAAGCAATGATACCTGTCTGTATGCAGCAGCCTGTTTGGATAGATCATCGTATATGATCAGTGCATGTTTTCCATTATCCCTATAATATTCGCCTATGGCACATCCGGAATAGGGTGCTAAAAACTGCTGAGTTGCAGGGTCACTTGCACATGCTGCTACCACTGTGGTATATTCCATGGCTCCATAACGTTCCAGGGTATCCACCACCTGTGCCACAGTGGACTTCTTCTGTCCAATTGCCACATATATGCAATATATGTCTGAGTCTTTCTGATTTATAATAGCATCAATACATATAGCGGTCTTACCTATCTGTCTGTCACCGATGATAAGCTCCCTCTGCCCTCTTCCAATGGGAGTCATGGCGTCAATGGCCTTGATTCCTGTATACATAGGCTCATTGACAGGTTGACGAACCACCACACCGGGTGCCACCCTCTCAATCCTTCTAAATTCAGATGCATTTATAGGCCCTTTTCCATCTAAGGGATTACCCACTGCATCAATTACCCTTCCCAGTACCGCATCACCTACAGGAATCTCAGCAATCCTGCCTGTCCGCTTTACAATATCACCTTCTCTGATCTTGGTATCATCACCCATTATGGCCACACCTACATTATCTTCTTCAAGATTTAGACATAGGCCATATATTCCACCTGGAAATTCAAGCATCTCCATAGCCATAGCATTTTCCACACCATAGATCCTTGCGATTCCATCTCCAACAGAAATAACCACACCTGTCTCTTTAAGGTCTATCTCCTTTTCATACTCTTTGATCTGACTCTTAATAATTTCACTTATCTCTTCTGCTCTTATCTCCATATCTATCCCTCACCCCTTTATATGGATTGTTTTAACCCTTCAAGTTGGGCCTTAATGCTTCCATCTAATACCATATCTCCTATCTTTACCAAAACCCCACCTATAAGCGATGGGTCGGTATTAACAACCGATTTAACCTTTTTACCGGTAAAAGTGGCAAGGGCATTCTCCAACCTCTCTCTTTGAGAATCTGAAAGCGGTATGGGAGTAATTATCTCAGCTCTTACAATATTCATGGCCTCATCCATGAGCTTTTCATAATATCTCCAAATTCCATCTAACTGATCCATCCTCTCCTTTTCCAGAAGTAACATTAAAAACCTGTTAGTGACTTCACTAAATCCGACCTTTTCCAGCACCTTCTTGAGCACTCCCTGCCTGCTCTCTAAGGGGATAAGTCTACTGAGCAGAAAGATGCTAAGCTCTCTGTTCTGCTCCAAAAGGTTGGAAAATTCTTTAAGCTCCTTGCCATATTGTTCAAAGTTACCGTCTTCCTTACCTAAGCTAAATATGGCCTTTGCATATCTTCGTGCTACTTTTGACCGTATCAATGTAATTTCTCCACTTTTTGAATAAATTCATCTATAAGATTTTCCTGATCCTTCTCTGTAATTACCTTAGAGAGTATCTTCTCTGCCTCTTTTGCAGCAAGATCCATTATCTCTGCCCTCAATTGCTGTTTGGCAGCTTCCATCTCCTGAGAGACGGAAATCCGTGCGGATTCCACAATCCTCTTGGCCTTCTCTTGGGCCTCTCTTATAATCCGCTCCTTCTCCTGCTCGCCCTCTTTTCTAAATTCCTCTAAGATCTTCTCCTTTTCCTTCTCAAATTCTCTGAGCTTACTTTCAATATCTCTGAATTGGGCCTCCCGCTCTTCCTTTTCTTTCTTAAGCCCTTCCATCCGCTCCCTGATCCTTATCATCCTCTCTTTAAGAGACTGAACAAATCCACCCTTCTTAATCCCGTATGCAAGTATTATTACCATCAAGATAAAATTTATTATCCTTGCGATTAGATCTTTTATAGCTCCCCCTCCATGCTCTTCTTCATCGGCAGCTTCATGAACAGCAGTGGAAGAGCTATGCTCAACCTTTCCATGTTCTGCTGCAGCTAAGATAGGAAGATTACTTATAACCGCTAAAAACGAGACCAAGCAGAAAAAGATCAAGATATATCTGAATCTATGCACCTATATACTCCTTCCCAGCAACTTTTCAGCCAGATCCTTTGAATATCTCCCTATATCGGCCTCCAATTCCTTTCTTATCTTGGAGACATCCCCTCTTAACCTTTCCCTTGCCTCATTTAATATCTTCTCTGTCTCAAGATTTGCCTGTTCCAAGAGTTCCTTTTCCTTTTCCATTCCCTGCCGCTTCATATTCTCTCTTGCCTTAAAGCCCTCTCTCTTTACATTCATCTTAAGCTCTTCAAGCTCCATTCTGGCCTCATCAAGCCTCTTTTGAAACTCCTCTATGGAGCCTGAAAGAGAACCAAATTCATCTGACCTGCGTCTGATTATCCTTCTTATGGGCTTATAAAGGAGATGATTTAAGAGAAAAAGAAGGAGAAGAAAATTGATTATCTGAACTATAAGGGTCACATCAATTTCTAACATCTTACAATCCCTACTTTGTGAAATTTATTTTAAAATAAAATCTTTTATTATTAAAAAATTTTTTTATCTTGTCAAAGAATTTTTATACTTTTTAATCCCTTTGGTGGAAGTCTTCAATCCTCTTAACCTTCTCTTCTACTTTATCCTCCTTAGAACTCATCCTGCAGTTTCCTTCAAAATGTGCTCCTTCCTCTATTACAAGTAATGAGGTGGTTAGGTTTCCAACTACAGTTCCTGTGCCTTTTATCTCAATTCTTTCCCTTGCATATATTTCACCGCTTATACGCCCATAGACTATTATAGATCCTACCTCTGTCTTTTGAGTATCAATAACAGCATCGTGTCCCACAATGAGGGTATCCTCTGTATAGATCTCACCATGCATCTTACCATCTATCCTGGCAGAACCTTTAAAAGATATCTTTCCTTCAAATTCTGTGTCTTTTCCAAGGAAGGCCTCAATCTTCTCCTTTTTACCCATATTGTATTACCCTACAATTGGTCATATTCCTGAAAGCTTTAAAAAATTCAAAGCTCTCTTCCTTTAACATACCTGATAAGACCCTTTCAATAAAAAATTATTCCTGAAACATATATCTACGCATATTGATATTCATGATTAGGCCCAATCCTGCCATAATTGTAACCATAGCAGAACCTCCATAGCTAAAAAGGGAAAGGGGAATACCCACAACAGGCAGGATCCCGGTGGTCATGGCTATATTTATAGCGGTCTGCCAAAATATGATTGAGATTATTCCAAGTGCAAGCAGTGTTCCAAAGGGCTCCTTTGAGTTCTTTGCTATCCTCATAGCCCATAGGATCAGGATGAGATAGATCGATATTAAAAACACAGATCCCACAAATCCCCACTCCTCAGCAAATACAGAGAAGGCAAAATCCGTGTGCTGTTCAGGGAGAAAATGCAGTCGTGTCTGGGTTCCTTTTAAAAATCCCTTTCCCAAAAACATGCCAGCACCAATGGCAATCTTTGACTGGATTATATGATAACCAGATCCTAAGGGGTCTGATTCAGGGAAGAGAAATGATATGATCCTTCTCTTCTGATAATCCCTGAGGAAATACCAAATTATGGGCGATGAGATCAAAAAGCTACCTACTAAAACCACAGTGGCCTTCAAATCTATGCCCAAGAAGAATATTATTGAAATTCCCACCAATAAGATTAAAAGCCCTGTTCCAAAATCTGGCTCCTGAACAATAAGAAAGGCAGGAAGTGCGACTATCAAAAAGGCCTTCCATATCTCCTTAAGTCCAAAGTAAGGGTAGCGATGACTCTGAGAGAGGAACTTTGCAAGCATTATCACGGAACTCAGTTTTGCAAGTTCTGAGGGTTGAAAGTTAAAGCAAAAGACAGAGATCCATCTCTGAGATCCTGAATATACCTTTCCCTTTAAGAGCACAAAGATCAAAAGCCCTAAGGAGAATATATAGATATGGTATGCAAATCGCTCTAAGTTATGGTAGTCAAAAGTAGTCATTATTAAAAATACCCCTACACCTATACAGAACCAGTATATCTGCCTGTGAAATATCTTCTGCCCCCCTTTCCCCAAAGGGAAAGTGGCACTGTAAAGATTGATGAGTCCCAACCCGACTATCATCAGTATAAGTAGCAGAAAAAACCAGTCAAAGTTTTGGAGTAATCTTCTATCAAACATCCCTCTTCTCCCACCTTAGATATTCGGAGATGATCTTAGCTGCAATGGGAGCGGCAGTAGAACCCCCGTGCCCGCCGTGTTCAATTATTATGGATAGGGCAATCTTTGGGTTATCTGCAGGAGCGACAGCTACAAACCATGCATGATCTCTTATTTCATTTGAAATATCCTTATCTTTGCTCCTCCTTTCCTTAGTGCTTATAAGCTGTGCGGTTCCGGTCTTACCTGCAACCCTGATGCCCTTCACTCGAGCTCTTCTACCGGTTCCGTTTTTATCTTCAACAACGTGGATCATGGATCTTTTAACTACACAGAGAGTCTTTGCCTTTACCTTTATCTTCCGCCTCTTCTGTTCAAATATCTTCTCAAACCTCTTATCATAAGGTCTTATCTCCTTTATAAGCCTTGGTTGATAGATATACCCGCCATTAAATATGGAAGATATCATAACCGCCATCTGGATAGGAGATACAAGGAGATATCCCTGACCAATGGAGACCGCTAAGGTATCACCGATCTGCCAGGGAATACCATAAGTCTTTAATTTCCATTTAGAAGTGGGCACAAGCCCAGGCTTTTCACCGGGAAGTGGTATACCTGTCTTTCTTCCAAGGCCAAGCTCCTTAGCCCATTTGGCAATCTTTTCAATGCCCAGTCTCTGGCCCAGCTTATAGAAGTAGATATCACATGACTCTGCCATCGCCCTATAAAATGATATGGGACCATGCCCGTATCTCTTCCAGCATCTAAAGACTGTATCTCCGACTCTGTATTTTCCAGAGCAGAATATCTCATCATCTGTATCTATCATCCCTTCTTCCAGTGCTGAAATGGCAGTAACTATCTTAAACACAGAGCCCGGTGGGTATTGACCGGATATTGCCCTATTTTGCAAAAATGCGCCCTTTTTTGAAACCAGACTCTTCCACTCATTTATATCCATACCCTGAATGAAGATATTGGGATCATAGTTAGGGCTGCTTGCCATGGCAAGGATCTCACCATCTCTGGGATTCATTGCCACAATAGCTCCCTTTTTCCCTAAGAGGCAATCTTCTACGATCCGCTGCAATCTTGTATCAATTGTAAGCACCAGATCATATCCAGAGGTTGGGGGCACTCTATTTAATACCTTTATCCTCCTTCCCATTGCATCCACTTCAATCTGCTCCCCACCCTTTACACCCATAAGGAGCTTATTATATCTGGCCTCGATCCCTGCTCTCCCTACCATATCATCAGGACTGAGGTTCAGGCCTTCGGCATTAAGCTCACTCTTTGTCACCTTTCCTAAGTATCCCAAGAGATGGGAGGCAAGACTTCCATACCGGTATCTTCTTACAGGCCGAACCTTTATCATAATACCAGCAAGGCTGAATCTATGGTTTTCTACGAGAACAAGCTCAACCCTGGAGATATTTTTTTTTATTAAAAAGGGTATGAAAGGCAGTCTATTATTGTTTTTATATCTATTCAAGCTCTCTTTCAGATCAAATTTCACAAATCTATTCAATACATTAAAAGTCTCCTTTGGATATCTTATCTCTTCAGGAACCACATAGAGATCATATGAAGGGGAATTATCCACTAAAAGCAACCCATTTCTGTCAAATATCTTTCCTCTAATTGAAGGGGTCTCATTTAATCTTATCCTGTTTTTCTCTGATCTTAATCTGTAGAGTTGACCTTTTAGGATCTGGAGATACCATAGCCTTAAAAACAGAAGGGTAAATATAACCGCTACAATTATAACTGCAAATTTAAACCTTCTTTTGTAATATTCAATGATAAGGGGATTGAATCCAGAATTCTTCATCGCTTAGCCGTACCTCTTCAAGCTGAATCTTGAGATATCCTCTCATTAAGGAGTCTTGAGATCTTTTCAAGCAGCGGAATAATAAATACAGAGACTATCCCTGTGATTAATGCCTTTAATAGCAAATACTTAAAGATAGATAAAAAAGCTCCGCACTGAAAATCGTATAGTAAGATAAAGAGGATATATATAAGCTCTTTTCCCATCTCAGCAAAGCTTACAGTGGAGATTCTACCAGGTATAGAGCAAATATCCAAGAATTGGCTACTTACCTTTATGATAGCTGAAGAGATGAGATAAGATAGGGGTATGATCCCTAATATCCCTATGGAGAATAGCTCTTTTGAAAAACCCATAAGTATGGCAAACATAAGGGCATAAGAGAGCCTAAGATATAAAATCATATAAAAGATAAAGACTGTGACAAGATCAACACTATAAAATATCCTGTTCTGTATGGATAGGCTTTTAATTGTTATATATAGGATAGAAATTACTATATACACAAAGAACTCTAAGAGCTCGCCTTTTCTATCCTTTATGGGATCTTCCCTCCTTCAAGATAACCAGAACCTCTTCAAGTCTTGAAAAGCTCACTAATAATCTGACCTTTACATCTTGAAATATATCTCCTTGCCTTCTTTTTAAACTGATTACCTTTCCGATAGGAATTCCTTTTGGAAACACCCCGTCCATACCAGATGTTATTATAATATCCCCGATCTTAATATCAGCACCACTTTCCACATACTCTAAGCTTCCGATATCTGACCCCATCCCTTTTAAGATTCCTTTAGCCCTTGACCTCTGAACCAGGCAATCAATGGCGCTGTTAGGATCATTCAATAGCAAGACCTTAGAGAAAAATGGTGCGACCGATATTACCTTTCCCACTACCCCATCTTGATTTATAACTGGAAAATCCACCTCTATGGATGCCTCACTGCCCCTATCTAAAAACACTATCTTAAACCAGCCTGTGGGATCCCTGCCTATGACATTTGCATAGACCGTTGGCCACCTAAGATTTGCCCTAACCCTGAACATCTGCTCCAATCTTCCCAGTCTTTCAACCCTCTCCCTTAATGCATAGTTTTCCATCTTTAATCTCTGAATTTGACGCCTCAGCCGGATATTCTCCTTCTCTGTATGAATCAGATAGATATATCTGTTCCAGAAATTCTCTGTATATAGAACAATCCTATTAAACCAGCTCTGGATAGGGAAAAGCGCTTCCATTCCCACCCTTTCAATAAAAGTCCACCTCTTTAGATCTCCTACTCCTAAGGAAATTATGACTAAACAGAAAATAAAGGATAATATCCAGATATATATGTCTCTTATAGGATGATTCAAATCCTAAGTTTTGCCCCCCCTCTATATGCTTCTATCTAATGGCTATCTCTTTTAAAAGTTCAATATTATCTAAGGACTTTCCTGCACCCAATACCACCGTGGAGAGTGGATCTTCTGTAATCGTGATGGGCAGTTTTGTCTCTTCCCTTAAAAGGACATCCAGGTTTTTAAGCAATGACCCACCACCGGTCAACACAATGCCTCTGTCCACAAGTTCTGCAGAGAGCTCAGGAGGAGTCTGCTCAAGTGCCACCTTGACAGTATCAACTATGGTCTCAACCTGCTCAGTGATTGCCTGTCGCACCTCATCTGAATCTATGGTCAATATCTTGGGAATCCCTGTTACCAGATCCCTACCCTTTACCTCTAATCTTTCTACCTCTTTCCCTGGATAGGCATTCCCTATGCTACATTTTATTATCTCTGCAGTAGCTTGCCCGATTAATAGATTATATTTTCTCTTTATATATTGCAAGATGGCTTCATCCATCTTATCCCCTCCTATCCTTACAGATTTACTAAACACTATACCTGCAAGGGAGATCACTGCTACCTCTGTAGTCCCTCCGCCTATATCCACCACCATATTACTGGTTGGCTCTGTTATAGGAAGGCCTGCTCCAATAGCTGCTGCCATAGGCTCCTGAATCAGAAATACCTCCCTTGCCCCTGCAGACTCAGCCGATTCCTTAACCGCTCTCTTTTCAACCTGAGTTATTCCAGAGGGGACACATACCACTATCCTGGGTCTAACTAAGGTGGTGCGATTATGCACCTTTCTTATAAAATGCCTCAGCATCGCTTCAGTAATTTCAAAATCTGCAATAACTCCTTCCTTCATAGGTCTTATGGCAATAATGTTGCCTGGGGTTCTACCAAGCATCATCTTTGCCTCTTTACCCACTGCAAGCACCTTATTGCCGCCCCTTTCATCCCTTCTTACCGCAACCACTGATGGCTCACTCAATACTATGCCTTTCCCCTTTACATATACAAGGGTATTGGCTGTTCCCAGATCAATAGCTAAGTCACTGGAAAACAAACCTAAGATAGAGTTAAATAACATACCCCATCTCCTTTCAATTTAATAAACTTGAGAGCTTTGCATAACCCCCTTTTACACTGGGGGTTACACCCCCAGACCCCCAAAGATTTACTTAAAATAACCCATAATTACAGCTTTTTTCTGAGAGCTTTGAAAAATTCAAAGCTCTCAACTTGACAAATCTAAAATAAGATTTTTAAATATGAATTTTCAATAAAATTTTAAAATAGGGAAAGGGATTATGAAAAGGACTTATCAACCCAGCAACATTAAACGAGCAAGAACCCATGGATTTAGGGCCAGAATGGCAACACCTGGAGGAAGAAAGGTTCTTAAGAGAAGAAGGACAAAAGGCCGTAAAAGACTTACCCCTTAACAGGTTCTTCAACGATAGATGGGCTCCCATTCCCTTACTAAGGAAGAGAGATTATGTAAAAAAAAGGATTTTGTCAATCTCAAGAGGAATGGAAGGAGATATGAGACAAGGGATATGGTGATTGTAACAAAACCAAATGGGGTGGGCATCAGGAGGATAGGCATTATAGTGAGTAAAAAGATCGGAAAGGCCACAAAGAGAAACAGGATTAAGAGGCTATTTAGAGAGTGTTTCAGACAGAATAAGGATATCTTCCCAGAATCCCATGATATCCTATTTATAGCAAAGAGAGATATAAGTGGTCTTAAAATGGGAGATATTAAGGTCCAGATTGAGGGAATAATATGGTAAGGGTAATCATCTATATTATTAGGGCATACCAAATCTTCATATCTCCATTTTTTCCAAGAAGTTGTAGGTTTTATCCCACATGCTCTTCCTATGCCCACCAGGCATTCTTTAAATATGGCATATGGAAGGGAGGCATCCTCACTCTATTGCGTCTGTCGAGATGCCACCCCTTTCACCCTGGGGGATACGATCCTGTGCCATAATTAGAATCTTTATATTTGTAGAGGTAGGTCATGGAAAAGAGAGCACTTCTTGCATTTATCCTATCATTTGTTGTCCTACTTATCTGGATCTTGCTATTTGCACCTAAGCAGCCACAGGTAAAAAAGGCAACTTCTTCAAAGAAAGAGCCCCAAAAGAGCAGGGTAGAGACCAAGTATTCACAAGCAAAGACAAAAAAAGAGAAGAAAGAGGATATTCTTCCAGAGAGAAAGGTAGCTGTAACTGAAAAGTTAATAACTGTGGAAACACCCCTCTATAGGGCAATATTTTCCAATATTGGCCCCACTATTAAGAGTTTTACCCTTAAAAGATACAGGGTATCAAAAGACACCCACTCTTCCTGCATTGAGCTTATTGAGCTTAAGGATATGGAATTTTTGGAATTTAATTTAGGGGGGCTAAAGAGACCGCTGAGTGCATATGAATCTATGAGTGAAAACTTGAAAGTCTCGGATAGGGATCCGTTTAAGGATCTTATATTTACAGGTTATATGGGCGATGGGATCAAGGGCATATATAGATTTAGATTCTACCCTCATACATACACTATAGATCTTTCAATTACATATGAAAATTACTCCTCTGGCAATCTAAAGGGCCCTTTTGAGATAGTGCTTAAAAATAGATTGCCAAAGAAGGAAAGATTTTCCTCTTTTAGAGGACTTGCCCTATTTCTTGACAATGAGCTAAAAGAGATAAAGGAAAAGGAGCTAAAGAAGGGAAAGAGCCTGGCAGGGAATATAGGGTGGTTTGCATTTGAAAGGAAGTTCTTTATCTCAGCGATTCTTCCAGGAAATTCTAAAAGTGCCATTTTTAAAGGAAAGCTATTAAAAGAGGGGATACTGGAAGGAAGATTCATAGACCAGAGTATTTCCACCATACCACAAGGAAAAAGTCTTACCTATAATATCACCATCTTTATGGGACCAAAGGATATGGATATATTAAAGACACTGGGAAGAGATCTGGACAAGGCAATAAACTTTGGCTGGACCGATATTATTGCAAAGCCCCTCCTGATTCTTTTAAAGCTATTTAATAGGGTCTTTCATAATTATGGCCTTTCCATTATAATGATGACAGTGCTTATAAAGATACTGTTTTGGCCACTAACCCATAAGAGTTATAAGTCTATGAAAGAGCTTCAAAAGATACAGCCCCTTATGACACGAATCAGAGAAAAATATAAGAATAATAAGGAACAGCTTAATCGTGAACTTATGAATCTATATAAGACCTATAAGGTGAATCCCATGAGCGGATGTCTTCCGATGATAGTTCAGATCCCTGTATTCTTTGCGCTATACAAGATCCTTGGCTACTCCATAGAGCTTAGACATGCTCCATTTATCCTCTGGATAGATGATCTATCTGCTCCTGACAGGCTGTTTAATTTTCCATTTAAGATCCCTCTTATGGCACCCCCATACGGTATACCTGTCCTTACCCTGCTTATGGGTGCTTCCATGTATATCCAGCAGAAGATGACCCCTACTGCTGGAGATCCGAGTCAGATGAAGATAATGCAATTTCTTCCCCTAATATTTACGGTGATGTTTATAAACTTTCCATCAGGACTTGTACTCTATTGGTTGGTAAATAATGTATTGAGTATTATTCAACAATATTTCATTAATAAAAAAATATCAGCCTAAATGCATTGGAGGATCATATGGAGGCATATGAATTTGAAGGAAAGACAACAGAAGAGGCGCTTCAGAATGCGTGTAAAGCGTTAAATGTGGAAGAAGACCAATTAGAGGTAGAGGTGATTGATCCTGGCTCAAGCGGTATATTTGGAATTGTGGGAACAAAAAGGGCTAAGATAAGGGTCAGGATAAAGAGGTCTCTGGAAGAAGAGAAGAGAGAGATGGATGGACTTCAACTTGCAAAGGCTACCTTAGAGAAGATCCTCTCACTGATGCCTATGGATGTCAGTGTTGTAGCTGAAAGAATAGACAATATCATATCTTTGAAAATCCATGGGGATAGATCTGGTATACTGATAGGAAAAAAGGGGAGAACCTTAGATGCATTGCAGTTTATTGTTAATAAGATCGTAAATAGAAACCTTGAAGCGAAAGTAAGGATATTAATTGATTCTGAAAATTACAGAGAGAGAAGAAAGGACTCCCTTGTGCAATTGGCTCTCAGAATGGCAGAGAGGGCCAAGAAGACAAAGAGGCCTGTCAGCACTGCACCTCTTAACTCCAGGGAAAGAAGAATAATCCATCTGGCATTAAAGGAAGATAATCAATTAAATACGGTAAGCAGAGGAGAAGGGCCATTAAAAAGGGTCATGATAATTCCAAAAAAATAGGAGAAATGGGATCTTCCATTAAGGATACCATTGCTGCCATCTCTACTCCCATAGGAAAAGGTGGGATTGGAATAATAAGAATAAGTGGGGATGAGGCATGGAAGATAGCAGAGAGGATCTTCCTGCCTAAGCACCCGATAGCGGACTTCCAACCTCATCATCTCTACTTGGGAAATGTGCTGGATCCAGAAAGCAGAAGTATTATTGATGAGGTCCTCATAAGCTATATGAAGGCCCCCCATTCCTATACTAAAGAAGATGTGGTGGAGATCAATTCACACAGCGGTCATCTTGTGCTTTCAAAGATCTTGGAACTCATATTAAGGCAGGGAGCGAGGATTGCAGAACCTGGTGAATTTACATATCGTGCATTTATGAATGGAAGGATTGATCTTACACAGGCAGAAGCCATATTGGATCTTATAAATGCCAAGTCAGAAAAGGGGCTTCATCTGGCATCTCAACACCTTAAGGGAGAGTTTGGAAGATCCATATCTTCCATAAAGGAATCTCTATTGAATATACTTGCCCATATAGAAGCGGGGATAGACTTTCCAGAGGATGAACCAGAAGTGATGCCAAGGGAAGAGATAGCAGATGTCATTGAAAGAAAGATAATGAAGGAGATTGAAAACCTTATAGGTGCGTATATAAACAGAAGGATATGGCTTGAAGGGGTAGATACCGTTATTGTGGGAGCGGTGAATGTCGGAAAATCCAGTCTGCTAAATATCCTGAGCCAGGAACAGAAGGCAATAGTAACACCTCTGCCAGGGACAACAAGAGATATAATAGAGACTACCATATATATCAATGGGATCCCCCTGAGTGTAAAAGATACCGCAGGCTTTAGAAAGGCAAAAGACCAGGTAGAAGAGATAGGGCTTAGACTTGCCAAAAAAAAGATGGCAGAGGCCCAGCTTCTTTTAATTGTATTGGATCAGAGTAGAGACATTGATGAATTTGATATTCAACTTCTCAGTAGTGCACCTAAAGGAAAGAGTGTTATTGTAATAAATAAGGTGGATCTCCCGGCGGTTATGGATCTCAGAGAGATCTCTAATTTTTTAAAGTCCCATCCCTATGTAAAGATATCCGCACTTAAAGGAACAGGGATAGAAGAGCTTAAGTGGGTAATATCAGAGCTGATCCTTAGAGGTGATGATGAAGAATCTTCAGGCTTTGCATTAAATCTTAGGCAAAAAAATCTGCTTTTAGAGGCAAAGAAGGCATTAGAGGCGTCCATAGAGACGCTTAGGGCAGATCAACCTCCTGAGATAGTGGCAATGGAAATAAATGAGGCCATAAACAGTATCTCCAGGATAACAGGTGAAGTGGTAGAGGAAGATCTCTATGAAAGAATCTTTTCCAACTTCTGTATAGGGAAATAGCTATTTTTTGAAGTAGTCTCTTACCTGTTTAATAGCACAATATTTTCCACACATGGTGCATACATCCCGCTGCTTTGGAGGAGACTTCTCTCTTATCTTTCTTGCCTTTATAGGATCTATAGCAAGTTGAAGCTGAGTTTTCCAATCAAGCCTCTTTCTTGCCTCTGACATCTTTCTGTCCCATTCTATTGCCTTTGGATTACCCCTTGCAATGTCTGCTGTATGTGCGGCTATCTTAGTGATTATAACCCCTTCTCTAACATCCTCTACAGTGGGAAGAGATAGATGTTCCGCTGGGGTTACGTAGCAGAGAAAATCCGCACCTGCCTCTGCTGCCACCGCCCCACCTATGGCACAGGCCACATGGTCATGCCCTGCTGCAATGTCAGTTACCAATGGACCCAAGACATAGAAAGGCGCATTATGACATAGGCTCTTTTGAATCCTAACATTCTCCCTTATCTGATTTAGAGGCACATGACCCGGACCTTCAATCATAACCTGAACGCCTGCCTCCCATGCCCTCTTAGTCAGATCTCCTAAGGTGATCAGTTCATGGATCTGTGCCCTGTCAGTCGAATCTGCAATTGATCCCGGACGCAGTCCATCTCCAAGGCTCAAAGTGACATCATACTTCTTTGCTATGGAAAGAATCTCGTCAAAGTGTTCATATAAAGGATTTTCCTTTTTATGATATAACATCCAGGTGGTGAGAAATGCCCCGCCTCTGCTTACAATATCAGTTATTCTCCCTTGAGATCTTAATAGGGTTAGGGCATCTAAGGTAACTCCACAATGCACTGTGATAAAATCCACTCCATCCCTTGCATGCCTCTCTATTACCTCAAATATCTTATCCTCACTCAGGTGTATCAACCCCCCCTTTTCATTTATAGTCTCAATCACTGCCTGATAGATGGGGACAGTTCCCAGTGGAACAGGGCAATTTTCCAGGATCTTTCTCCTGATATGGTCCAGATCACCACCTGTTGATAGATCCATTACAGTATCTGCACCTGCATCCAGTGCGGCCTTTAACTTTTTAAGCTCCTCATCCAGATCAATCCTGTCTGAAGAGGTTCCTATATTGGCATTTACCTTTACGCTTAATCCCTGTCCAATTCCACATGGGACCATATCAGAGTGGTTCTTATTTGATGGAATTACCACCTTACCCTCTGATATCCTTTTCCTTAAAGATTCTAAGGGTATACCTTCTTTTTCCGATATGATCTGCATCTGAGGAGATCTATTTCCAGATCTTGCAACCAAAAGCTGTGTCATCATAATCAGCTATCTCCATATAAATTAATCAAAAAACAGAGGGTCTCACATACCCTCTTAAAAAGTCTAATTACTTTAATATAGATTGTAAATAGTTTCTTAAACTTTTATGAGAGCTTTGCATAAACCCTTTTTACACTACAACCCCTGTCATTGCGAGCGAAGCGAAGCAATCTCATCCCCCTTCTACCCCCCGAACCTCGAACCAAGAACCATTCTCAGATTGCTTCGGGTCTTTTAAGACCCTCGCAATGACAGATTCCATTTACAGCTTTTTCTGAGAGCTTTAAAAAATTCAAAGCTCTCTTTATGGAAACACCACACCCCCATATCCCCTATGTATAGAGGATACTGTAAGCTCTCCCGATAACTTTACCGCTTCCCCTCTCTTATAACCCATTGCAATATGGGTGACAAGGGCAGTGGAAAATACACAGCCGGTTCCGTGTGTAGCATCTGAGGCTATCTTTCCATGTTCAAATCTATGGATCTTTTCTCCATCAAAGAAGATATCCAAACAGAGGTCTCCTCTGAGATGTCCCCCTGTTATTACCACATCTGGCCCCATATCTTTGATAATTTTAGCTGCCCTTTCCATATCCTCAACACCCTCTATCTTGGTCTCTGAAATGATCTCTGCCTCATAGATATTGGGAGTTACAATTGATACCATTGATAAAAGCTCCTCCTTCACTATCCCTATTACCCCTTCTTCCATAAGGGATACACCTGTTGATGAGACTATTACAGGATCTAAGACCACATTTTTAAGATCATATCTCCTTAAGATATTCTTAAGTGCCTTGGCATTTTCCACACTATAAATCATGCCTATCTTAACAGAGTCCGGCCAATATTCCTCTAAGACCGCCTCGATCTGAGTCTCCAAGACTCTTGCAGGTATCTTATAGATATCATATATCCCTTTAGAATTTTGGGAGGTGATGGCAGTAATTGCTGTTATTGGATAGGCCCCCAAGCGGTGAGCCGTCTTAATATCGGCCTGCACCCCTGCCCCCCCACAGCTATCTGAACCTGCAATGATAAGTACCACCTTTAATTGTTGACTCATAAGTGCTATTTCCTTTTAAATAGATATTATCATGAAATTTACCTTTAAGCGATCCATATTTTTAAATCCCTATACACTTATCCTCTTATGCATAGCGACAATGGTAATTCTCTTTATCTATGGTATCCCCATATTTGAATTGATGGAACTCAAAAGTTATGACCTCCGCTTCCGCTCAAGAGGTATTAAGAGCCCCTCTGGTTATGTCTTAATGGCAGTGATTGATGAAAAGAGCCTTGATAGAGAAGGCAGATGGCCATGGCCTAGGTCCAAGATTGCCCGTCTTGTTGATATCCTGAGCCATGAAGGGGCAAGAGTTGTAGGGTTTGATATAGGATTCTTTGAACCCGATGAAAACACTAATTTAAAATTTTTAAATTTTTTGGAAAACAAATTAAAAAAGCTAAATATTAATAACTCTTCAATAATACAGTTTATTGATGAGCTTAAAGAGACTTCTGACCACGATCTTATCCTAGCCCGTTCTATAAAAGAGTCCAATTCAAAGGTGGTGCTGGGATATTTCTTCCATATGGACAAAAAATCGCTTCCATTTAAGATAGGCAAAGAGGAGGTAGAGGAGCAACTGGATAGGATCTCCCATTCCCGCTATCCCTTAGTGATCTATGAAGATCCTGAGATGAAAATTAACCCTTTCTTCACTGCATTTATCCCAGAGGGCAATATCCCAAAGATAAATGATGCTGCCTCCTCCTCTGGCTATTTTAATATGTTTCCAGATAGCGATGGCGTAGTAAGAAAGATGCCCCTGGTGATAAGATGTGGAGAAGGTCTCTATATGCCCCTATCTCTGAGATGCCTTTGGGAATTAGTGGATAGACCCCCCACTATTGTAAAGGTTGCCAGATATGGCATAGAGGGGATAAAGTTTGGCCCCATATTTATTCCAACAGATGAAAATGGACAGATCCTGATTAATTACTTGGGTCCTCAAAAGACCTTCCACCATATCTCCATTACAGATATCTTACACGGAGACTATCCTGAAGGGCTGTTTAGAGATAAGATTGTGCTTGTCGGTGCCACTGCAACCGGTATCTATGATCTCAGAAACACACCCATTGATCCCGTATTTCCTGGCCTTGAAATCCATGCAACCATTGTAGATAACATCCTGACCGGAAATCTACTAAATAAGCCCAGATGGACATTTATATATGATCTATTGGCAATAGTGATATTAGGGCTTATCACTGGTTTAATAGTCTCTAAGGTAAGCCCTGTTAAGGGGATATTCTTTTCCTTCATCCTCTTTTTAATACATATATTGGTTGCCAGATATCTGTTTGTTAAATATGGCCTGTGGGTAAATATGGTCTATCCCTTGCTTACCATTGTGCTCATATTTATTACCCTCTCTATCTATCATTATCTGGTTGAAGAGCGTAGCAAAAAGTTCCTAAGGGCCACCTTTTCAACATATCTTGCTCCTGAAGTGATTGAAGAGATGATAAAAAAGGAAAGCATGCCAGAGTTGGGAGGAGAAGCCAGGATAATTACCGCCTATTTTACTGATATAGAAAGCTTTTCCACATTTTCTGAACAACTCACCGCCCATCACCTTGTAGAGCTCTTAAATGAATATCTCACCAAGATGACTGATATACTGATTTCAGAAGGAGGCACACTGGATAAATACGAAGGAGATGCCATAGTTGCATTCTTAGGAGCTCCAATGGAGCTTCCTGACCATCCCCTGAGGGCTTGCAGGGTGGCACTTAAGATGCAAGAGGCCTTAGAAGAGCTCAGGGAAAAATGGAAAAAGGAAAAGATCTTGCCTGGAGAACCGCTCAGAAATGTAAAATCCCTTCCTCCAGATATCTGGGCACCTGAAGATAGATGGCCTAAGATCGTGCACAGTATGAGGATGAGGATCGGGATAAATACTGGAGAGATTGTGGTTGGTAATATGGGTAGCACCCTCAGGATGAACTACACCATGATGGGGGATGCGGTGAATCTGGCCGCTCGCCTTGAGGCAGCGGGAAAGCAGTATGGGATATATACGTGTGTAAGTGAATTTACCCTGCTTTCTAAAATCCCTGCAGATGGTGCAGTTAAAAAGGTAATAGATGAGTTTGAGGTGAGATTTATTGACCAAATAACAGTTGTGGGAAAGACGGAACCGGTCAGGATCTATGAACTTATATCAAAGAGAGGAGAACTTACAGAGAGTGAAAAAAGACTATTGGAGCTATTCTCTGAGGCCCAACGTCATTATCTCAATATGGACTGGGATAGGGCTTTGGAATACTTTTATCAATCAAAGGAATATGAGAGATTTAAAGATGCAAAGACCACCCCATCCGATGTCTTTATAGAAAGATGTATGCAATTTAAAGAGGAACCGCCTGTTCTTCCCGGTGAAAGATGGGATGGGGTATATAGGCTTACAAAAAAATAGGCTATCTTACCTTTGAACCAGGGCTTACCTCTCTATCTGGTGTAAGAAGACATATTCCATCTCTATCTTCAGCTGCAAGGATCATCCCTTCTGATTTTACACCCATAATCTCTGCCTCTTTAAGATTATACACCACCACTACCTGTCTTCCTAAGAGCTCAGATGGACTATAGTGCCTTGCAAGCCCTGCTACCATGGTCTTAACCTCACCCATATCCACCTTCAACTTTAAAAGACTATTGGAGCCTTCAATACTGTCTGCCCCTATGATCTTTCCGATTCTAAGGTCAATCTTTGAAAATTCCTTTATACTGATCTTCTTCAACCCCTCAGCCTTTTTGGCCTTGTCTTTTTTAAATCTTACCCTTTCAAAGAGATGCAGTGGCTCTGATAGCATCGGATTCCTTTCCATGTCTTTCCACCTCTTTAACATCTCTAAACGCAGGTGTTTTCCTTTAGCCACTATTCCCACTGCCTCCTGCATCCTTTCAGCACTCATTGGCATAAAGGGCCATATCAGCCCTGAAATCACCCTAAGACCACCGATTAGAAAATACATAACGGTATTTAGCCTTGGATCATTCTCTTTAAATAGATTCCAGGGTGCCTCCTCATCTATATATCTATTTAAAGAGCCTATGAGCTTCCATATGGAAATTAAGGCCCTATGAAAGATAAACTCCTTCATATCTCTTTCATACTCTGAAATTAAAGACTCCATCTGTTCATTCAGTTCCCTTTCCTTTACACTTATCTCAGAAGGAGCCTTGGGGTCTTTTCCACTTAGGTATTTATGTGCCATCGTGAGCACTCTACTTAAAAGATTTCCCAGATCATTTGCCAGATCTGCATTTAATCTTTCAACCAGTGCCTTTTCGCTGAACTCTGAGTCCCTTCCAAAGACCATCTCCCGCATCAGGAAATATCTAAAAGGGTCAATTCCATAGATACTTATAAGATCAAGGGGACGAACCACATTTCCAAGGCTCTTTGACATCTTTCCTTCCTGCACATTCCAGTATCCATGCACATGGAGCTGTTTATAGATAGGAATATCTGCTGCCCTAAGCATGCAGGGCCAATATATGGCATGGGGCTTTAATATATCCTTTGCAATCAGGTGATGGGAATAGTGCCAAAATTCTCTAAACAGCCCTCCATCAGGATATCCCAATGCAGATATATAATTTATTAAGGCATCAAACCATACATAGGTAACATAATCTTCATCAAAAGGAAGGGGTATTCCCCAGGATAGCCTCTTTTTTGGTCTTGAGATACAGAGATCCTCCAAGGGCTCCTTTAAAAAGGAAAGCACCTCATTTCTGAACCTTTCAGGAGTGATAAATTCAGGATTCTTTTCAATATGATCCACAAGCCAGTCCTGATATCTGCTCATCTTAAAGAAATAGTTTGATTCATGCACAAGCTCTGGCCTCTCCTTATGATCAGGGCATTTCCCATCTACAAGCTCCCGCTCCGTATAGAATCTCTCACACCCAAAACAATATAGTCCCTCATATTCGCTAAAATATATATCCCCCTTATCATATACGTGCTTAAGTATCATCTTTACCGTCTCTTTATGCTTTGGGTATGTGGTTCTGATAAAATAGTCATACTCAATGCACAGCTTTGGCCAAAGCTCTTTAAAAAGACCGCTCATTTTCTCCACATATTCTTCAACCTCATATCCCTTCTCCTTGGCAGCCCTTACCATCTTCTGTCCGTGCTCATCTGTGCCGGTGAGCATAAAGGTCTTATATCCTGAAAGCACATAAAATCTCTTAATCACATCTGCCACAATAGTGGTATAGGCGTGCCCCAAATGAGGTTCTGCATTTACGTAATATATGGGTGTGGTGATATAAAATGCTCTATCCATAATTAGCCCTCGCTCCCTTCATTTCCTTCCTCTATTATCTCATTGTAGGGAATCTCCTTTTCCCTTCCAGAATCCAGGGATACGGTAATAGTCTCCCTAAATATATTATGCCTTATTACCTTGGCCTCTCCATATATGGTATTAATCTTCTCTCCAAGCTTAGGGAGACCTCTCTTTTTGATCTCATAATATTCGTTTTCAAATGTAAGACAGCACATAAGTCTTCCGCATACTCCGGAGATCTTATTAGGATTTAGAGGCAGATTCTGTTCCTTTGCCATCTTGATGGATACGGGTTCAAACTGTCTTAGGAATGCCTTACAACATACCTCTCTACCACAGTTTCCAATGCCACCTACCATCTTTGCCTTATTTCTTACCCCGATCTGCCTCATCTCTATTCTACATCTGACATGGTGAGCCAATTCTCTAACCAATTCCCTAAAATCCACCCTTGTCTCTGAAGTAAAATATATCATGACCTTATTTTCATCGATTAAGGCCTCCACATCCACTAAGTTCATTGGAAGGCCCTTCTCTTCCACCTTAATGGCACAGATTCTTCTTGCCTCCCTCTCAATCCTTGGCTTCTGCCTCAGCCTCTTTCTCTCCTCCTCATTTAAAGGACGGCAAGACCTCCTCTCCTTAACCTCATTAAAGGACGCCCTCTTTACATGGGAAATTACATGGGCAGGTCTCTTAATCCCATCGCCTGAATCATACAAGACCACATCACCTTCCTTGATTTTGGCATCTTCAGGGATAATCCTTACTGACCAGACCTTCTTTCTGTCTTCTGTAATAATATCAACTACTCTTTCCATAACTATATCTTTCCTATTAATTCCCTTATTCCAAAGATGGCTCTTTCCATTGATATCTCCGTATTCCTCTGCTGATCCATATCCCTCTGAAACTGATCAAGTAGTCTTATAATAGAGATAATATCATCCACTGAAAAGCCTTGTGAAAGCTTTTTAAAGATATGAAAAAGATCATGATTTATCAACATATAATCTTCAAAGCCAAGCCTGCAAAACATCATATCCCTCAAGAAACTTTTCCATATTATGATCATATCATCTAATTCCAGATCATCCCCTTTCCTGCTCTTCTTAGAAAGATCTTCTATCAACCTGAATATATCCCTAAGAGAGCCCTCTTTTAGATCAAGCAGTATCCTTAGGAACCTCTCCCTCTTCTTAGAGACTCCTCTTTCTATAAGATCAAGGGCATCTTTAATACTCCCCTGACAGATGCGGGAAATAAAGGCTGCATCAGATTCTGATACCCCTTCCCATATCAGATAACTCTTAATTGAACCTTCGGATATGTCACTCAGATACACACTCTGTGCCCTGGAAACAATAGTTGGAAGCAACAGCTCCTTTTTCTGACATATAAGTATAAATATGTTATATGGAGAAGGCTCTTCCAGGATCTTTAAGAATGCATTGGATGCCTCTTCTGTAAGGGACTCTGCCTCTTCCACTATCACCGTCCGAAATCTCCCTTCTAAAGGCGGATAAGATAACATGGATGAAAGCTCCCTTATCTGTTGAATCCTAAGGCTCTTTTCCAAAGGCTCTATATATATCACATCAGAAAATACCTCTTTTTCTATCTTCATGCAGTTTGAACACCTACCACACACCTCTCCCATGCCTTCCTTACAATTTAGCGCCTTTGAAAACCACAAGGCCACTTCCTTTCTTCCCACACCTCTCTTTCCTAAAAAGAGATAGAAATGGGATACCCTCCCTTTTTTTATGGCAGTCCTTAAAAAGCCAAGGGCCTTTTTCTGAAATGCTGTAAATTCCATATCTGTCTTTTTATCCCTATTGAAATCTCTTTATGTTAACCATATAATAAAATAGTCTATTTTTTAAGGGAGAAATAAGATGAAGGTTTTAATCAGTGATAATTTATCTGAGGTAGGAGTTAAGGTATTTGAGGAGGCACCTGGTATTGGGGTGGATGTAAAGGTGGGGTTGAGTGAGGATGAGTTAGTGGAGGTGATAGGTGGGTATGAGGGCATGGTGGTGCGGAGTGCCACAAAGGTGAGTTCAAGGGTTATAGATGCGGCTGGCAGGCTTAAGGTTATAGGGAGGGCCGGGGTGGGCTTAGACAATATTGATGTGGAGGCTGCCAGCAGGCGTGGTGTGGTGGTTATGAATGTTCCTGGGGGTAATTCTCTGTCTGCTGCTGAGCATGCCATTGCGCTTATGATGGCGCTTAGCAGGAATATAGCTCAGGCAGATGCTACCATGAAGGAGGGCAAGTGGGAGAAGAAGAGGTTTCAGGGAAGGGAGCTGTGTGGTAAGACTTTGGGAATTATTGGTGCTGGAAGAATTGGCAGAATAGTGGCTGATAGGGCCAAGGGTTTGAGGATGGGTGTAGTGGTCTATGATCCCTATATAAATGTAGAGGTATTGGAAAGGATGGGCTTTGAACCTGTTTCCTTGGATGAGCTATTAAGAAGGTCTGATTATGTGAGCATACATGTTCCGAAGAGTGACGAGACAGTGGGGATGATAGGAGAGGAGGAGATGAGGAAGATGAAGAGGGGTGCGATGTTGATAAACTGTGCAAGGGGTGGGATTGTAGATGAGGATGCCCTATATAGGGTATTGAGAGAGGGGCACTTAGGTGGTGCCGCCTTGGACGTGTTTAGCACTGAGCCACCTGGGAAGATCCCTTTGATGGAGCTACCTAACTTTATCTGCACACCGCACTTAGGAGCATCTACCCGTGAGGCACAGGAAAATGTGGCCCGTCAGATCGCTGAGCAGATGGTGGACTATCTGCTCCATGGCACAGTAAAGAATGCGGTAAATATGCCATCCATAAGTTCTGAGCTCCTGAATGTCCTGCGGCCCTATGCAATGCTTGCAGAAAAGATAGGCATGTTTCATAGCCAGCTTGTTGAAACCCCGATAGAGGGGGTCCAGATAACCTATAAAGGCACCATCACCTCATACGATCTATCTCCCATAACTACTGCACTTCTCAAAGGGCTTTTAAGCAAGGTGGTAGGTGAAGAGGTAAATTTTGTAAATGCCCCCCTTATTGCCAAAGACAGGGGCATAGAGGTGATGGAAAGCAAGACCGAGAGGTCAGAAGACTTTGCATCCCTAATCTCTGTAAAGGTAAAGGCAAGTGAGGGAGAAAATATAATATCAGGGACCATATTCGGTAAGACAATGTCTCGGTTGCTTAGAATAAACAACTTTTACTTAGAGGCAGTGCCTGAAGGACATATGCTATTGATTCACAATGAAGATATACCTGGAGTTATTGGCAAGATAGGAAGTGTGCTTGGGAAACACAATGTTAATATTCAGAGGATGCATGTGGGTCAAGAAAGGGAAAAGAGGCAGAATGTGATTCTCCTCAGCACCAACGTATCTGTTCAAGAAGAGTTATTGAATGAACTAAAAGGTATGCCGCACATATTTTCAGCAAGAAAAATAGAACTCTAATTGAAGGAGGAAAGAGGATGGATGTAGAAGGAAAGGGCTTTGTCATAAAGGACCGTCGGGCTTTTGATGAGGAGGGAAGATTAAAAAAAGAGGTAAAAGAAGAGGAGAAAAAGAGAGAGAGGGAAGATAGGGCTAAGAGTAGTAAAGAGGAAAGGCAGAGGGCACCCCTTCCAGAGGTAAACTTTAGCTCTTTTATAATAAGTCTTAGCTCTTCAGCCCTGCTTCATATGGGGGAGATACCAGATCCTCAGACAGGGCAGAAGAAAAAAGACATGGAACTTGCAAGGCACACTATTGATACAATTGCCCTGTTGAAAGAAAAGACAAAAGGGAATCTGAATTCTGAAGAAGAGAGATTGTTAAACAGCATATTGACGGATCTAAGGCTCCGTTTTGTAAAGCTAACAAAATAAGATTTAGGAGGATATTTATAATGATTAAAAGGACTAAATTATTTTTTACAATATTTGCATCTATTATCTCTATTACCCTTTTTACATCATATGCATTTGCCCTTAAGGCAGGCATCCCCCCCTCTTTTGCAGATCTTGTAAAGAGGGTTCAGGACTCTGTCGTAAATATCAGCGCTGTAAAGGTAATTAAGGGCAGATCACCCCTATTTGAATTCTGGTCACCCTTTGGTAAAAATGATCCATTTAAGGACTTCTTTGAGAGATTCTTCAGAGATCAGATCCCCAAAGAGTACAGACAAAAGAGTCTTGGAACAGGCTTTATCATAGATAAGAGAGGATATATCCTGACCAACAATCATGTGGTAGAAAAGACCGATGAGATAAAGGTAATACTTGTAAATGAAAAGGGATACAGGGCCAAGATAGTTGGTAGAGATCCCAAGACAGATGTGGCACTTATCAAGATTGATCCTGAAGAGCCCCTAAAACCGCTTCCCTTAGGAGACTCCGATAAATTGCAGGTGGGAGATTGGGTTGTGGCCATTGGAAATCCGTTTGGATTGGGGCATACCGTAACTGCAGGGATTGTCAGTGCCAAGTATAGGCAGATAGGGACAGGGGGGTATGAAAATTTTATCCAGACCGATGCATCCATAAATCCCGGAAATTCAGGGGGGCCACTTCTGGATATAAATGGAAATGTGGTTGGCATTAATACGGCCATATTTACCAGAAGCGGTGGTAATATTGGCATCGGGTTTGCTATTCCTATAAATATGGTCAAAAATCTGCTTCCTCAACTTAAGAAGGGTAAGGTGATAAGGGGATGGCTTGGGGTGATGATTCAGAGGATCACCCCGGAGCTTATGGAAAAACTGCATCTCAAAGACCAAAAGGGTGCTTTGGTTGCAGATGTCACCCCAGATGGGCCAGCCGACAAGGCAGGTATAAAGAGAGGGGATGTGATCATCAGATATGATGGCAAAGAGATAAGGCATATGAATGAACTTCCCTATATGGTGGGATGCACCCCACCTGGAAAGAGGATAAAGGTGGATGTGCTTAGAAAAGGAAAGGTGCTGAGTATTACTGTAAAGATTGGAAAGTTGAAAGAAAAGGGAAAAGAGTGGGTCCAGGTAGAGACAGAAAAAGGAATCCGTCTGGGTATGAGGGTTGAAAATATCACTCCTGAACTGGCAAAAAGATATGGTATTGAAGACAAAGAGGGAGTAGTGGTAGTGGATGTAATGCCTCACTCTCCTGCATATGAGGCAGGAATAAGGGAGGGAGATATCATACTGGAGATAGATCAATCTTCCATTAAAGACCTATCTGATTTTACTAAAAAGATAAAAGGGTATAAGAAAGGGGATATCATACTCTTTCTTATAAATAGGCAAGGCAATACCCTCTATCTAACTTTAAAGGTATGGAAATAGAGGCATTCATCAAGGCTCCTGCGAAGCTAAACCTCCATCTCAGGGTGTTAAATAGGAGGAAGGATGGTTACCATGAGATTAACTCCATAATGGTCCCTGTCTCCCTGTATGATTTTATTTACGTAAGAACCCTTTCAGAAGAGGGTATAGAGATAATCAGCGAAAGTGATAATATCCCCAAGGGAGAGGATAATCTGCTCTGGATAGCGGCAGATAGGTTTTTTAAGTGCTCAGGTATAAGGGGAGGGGTAAGTGTTAAGATTGTCAAAAACATACCTGTTGCTGCTGGGCTTGGCGGAGGAAGTAGTGATGCAGCAAGACTATTGGTCTTGCTTAATTCTATCTTTAAAGATGTGCTGTCTTTTAAAGCTCTTTACAATATCGCTAAGGAGATAGGGGCAGATGTGCCTTTTTTTTTAAGATGTAAGGGTTCAATTGCAAGGGGAATAGGTGATATTCTTGAAGAAATTCCCCATATTCCATCCTTTTGGTATGTATTGGTATGTCCTCCTGTCAGGGTATCCACAAAGTGGGCATATGAAAATATTAAATTAGAGTTGACAGGATATGAAAATAGCAATAACATTACATTTCAAGATATTGATGACTTCTCTATTTCTGAAATCCTGAGAAATGATCTTGAAGAGGTTGTAAGTGAAAGATATTCAGTTGTGAGAGAGATTGAAGATCTGCTTATGGAAACCAAACCAGAGGGTGTATTAATGAGTGGAAGTGGGCCATCGGTATTTGGCATCTATGAAGATCTTGATAATGCTAAAGAGGCAAAAGATATGATGATCTCCCACCAGGTGGGGGATGTCTTTTTGGTTAAGGAGATTTAAAACGTTAAGGTAGCTGGGGTGTCGTCAAGGGGTAAGACACGGGCCTTTGGAGCCCGCATTCGGAGGTTCGAATCCTCCCACCCCAGCCAGAAATTTGCATCAAGATGGAAGGAATGAAACTTTTTGGAGGATCATCAAATCCAGAGCTTACCTATGAAGTGAGTGAATATCTTGGTATACCCCCAGGAGATATCACCGCTACCACCTTTAGTGATGGTGAAATACAGATAGAGATACATGAAAATATTAGGGGAAAAGATGTATTTGTGATACAGTCCACATGCCCTCCTGTAAATGATAATCTCATGGAGCTCCTTATCATGATAGATGCCTTTAGAAGGGCATCTGCAAAGCGAATTACTGCGGTGATCCCTTATTATGGATATGGTAGACAGGACAGGAAGGTAAAGCCACGGGTTCCTATAAGTGCAAAGCTTGTTGCAGATCTTATCACCGTTGCAGGTGCCCAAAGGGTGGTATCCATGGATCTACATGCAGGACAGATTCAGGGCTATTTTAACATTCCTGTGGATAACATCTTCGCTGCTCCTATATTGTTAAAATATATAAAAAAGAATTTTCAAAATGATCTTGTTATAGTCGCACCTGATGCAGGTGGTGTTGAAAGGGCAAGGGCCTTTGCAAAGAGACTAAATGCCTCTTTGGCTATAATTGATAAAAGAAGAGATGCCCCTAATATATCTCGGGCAATGAATATCATCGGTAATGTAGATGGAAAGACCGCTGTTATATTGGATGATATGGTTGACACTGGTGGCACTTTGACTCAAGCGGCCTTTGCCTTGAAAGAGAGGGGTAGTAAAAATGTATATGCGTGTTGCACCCATGCAGTGCTTTCAGGGCCTGCGATTGAAAGAATAGATGAATCACCCATTGAGGAGCTTGTAGTCACCAATACCATTCCGCTTGGGGAAAAGGGGAAGAGATGCACAAAGATAAAGGTCTTATCTGTTGCGGAATTGCTGGGTGAAACCATTAAGAGAATATATAATTCAGAATCAGTGAGCACCTTATTTGTCTAAAATCTTTACCCCTCAAGATGAGGGGTATTTTTTTGAGGACTTTGTGAAAAAATTATCTTGGGGGATCAGATGAAGCAGATAGCGGTCAAGGCACAGCTCAGAGAGAAGAAAGGGAAGTCCTGGGCAAAGAAGCTGAGGGTAAAAAAGCTCATACCCTGCATATGTTATGGGCCTGGGAAGGAAAATATGATGTTAGCAGTGGAGCTTTCTGAAATTCATAGGATTATAAAGACCACAAAGGAAGTGAATATATTTATTGAATTAAATATAGAAAGAGATGGTAAAGGAAAAGAGAAGAGGTTGGTGCTTTTAAAAGATCTTCAGCAGAATCCCATAACCGATGAGATATTACATGTGGATTTTTATGAACTCTCTATGGACAGGGAGATAAGTGTGGATGTTCCCATTCGTCTAGTTAATACACCTGTTGGAGTTAAAAAAGGTGGGGTGCTACAGCAGATTGTCCGTGAACTTGGTATAACCTGTCTCCCAAAGTATCTGATGGATCACATTGAAGCAGATGTATCTCAACTGGAGATAGGTGATGCACTACATATTAAAGACTTAGAGATTCCTAAGGAGATTAAGATTGATGAAGATCCAGAGCAGGCTGTGGCAGTGGTAACATCACCTGAGGCTGCTGAAGAGGAGGAAAAGGAGGCGGAAGAACAAGCAGAAGAGAAAAAAGAAAAAGTTAACTTATAAATAAAAAATAAAGAGGAAAGGGGGTGGATAGAAAAAGAGAGGTCTTTTTTATTGCCGGATTGGGAAATCCTGGAAAGAGATTTAATAATACCCGCCATAACATCGGATCTATGGTATTGGATGCACTGGCAGGGTCGATGGATAAAAGGATTGAGAAAGAGAGATTTCTTTCTCGTTATCTTTTAGTGGAATTGGAAGGGAAGAAGGTAGTTATGGTATGTCCCCTTACCTATATGAACCGAAGTGGTGAAGCGATTTCCCTCTGGGTTGAGGAGACAGGTGTGGACTATAGAAACATGTTACTTGTGCATGATGATCTGGATCTCCCTCTGGGCAGGATAAAGGCGGTGAGAAAGGGAGGTGCTGGTGGACATAAGGGCGTGGAGTCTGTAATGAAGTATCTTAAGAGCGATGAATTTAATAGGCTTAAGATAGGTATTGGAAGACCACTCTACGGAGAGCCCATTGAAGATTTTTTGCTAAGCGAATTCTATGCTGATCAGCTGGATATAGTAAACAGGGTGGTGGAAGTAGGTGCTATGGCATGTTTGTGGTTTGTGCAAAGAGGAATTGATTATACGATGAATAGGATAAATCCCTCAAATTTATTAGAGAAGAAGGAGGTAATTGATTAATGCAAGGATTAACAGTCTATGCGCCGTTTCTGGGGATTGTAGGTCTGATCATTGCTTGGCTTATATATTCCTATGTAAAAAGGCAGCCCAATGGTAATGAGACTATGCAGGAGCTTGAAAGCATGATCCATGAAGGGGCAATGGCCTTTTTAAAGAGGGAGTATTCGGTGCTCTTATTCTTTATTGCGGCGGTATTCATACTCTTAGGTACCTTTATCTCATGGAAGACTGCCATTGCATTTGTAACAGGAGCCTTCTGTTCCATGTTTGCAGGATTTTCTGGAATGAGCGCTGCAACAAGGGGTAATTCCAGAACCGCTGAAGCTGCCAATAAGTTTGGCCAGGCAAAAGCCCTTAATGTCTCCTATTTTTCGGGCTCTGTAATGGGTATGGCAGTGGCAAGTCTTGGTCTTTTAGGTCTGGGATTCTGGTTCTGGATTTACGGAAAGAGCCCTGAGACGGCAAGGTTTATAAATGGATTTGCCATGGGAGCAAGCTCCATAGCCCTATTTGCCCGTGTGGGAGGTGGAGTATATACAAAGGCAGCGGATGTTGGAGCTGATCTTGTAGGTAAGGTAGAGGCCGGGATTCCTGAGGATGATCCCAGAAATCCTGGAGTGATTGCGGATAATGTGGGTGATAATGTGGGTGATATTGCGGGAATGGGAGCGGATATATTTGAATCCTATGTGGGATCAGTTGTTGCCACCATTGCAATAGGTGCCACACTGAACATTACACCTGAATTTTTGGCTGCACACCCTGTTCTTAAAGGCCTTGACCCTGTAGCCATAAAATTAAAATATATGGCAACACCCCTTTTGGTGGTTATGGCAGGTCTTTTAAGCTCGTTTGTGGGTGTATTTTCCATAAAACTGTTTGAAAGGATCAATCCTGCAGCGGCCTTAAGATATACAACCTTTGTGGCGGCATTTATATTTGTCATCTTAACTCTGATAATTATTAAGGGGATTGCCATGCCCATGGGGGCATTCTGGGCAATATTTTCTGGGCTGCTATGCGGTATTGCAATTGGGCTATTAGCAGAATACTATACCTCAGGCCCACCTATAAGAAGGATAGCTGAGCAGTCCAAGACAGGTCCTGCCACTGTAATTATTGCAGGACTTGCAGTAGGTATGCAATCCACCTATCTTCCCATCCTGGGTATCTGTGTCGCTACCTTTATTGCATATAAGGCTGCAGGTATCTATGGAATAGGGCTCAGTGCTGTGGGTATGCTTGCAACCGTTGGAGCCACTATGACGGTTGATGCCTATGGCCCCATTGCGGATAATGCAGGTGGAATATCAGAGATGTCGGGCTTAGGACCAGAGACAAGAAAGATCACTGACAGCTTAGATGCCCTTGGAAATACTACTGCTGCAATAGGTAAGGGATTTGCTATTGGATCTGCTGCTCTGACTGCGTTGGCTCTCTTTGTGGCATATACCCAGGCAGCGGGACTTAGCTTTGAAAGCCTGAGTATCATGAACCCGTATGTGGTAATCGGTGCATTTATAGGTGCAATTGTCCCCATGGTCTGTGCGGCCCTTACCATGACCTCAGTGGGAGAAGCGGCCTTTAGTATTGTAGAGGAGATAAGAAGACAGTTTAGGGAGATTCCAGGTCTATTAGAAGGAAAGGAAGGGGCGAAGCCTGAACCTGCAAAGTGTGTAACCATTGCAACCAATGCGGCACTTAAAAAGATGGTAGCTCCTGGGCTGGTTGCGGTGCTCACCCCTGTGCTTGTGGGATTCTTCTTAGGTAAGCAGACCTTAGGTGGAATGCTTTTGGGTGCAACGGTTATGGGTGCATTTTTGGCGCTGTTTATGGCAAATGGAGGAGGTGCATGGGATAATGCCAAGAAATACATCGAGGCAGGGAATCTGGGCGGAAAGGGTTCTGACAATCATAAGGCAGCTGTTGTTGGGGATACAGTAGGAGATCCATTTAAAGACACATCTGGCCCTGCAATGAATATCCTTATTAAGCTTATGTCAGTAGTATCCCTTGTTATTGCGCCAATATTACCTGCTATTGGGATACTCCTTAAGTTCTAATTCTAATCCTGCCCTAAAATACTCGGGGCGGGCAAATTCTATTAGAGGGGGAATGAATAATGTTTAAGACAGGAGATTTGGCGGTTTATCCAGCACATGGTGTTGGGGTAATTGAAAAGATTGAGACTAAGGAAGTTTCAGGCTGTAAACAGGACTTTTATATAATGCGTCTTATTGACAATGACATGAAGATTATGATTCCAACTCAAAATGTAAAACAGGTGGGGTTGCGAAATCTGATTGGCGAGGAGGATATACCTAAGATTATATCCATCTTAAAGAATAAAGAACCCCTTAATGGTAATCAGACCTGGAATAGGAGATACAGGGAATATATGGAAAAGATAAAGACAGGTTCCCTATTTGAAGTAGCAGAGGTCTACAGAAGCCTATTGATGCTAAAAAAAGAAAAAGAGCTTTCATTTGGGGAAAAGCGAATCTTGGATATGGCAAAGAACCTGCTTGTTAAGGAGATATCCCTTGCAAGGAATATCGAAGAAGAGCGGGTAGAGAGAGACCTGGACAGCATTATATCTTGATAGCTTGAAAGATATAAGGAAAAGAGAATTTTCATTTATTGTCTTAGAAAGGGAAAGGGGGTTAAGGCTTGATATCCTAATACAGAGGAGGGTTAGAGATCTTACCAGGAATCGGATACAGTTTGCCATAAGAGAAGGTAAGATCTTTGTAAATGGAAGGACTCAGAAGCAGAGCTATAGAGTAAAGGAGGGAGATAGAATTGAAGGCGCCATAGTGGAGACCTCCCCCACAGTAGAACTTATCCCTGAAGATGTGGAATTTGAAATACTATATGAAGACCCGTACCTGTTAGTAATAAATAAACCAGCGGGTATCGTGATCCATCCTTCAGCAGGACATCACAGAGGCACATTGGTGCATGGCCTTTTAAAACATATGAATCGGCTTTCTCAGGTTGGAGGAAGGATGAGGCCAGGGATTGTCCATAGATTAGATAAAGACACTTCGGGGCTACTCTTAGTTGCAAAGGATGATAAGACCCATTTGAGCCTATCTGAACAGTTTAAAAGGGGAGAGATTGATAAGAGATATATGTGTGTGGTTCATGGCATGATAGATCATAAAAAAGGTAAGATTGAACTTTCCATAGGCCGGCACCCAAAAAACAGGAAAAAGATGGCGGTCTTAAAAGAGGGGGGAAGATCTGCTGTTACTGAATGGGAGCTAATTAGAAGATCTGCCTTAGGGTTTTCCCTGCTTATGGTATACCCTAAGACAGGTAGAACTCATCAGATAAGGGTGCATCTTTCACATATTGGATACCCTGTAGTGGGTGATTCCTTATATGGGCCAGGTAAGAGATGGTGGAAGAGGAATAATCTGGAAGGACTGGAAGGATATGTCAAAAGGCAATTGCTCCATGCGCAGTTCATTAAATTCCTTCATCCACATAAAAAGAGATTTATGGAATTCAGCATACCTATTCCTGAAGATATGAATATATTTTTGAGAGCTTTAAATTTTTAAAGCTCTCTGAAAAAAGCTGAAATTTTGGGTTATTTTAAGTTAATTTTTGGGGGTCTGGTCTCCGACCCGGAGGGTCATCCGACCTGGAAGGGGGTGTAACCCCCAGTGTAAAAGGGGGGGTTATGCAAAGCTTTCATTTTTAAATAAGATACTTGACAATGGATAATTT